>NZ_JBPCCH010000030.1:0-48206 GCF_050971805.1 Robertmurraya mesotrionivorans | reverse complement strand
AGTCCGGTACAATACCGGACTCAGACCTTAAGAGCTGCCTGATGAAATAAAATGTCTAACTTTATGGGGTCACTTCATATCACGGGTGGTTTTTATTTTTCACAGAAGTTTTCGTGTTATAAAAATACAAAAAAGAATACTAAAATACCATATCAATTGAAGAGGTAATGTTACGAAAAATATTATAGTTAAATGTAATCGCTCTGAGTAACTCTGTTAATAATCATTTTTTTAGACATGTGGAGAAAAAGAGAAGCTAGAGATGATGGAAATGATGATGGAGAAATTTATAAGTTATTTTATGATTGGAGCTGCTACAGCCGCACACCAAGTGGAAGGTAATAATGTAAACAGTGATTTTTGGACAATGGAGCATATGGTAGGCACGATGTACAAAGACTTCAAATTGCCTAGGTGGAACCGAAATAATCAGTTGGACGACAAATTTTCCGCTTGGACTTGGTGTATCAAAATTCTCAGAATAGGAAATAAACTTACATCATACTCTTCCAATTTATCTAGTATCGCAAAAGTATCTAACGTATTAGTGTGGTAGACCTGAAATATTTAATTCAACTTCAGAGATAAGTCTTTGCATTGCAGGTCTGCCCTTCTTTAATTGTCATATGATACAAATTTACAATCTGAGAAACAAATATAAAATATTTAAATGAAAACGTATTCTATAATAAAGATATATTAATAGATAAAAAAACCTATCACAAATGATCGCCACTTAAAGGAGGAGCTTATGGAAAGAGATATTAAACATATTATTTCCCAATTGACTTTGGAAGAGAAAGCAAGCCTGTGTTCAGGAGTAAGTGCCTGGAATACAATAGCCATGCCAGATCATGGTATTCCGTCCATAATGTTGACTGATGGACCACATGGTCTCAGAAAACAGACTGGTGCCGAGGATCATATGGGATTGAATGAAAGTGCACCAGCAACCTGTTTCCCTACTGCAGCAGGTCTTGCTAGTTCCTGGAATAAAGAGCTTATTGAAAAGGTAGGGGTTGCACTTGGAGAAGAGTGTCAGGCTGAAGGGGTACAGATTCTCCTTGGACCTGGTACCAATATTAAGAGGTCACCTCTTTGCGGAAGAAACTTTGAATATTTTTCGGAGGATCCCTATTTATCTTCTGAGCTTACAAAAAAGCAAATCAATGGAGTTCAAAGCCAAGGGGTTGGTACTTCTCTTAAACACTTTGCGGCAAATAATCAGGAAACCAATAGATTCAATATAGACGTTGTTATCGATGAGAGGACTTTAAGGGAGATATATCTTGCAAGCTTTGAAGGAGCCATTGTTGAAGCACAACCATGGACTGTCATGGCTGCTTATAACAAGATTAATGGTCAATTTTGTTCAGAAAATAAAAAGCTGTTAACTGAGGTTCTTAGAGATGAATGGGGATTCGAAGGTTTTGTTGTATCTGATTGGGGTGCTGTAAGTGAAAGAGATACTGCGCTGTCCGCGGGTATGGATCTGGAGATGCCTACAAGCAATGGAGTAGGGAGTAAGAAAATCATTAATGCTATAAGAAATGGTTCATTGTCTATAGAAACTTTGGATGCCACGGTTGAAAGAATCTTGAGAATCACTTTTATGGCTTTTGACAACAAGAAAGAGAATGCAACCTATGATAGAAACGTTCACCATGAACTAGCCAGGGAAGTCGCGGTGGAGAGTATGGTACTCTTAAAAAATGAAGATAATGTTCTTCCACTTGAGAAGAAGGGTAAAATTGCCTTGATTGGCGCTTTTGCAAAAAGTCCAAGATATCAAGGAGCCGGAAGCTCTAGGGTTAACCCTACAAAATTTGATATTCCATATGATGAAATAAAAAATGCTGCCAAGGATGCCCAGTTACTGTACGCTGAAGGTTATTCCTTAAACTGTGATGAAATCAACAATGAAATGATAACGGGTGCAAAAAATGCTGCAAGTGAATCAGATGTAGCCATTTTGTTTGTTGGATTGCCTGAAAAATATGATGCTGAAGGAGTCGACAGAAAGCACTTAAGACTTCCTGATAATCAAAATGCTTTAATTGAAGCAATAACAGAAGTTCAAAGTAATACAATTATTGTCCTGTTAAACGGATCTGCAGTTGAAATGCCGTGGGTAAATAAAGTAAAGGGAATACTTGAAGCCTATTTGGGTGGACAAGCTATGGGCAGTGCAGTTACAGATCTTCTGTTTGGTGATAGAAACCCATCAGGGAAGCTGGCAGAAACGTTTCCTGCAAAACTAAGCCATACTCCATCTTTCATCAATTTCCCTGGAGGAAAAGATAAAGTAGAGTACCGAGAAGGCTTATTTGTTGGATACAGATATCATGACAAAGTGGACATAAAACCGCTTTTCCCGTTTGGACATGGGCTTTCCTATACAACCTTCGAGTATTCGGATATTCATCTGGATAAAAAGGAAATAATGGATACAGACCAAGTGACAGTAACTGTAAAAGTAAAAAATACAGGCAACCGATTTGGAAAAGAAATCGTGCAACTATATGTAAAAGATGTAGATAGTAGTGTCGTTAGACCTGTTAAGGAATTAAAAGGTTTTGAAAAAATTGCCCTCGAACCTGGTGAAGAAAAACGAGTAACTTTTACATTAGGAAAAAGAGCATTCGCTTTTTATCAGGTTGAATTAAAGGATTGGTATGTAGAAAGTGGCGATTTTGAAATTCTTGTAGGGAAGTCGTCTCAAGAAATTGTATTAACCGATACGATACGGGTAAAATCAACAGTTCCTTTAAAGAAAAAATACACATTGGACTCGACACTTGGTGACATTAGGGAAGAGCCGGCTGGTGCTCACTTAGTTTCACAGCTTATAACAGGAATGGGATTCGGAGAGTCAGGTTCCGATGCACCATTTGGAATGGATATGGATTCACTTTTACACAGCATTAAACTTAGAATTGTTGAAGCTCATGGAGGATTTCCAAAAGAGAAGTTGGAAGAGCTACTAGAAACTTTGAATGCAGGCTAGGATTTAAGATAGATAGTTATCCCGGCAAATCTATCGTTTTGTCGGGATTGTATATCGGGAATTTTATATTTTATCGTTAAATAGTAAAATTTTATAGTAGTAGAAAAGAGGAAGATGAAATGAAAAAGTTTAGCGACGATTTTTTGTTTGGTGCTGCTACAGCTGCCCACCAAGTAGAAGGAAATAATACGAATAGTGATTTCTGGGTATTAGAAAATATTCCAGGGTCAACTTTCAAAGAGCCTTCTTTAGATGCGGTTGACCATTATCATAGATTCAGAGAAGATATAAAACTGTTGGTCGATGCAGGTCTGAATACTTATCGATTTACAATTGAATGGGCAAGAATTGAGCCGTCTAAAGGTAACTATAATCAAAAGGAGATAGACCATTATCTAGAAGTTTTGAATTACTGTCATGACCTGGGGGTTACTCCAATTGTAACGTTACATCATTTTTCGTCACCAAAATGGTTAATCTCAGAGGGTGGATGGGAAAGTGAAACAACTGTTGAATATTTTGGAGGATATTGTAAATTCGTAGTTACCGAGCTTGGCCACTTGATTCCATATATTTGCACGATTAATGAAGCTAATATGGGTATTCAGATAAAGAGAGTTATGGAAGATATGATGAGTCAAATGGTGGGTGAGGCCAAGCAAGAAAATGGAGATGTTCAAGTAGGTCTCAATATGGATATGCAAAAGAGGATGGAAGAATATTACCGATCAGCAGGAGGAGCATTCGGAATTGATCCTCGGAATGTACAAACGTTTCTAGCACCACGTACTAAAAATGGTGATAGGATTATTATGAAAAGTCATGAAAAAGCGAGACAGCTAATAAAAGCGGTGAATCCAACTATCAAAGTTGGGATTACGATGTCCCTGTACGACTATCAGACATTACCTGGTGGAGAGGAACATGTAAAAAAGTTGCAAGATGAAGATTTTCTTCACTATCTTCCATATATCGAAGAGGATGATTTCTTTGGGGTACAAAATTATACACGAAAAGTCTATGGACCAAATGGTAAAGTAGACCTTGATGAAAAAACTAGATTAACGAATATGGGTTATGAATATTATCCAGAGGCTTTGGCTGGAGTTTTGCGGTTTGTTTCCAAGTATTGTAACAAACCAATTATTGTCACAGAGAATGGGGTCTCTACTAGTAACGACAAAGAAAGAGTGGAGTTCATCGAAAGGGCTTTAACAGGTGTTCACCAATGTGTGGAAGATGGAATTCCTGTAATTGGATATACACACTGGTCATTATTAGATAACTTTGAATGGCAGTTGGGCTATACGCAAACTTTTGGATTAATCGCTGTTGACCGAACGACACAAACAAGATATCCCAAAGAAAGTCTGAAAACATTAGGGAATATCAAAAGAGATGGAGTTAGTGGATGAAACAAAACCATTGATTATAAAATAATTCAAAATTAAGAAGAAACTTTGCTAAGAAGTAAAAAATAGATGATTTTTAAATGGAGGTTATTATGGGGGAAATGGGGAAAATTGATGGGAAAGTTGTTCTGATTACAGGGGGGGCAAGAGGTATGGGGGCTGCTCATGCCAGAGCTTTTGCTGAAGAAGGGGCAAAAGTTGCAATTACCGATATTTTAGTTGAAGAAGGCGAAAAATTGTCTGCTGAGCTTGGAAAACAAGTGAAGTTTTATAAGCATGATGTTTCTATCAGTGCAGAATGGGAAGCAATAGTAGCTGATATTGAAGCAACATTTGGTCCTATAAATGTTTTAGTTAATAATGCAGGAATTTCTATAATGAAACCGATCTTAGAAATGTCGGAAGAAGAGTACCGAAGAGTAATTGATATTAACCAATTATCAGTATTTTTAGGTATGAAAACAGTGTTACCTTCGATGTTAAAAACGAAGGATGGTTCAATTATTAATATTTCTTCTTTAGCAGGATTTAGGGGCACAAGTCATGGATCAGTTGCTTATTCTGCTTCAAAATTTGCTATTCGTGGTATGACAAAAGCAGTTGCACTTGAAATGGCTTCAGAAGGAATTAGAGTAAATACCATTCATCCAGGACTAATATTAACCCCTATGACAGTGCAAGCAGGTGCAGAAGAGGTTGTTAATCTATTAAGTAAAGACATCCCCATGCAACGTGGAGCACAACCTGAAGAAGTAACAAAGCTGGTATTATTCTTAGCAAGTTCGGATTCTAGTTTCTCAACTGGTTCTGAATTTGTTTTAGATGGTGGACAGCTAGCAAAGCTTTAGTAGTGTAGGACAATAACTTTGCTTGACAGATAAAACACAGCGCCGGTGAACGACGCTGTGTTTTTTTAAAACATTCCATTATATTGGTTGCTAGAAATTCCTGAAATAATTACCACAAAGACTTGCGATAAGCTTGTGGTGTAATGTTGTATTCACTTTTAAAAGATTTTTGAAAGTGACTTTGATCTGCGAAGCAGAGGTAGTTACTAATTTCATTAATACTTTTATTGGAAAATGCTAGTAAATCTTTCGCCTCTTCTAATTTAGATTTCCTAATAAATTTACTTAGTTCAAATCCCAGTTCCTTTTTTACTTTTCGAGACAGGGCAGGGCGGCTATATCCCACATAATCTGCTACATCGGAAACATTAATATTTTTATTTGTATTTTCTCTAACATATTGAATAACGCGATGAAGAATGTTGTCAGCAGTGGCTGGAACAATAGAGTTTGCTACACGGTTAGCAAAGTCGAATTGAACTTGAGCTAATAGAGACTGGATTGCCTCTGTACTAGTTAAACGTTCTACTTGTTGTATATAAATATCTGATAGTTGGTACGCAAGACTTGGAGAAACACCACCTCTCATAGAGGCTCTGCACACTAAGGTAACTGCAACTATGAACATGTTTTTCCACTGCCTTACATTATTATTGGCAATTACACCTACTTTTGTATGCTTCGAACGATCTTTAAATTTCCGTAGTCCTTCTACATTTCCCGTCTCTATAAAACGTGTCAATGCTGCTTCAATCGCGTAATTGTTCAAAAGAGTGCTGTCCTCTTTTGCTTCATAAAAAGTCTCAACGTATTTCTGATTAATTTCCATATCTAACTGATAATCTACTGTAGTTTCTATGTCTTTACGCGAAAGTTTTGAATTGTTTACGGTGTAATTAATGAATAAAAGGATGTTAAAGAAAATATCGAGATTCTGAGTAGGGATTTTGTGGAAAAACTCAGAGAATGCTTCTGTATTGGAATTCTCAATGTTGAATTCTTTCCGCATAGCTAATAAAGAATCTTCCGAATAAGGAAAATCATTGATTGGTCCGATGATGATGTAGGAACCTTGTCTATCTAATTTGATACATCCGTAATAGGAGTGAAAATTTGTCAAAGTGTAAGTTACTTTATTATCCGGTTCTAGTAACCTAGAGAGATATGTGGACAGTGGGAATGTTTCCTTTTCTTGAACGGGATAGCAGTCTGTTATCTCATCATTTTCATACAAGTATATTGGAATATATAAGGAAGGATATAGATATTCCAAAAACTCATTTATGTTTTTCATCATGGTAAGATCCTTTCTTTTGAATATGTTACAATTATACAATTCACAATACGAATATTCAATAATTAAATGAAAGCGATTGCTAAACTAAGGGTGTATCAAAAGTTGATATTCAGTATTTCACACAATAGGGAATATTGGATAGATGGAGGAGCTATATGAAAAGAAATATAAAAGAAATTATTTCTAATATGACTTTAGAAGAAAAAGCGAGTTTATGTTCTGGTTTAGATTTTTGGCATACAAAAGGAATTGAGAGATTGGGGATTCCATCCATCATGGTTACGGATGGACCGCATGGTCTTAGAAAACAAAACGAAGGTGCAGATCATTTGGGGATTTTTGACAGTGTTCCAGCGACTTGTTTCCCGTCTGCGGTAGGGTTAGCAAGTTCATGGAATAAAGAACTAGTTAATAAAGTTGGAGTTGCGTTGGGTGAAGAATGCCAGGCGGAAAATGTTGGAGTGCTTTTAGGACCTGGAGCGAATATTAAACGGTCTCCGCTTTGTGGAAGAAACTTCGAATACTTTTCTGAAGATCCTTATCTTTCTTCCGAAATGGCAGCAAGCCATATTAACGGTGTACAAAGTCAAGGAGTGGGGACATCTCTAAAGCATTTTGCTGCGAATAATCAGGAAACAAGAAGAATGTCTAGTGATTCCATCGTGGATGAACGGACATTGCATGAAATTTATCTAGCAAGCTTTGAAGGTGTTGTTAAGAAAGCGCAACCATGGACAGTGATGTCAGCTTACAACAAAGTGAACGGCGAATATGCTTCAGAAAATGAATATTTACTAAATGATATTTTAAAGGATGAGTGGGGATTCGAAGGCTTTGTAGTATCTGACTGGGGAGCTGTTAATGAGCGAGTAGATAGCCTCTCAGCTGGATTGGAACTTGAAATGCCATCTAGTAATGGAAATGGTGAAAGAAAAATTATCGAAGCCATAAAAAACGGAATGTTATCGGAAGATAAATTGGATAAAGCTGTGGAAAGGTTTTTAAAAGTTATCTTTAAAGTTGTGGATCATAAAAAAGAAAACGCTCACTATGAAAAGGATATTCATCATAATCTAGCAAGAGAAGTCGCAAGAGAAAGCATGGTATTACTAAAGAATGAGGATCAAATACTTCCATTAAAGAAAGAAGGAACTGTTGCTGTTATAGGTGAGTTCGCTCAAAAACCTAGATACCAAGGTGGAGGGAGTTCACATGTTAACCCAACAAAGCTTGAAAATATATTAGAAGAAATAGACACAGTAAGTGGTGACGAGACAAATATAGTGTTTGCTAAGGGTTATAACATTGACAGTGACGACACGAATGAAGTCCTAATAAATGAAGCCAAAGAAGTAGCAAAAGGTGCAGCAAAAGTTGTTCTATTTGTTGGACTTCCGGATCGTTATGAGTCAGAAGGATATGACCGTGAACATTTACAGATACCAGCAAATCAAACACATTTAATTGAAGCTATCTCAGAAGTTAACCCTAATATTGTCGTCGTATTAAGTAATGGTGCACCGGTTGAAATGCCATGGATCAATATAGTAAAAGGGTTATTGGAAGCGTATCTAGGTGGACAGGCACTAGGTGGAGCTATTGCCGATCTCTTATTTGGGAACACGAATCCAAGTGGCAAATTAGCCGAAACTTTCCCCAAACAAGTTAGTGACAATCCATCCTACTTAAACTTTCCTGGTGAAGGAGATAAAGTAGAGTACAAGGAAGGAATTTACGTTGGTTATCGTTACTATGACAAGAAAAATACGGAACCTTTATTTCCGTTTGGATTTGGCTTAAGTTATACAACCTTTGAATATAGCAATCTAACAATAAACAAGAAGGAAATGAAAGATTCTGAAACGGTGACGGTTTCTGTAAATGTCAGAAATACTGGAGAAATGGCAGGAAAAGAAGTTGTACAGCTTTATGTTAGGGATATCCAAAGTAGCGTAACTAGACCTGAAAAAGAGCTGAAAGGTTTTGTTAAAGTCGAATTGCAACCGGGTGAAGCAAAAACGGTCACAATGGAGTTGGACAAACGAGCCTTTGCTTACTATAACGTAGATTTGAAAGATTGGCATGTGGAAACAGGAGACTTTGAAATATTAATTGGTAGTTCATCTAAAGATATTGTTCTTAAGGAAACGATCACTGTATATTCCACTGCTGTAGTTAAGAAAAGGGTTCATCGTAATACAACAATCGGAGATTTGTTATCAGATCCAATTCTTGGCCCCGCAACCGAGCAACTTCTTGCAAAAATGAAAACAGGTAGATCAGGAACGAGTACTAATTTACCCGAAGGCGAACAATCGGAAATGATGGAAGCGATGATGAAATATATGCCGATGAGGGCACTAGTTAATTTTGGCCAAGGTGCATTTACGGAAGAAATGATGATGATGATTATCCAGCAATTAAATGATGTGCTAGATAAAGATGTCGTGGAAATACCTTAATAGCTTAATTACACTTGCCTCGGTTCAGATTTTTGAATCGAAGGGCAATATAAAAAGATAAAATTTAATTATATAAAAGGAGGTTAAAGGTTATGGAAGACAAAATTCTTGTATCTACTAACCAAGAAGGAAAAACCAAAAAGATAGGAATACGAGAAATACCGAGAAAAAGGCTAATAGGTGATGGATTTGGACAGTTTGGTTTGAATTTATTTGGTGGATTAAGTATGGTGCTATTGTATTTTTACACAGATGTAGCAGGGATAGCTGCTGGATTAGCTGGTACTCTCATCATGATATCTCGTGTTTTTGATGGATTTACAGATTTATTTATGGGTAGCCTAGTAGACCGTACACAATCAAAATATGGTAAAGCGCGACCGTGGCTACTATGGTTAGCGATTCCGACCGCAATAGTATCTATATTATTATTTTATACTCCTGATATAGGAACTACAGGGAAAATAATCTATATTCTTATAACTAACATTTTGTTTTTTTCAGTTGGTTTAACTGGGCTTGTGGTTGCCTTTGCTAGTTTAATGGCTTTGACAACAAGAAATCCATATGACCGATCATTAATGGGGATCTTCCGTGGAATATTTGGTTTGCTAGGTGGAATGATAATGTCCATTGGGTTCATTCCAATAGTTAATTCTATGGGGAACGACCAGAGTGCATGGTTAACTTTAGTGATTATTGTTGCATCTGTAGCTGGTTTAGCAGTCTTGATTGGATTCAAATCGTCAAAAGAACAAATCTCCTCTAAGGAAAAAGTTGAAAAAGAGAAACAAGTACCACTTAAACAAAAAATCAAAGCTTTGTTTTCAAATAAATATTTGATGATGTTACTTGGAGTTCAAATTCTAGTATCAACAGCTGGTATACTAAGCGGGGCTGCAGGCATCTATTATGCACAATACATCTGGGGAAATGTTAGTCTAGTTGGTATTATAGGAGCTGCTGGATTTTTACCAATGGTTGTGGGATTTATTATTCTAACTCCTTTAGTAAAACGTTTTGGAAAGAGAAACATGTTTATTGCAGGTTCAATCGTAACAATCATTGGTTGTTTAATCAGATTAATTGATGTTTACAGTCTTCCAATTGGTATTACAGGAATAATTATCGCGGGATTTGGAATGGTTCCTACGTTAACTTTATTAGGGCCGATGGTAAGTGACACAATTGAGTACGGTGAGTGGAAAAAAGGACTAAGAATGGAAGGATTAGTAAACGGTGGTGTTAGCTTTACTAGTAAACTAGGTAGTGGAATAGCAACAGCAGGAGTTGGTTGGTTACTAGCATTAGGAGGTTATGTAGCAGGTGCAGCAACTCAATCAGAGCTTGCCATACAAATGATTTTAGCTACTAATATTTACATCCCTCTTTTAATATCTGTACTGATTGTTGTCTTACTTAAATTTTACAAGCTTGATAAGGAATATGCTCAAATTGTTTCTGATTTAGAGTCAAGTCAAGGTAGATATTAATATTCGTTCAATTTATTCATATAAGCACTGAAACGATTAAGTAGTAAATAAAGATAAACTCAATGCACCTGCATTTTTAGACTCTATAAAAGAGAGTTTCTAATGCAGGTGCTACAGTAGTATTTAGGGAATGGAGTTGTTAACATGGCAATATTTTATTCAAAAATAGATAACACAAACTATACGGTCTATAAAAATCAGAACGGACCGCTGATTAGCACTAAAAGTGTTCCTGTTATTGAAGTAGATGGATATGTTTTTAAAGATTTGGAGGGAATCGGGGAACTTCTTCCTTATGAAGATTGGCGTCTTGATCATAAAACCCGTGCAGAGGATTTGGCAAACCGGATGACAATGGAAGAAAAGATTGGTTTGATGCTGCATACTTCACATCAACAAATTCCAACCTTACCCCGTTCCACAAAGTACCCTCACACATATAATGGACAGCCATTTATGGAAAGTGGATCAGAACCCTGGGAGTTGACGGATCAACAGATCAAGATGTTAGAAAATGAACATGTGAGACACTTACTTGCTGCTAAATATAAAGACGTGGAAACTGCCGTGAAATGGAATAATAGTCTGCAAGAACTTGCTGAGAAACTTCCGCACGGTATACCTGTCAATATTTCTAGTGACCCGCGTCATGGAGTAGGAGAGGGAGATCATGAGTATAAAACGACAGGCTTAAATATCTCACAATGGCCAGAGGGGATTGGCCTGGCTGCAACCTTTTCTCCAGAAATCTGTAAGACTTTTACTACGATCGCATCAAAAGAATATAGAGCCTTAGGAATTTCCACAGCGCTTGGTCCGCAGATTGACTTGGCCACGGATCCAAGATGGATGAGAGGAATGGACACTTTTGGGGGTCATACAGCACTCGCTACAGACCTAGCGAAAGCTTATTGTGATGGAATGCAGACGACAGAAGGTTCCGAAGATGGATGGGGGAAGAACAGCGTAATAGCCATGGCGAAGCACTGGCCAGGTGGTGGTACTGGTGAAGGTGGTCGTGATGCTCATTATGCTTTCGGTAAGTATGCAGTCTATCCTGGAGGGAATTTTAAAGAGCATCTTAAACCATTTTTAGAAGGTGCAATGGACCTAGATGGTAATACCGAGAAATGCGCTGCTATAATGCCGTATTATAGCATTTCGTGGGAACAGGATAAAAAAGTGGGAGAGAATGTTGGGAATGCTTATAGCGAGTATATAATGAAAGATCTGCTTCGAGAGAAGTATGGTTACGAAGGTGTTGTATGTACAGATTGGGGCATAGATCAAGACATGACTCCAGAGATCGGTGCTTTTTTTCCAGGTGGGAAGTCTCATGGTGTAGAGCATCTCAGTATTCCAGAACGGTTTTTAAAACTAATCATGAATGGTGTGAATCAGTTCGGAGACGTAGATACGGCTGAACCCGTATTAGAGGCTTATAAAATAGGGTGTAAAAAGCATGGTCAAGAAGTAATGGATCAATTGCTACGTAATTCGGCAGTAAAGATTCTTACGAATATGTTCCGTGTTGGTCTTTTTGAAAATCCATATTTAGATTTAGATGAGAGTCTATCCGTTTTAGGTAGTGAAGAATACGTTAAAGCAGGCTATGAAGCACAGGTAGCTTCTGTTGTAATGTTGAAGAATAAGAATGAAGTACTTCCATTGAGAAATAAGGTTAAGGTTTATGTACCCGATAGAAAGATTAATGAATTCTACAACTTTAATAGAATCAAGAATACCACCCAAGAAATTCAGCCAATAAAAGAGGAACTTTTGGCTCAATACTTTGAACCTGTTAAAAATCCAGAAGAAGCGGATGTTGCAATCGTTTTTGTAGATAGTCCAATTGGAAATGGCGGCTATAATGGTGGTTATAATCCTGAAAATCATTACAGTTATGAAAATAACGGTGGCTACGAGCCTATTAGTTTACAGTACCGCCCTTATACCGCTGTCAGTGCAAGAACAGAAAGTATAGCTGGAGGAGACCCAAGGGAAGAGACAACTAATAGAAGTTATCTTGGAAGGACTTCTTTAACTGCTAATGAGTCAGATCTTGATAATGTTATCAATACAAAGAAAAAGATGGGCGAGAAGCCAGTAATTGTCTGCATACGTTTAAAACAGCCTGCCGTTCTTTCGGAATTAGAGCCTTTTGCTGACGCTATATTAGTAGATTTTGGGGTGCAAAAAAAGGCAGTCTTGGACATCATTGCTGGGGAATATGAACCTACAGGTTTACTACCTATACTGCTTCCAAAGGATATGGAGACAGTCGAACAACATTGTGAAGATTTACCTTTTGATATGGAAGCTTATAAGGATACGGAAGGAAACACATATAACTTTGGTTTCGGTATGAGCTATTCCGGAAAAATTAGTGATGAGAGAACACAGAAATATAAACTCTAATATTAATAAAAATGTTTATACAATTTTGCCTATGCACCAGCTTTATCCCTAATCGTGTTAGAAGCTTAAAATGTTGGTGCATTATTGTTAAGTGGGGTAACGATTCTGGAATCTAATAATGAAAGTCGGAGGACTTTTTAATGAAAAAGTTTAATAGTAATTTTATGATTGGCGCTGCTACAGCGGCCCACCAAGTAGAAGGAAATAATATAAACAGTGATTGCTGGGTACTGGAAAATATTCCTGGATCCACGTATAAAGAGCCATCTCTTGATGCTGTTGACCACTATAACAATTATAAAGAGGATATAAATTTATTAATAAATGCTGGACTTAATGCGTACAGATTCACAATCGAATGGGCAAGAATTGAGCCTGAAAAAGGTAAGTTTGATAAAAAAGAGATTGAACATTATAGAAATGTCTTAAACTTTTGTCACGAGAACGGTGTGACTCCTATTGTAACCTTACACCATTTCTCCTCTCCCAAATGGTTAATAACAGAGGGCGGCTGGGAAAGTGAATCAACAATTGAATACTTTGGCAATTATAGTATGCATGTTGTTTCTGAGTTGGGTGAATTAATTCCATATATTTGTACGATTAATGAAGCAAATATGGGAGTTCAGATAAAAAGAGTCATGGAAGATATGAAGAGTCAAATGGCGGGTGAGGCCAAGCAGGAAAATGGAGATGTTCAAGTCGGTCTCAATATGGAAATGCAAAAGAGGATGGAAGACTATTACCGAACAGCTGGAGAAACATTTGGGATTGATCCAAGAAATGTTCATACCTTCTTAGCGCCGCGTACAGAACATGGCGATCGAATTATTATGAAATCTCATGAAAAAGCAAGAAAGGTGATTAAGGAGACGAATCCTAAAATCAAAGTCGGAGTTACGATGTCGTTGTATGATTATCAGACATTACCTGGTGGAGAGGAATATGTAAAAGTCTTGCAAAGTGAAGATTTTCTAAACTATTTGCCTTATATCCAAGAGGATGATTTCTTTGGAGTGCAAAATTATACCCGGAAAGTGTATGGACCCAATGGGAAAGTAGAGCAGAATGAAGATACTAGATTAACCGATATGGGTTACGAATTTTATCCAGAGGCATTAGCTGGGGTATTAAGATTTGTGCATGAACATTGGGATAAGCCGATTATTGTTACAGAAAACGGTGTTGCCACAACTAATGATGAGGAAAGAAGAGAGTTTATTCAACGTGCATTAAATGGGGTTTATGAGTGTATACAAGAAGGAATTGAAGTGATTGGTTACACGCACTGGTCATTACTAGATAATTTTGAATGGCAGCTTGGATACGAGAAAAAATTTGGATTAATAGCTGTTGATCGGACCACTCAAACCAGATATCCAAAAGAAAGTTTGACAACTTTAGGGAATATAAAAAAAATCGGATTGACCTAGGAGGTATTCACTTTATGACAAATATGGATTCTAGACACGGAAAAGATGAAAAGCTTTTAGTCTTACCTTATACAAAAGGTTATGACATTAATGAAATCGATGGATTGTTTTATATGTTAAACCGTGACTTTACGGGGTGCGCGATTATTACATTTTCAAAGCCTATAAAGGAAGATGTTCTCGGAAATATAACTGTAGCTGAAGTAAAGATAGAAAAGTATCATACCCTTGATCTTCGTCACTTCGGAGGTGGTCAGTTAATTGGAATTCCAGTACGTGGTATTATGACCGAATATGATAAAAGCTATTCAGTTAAAGTGGAAGGCTTTGTTGATGAAGATGGAAATATGATGGAGTCTCAAGAAATTGAGATAAAAACCTTACCTAAAAAATTTCCAGTTCCAGGTTATGAGGAACATGATAAAGTTGCTTTAGAAGCAGCGAGAGAAGGTATTGTGCTGCTAAAGAATGAAAACCAATTACTTCCGTTACAAAAAGATGAAGTGTTAAATATATTTGGCAAAGGACTTTGGGAATTTCGCATTAGTGCGACTGGTGCAGGGAAAATAAACCCTCGATATAGTGTAGGCTTAATTGAAGCCATTGAAAACTATAGTAATTTCACTCTTAATCCGGATTTGAAATCACTTTATTCTACTTACAAGAATGAAATACCATCAGAAGATACTTTAAAGAATGCTATTAATCACTCAGACACTGCCCTTATAACGATTACTAGGGGTTCTGGAGAAAATTTTGACAATAACCCAGCTAAAGGTGAATTTTATCTGTCAGATGAAGAAGAGGCTCTAATTAAAACGGTGACAGGTACATTTTCAAAAACAATTGCGATTATTAACTCAGGATATCCAATTGATGTTTCTTGGGTAGAAAAGTACAACATTACGGCAGTGCTGAACTGTGGGTTTGTTGGCATGCTGGGGGGGCAAGCTCTAATTGAGATTTTAGATGGGAGAGTTAATCCATCTGCTAAACTTCCAGATACTTGGAGCGTTGATTACCACGATATCCCTACTAGTAAAAACTTTTACCATGCAATAAATGGTAATCCGTTGTTAGGTACGGAATCTTCTAATTTTATTGATACGGTTTATGAGGAAGGCATTTATGTAGGATACCGATATTTTGAAACGTTTGGTAAAGCAGTGGCATATCCTTTTGGATATGGGCTTAGCTATACATCCTTTAATCTACTTGTAACAAACTTTGGACATGTAGAAGGAAAGACAAAACTTTCTGTTGTGGTAAAGAACACAGGTGCAGTTCAAGGTAAGGAAGTAGTACAAGTTTATGCAAGTGAACCAGAGTTAAAGTTAGAGAAGCCTTCTAAGAAACTAGTAGCGTTTGCAAAGACGAACCAATTAAATCCTGGTGAGAGTCAAACGCTCTATTTTGAAATAGAAGAGAAACGTTTAACTTCTTATGACGAAGAGTCGGCTTCATGGATTATGGAAGAGGGTACTTATGAATTTTATGTAGGTAATTCCGTAAGAAGTTTGCAGAAGGTTGGTAGTTTTGAGCTGCAGGAGAGTAAAACGATTGAAAAGGTCGAAAACCGCATGTGTCCACCAGTTGAGATTCGTACCTTGTCTAAAAAGGATCCGAAGGGAACGTATCCTTCAGGTGAATTCTCAGGTATAAAACAAGGTGTGGATCAACTGGAACCAAAAGCGAAACGTACTAGAAATAAGGAAGCTAACCCAATTGGAGCCGAAGTACCTAGTGAACTAATAAAATATTCAGAAGTAGAAAAGAACCCAGAATTGCTAGAAAGTTTTGTAAAACAGCTATCCGTAGAAGAAATGGCTAGATTATCCGTATGCGCTAGCCATGGATGGGGAATGCATCAAAAAGGAGAAGCAGGGCGTGTCTTCCTATTAGATAAATATGGTATGAAAGATTACGTTGTGGCAGATGGTAATAGCGGAGTCAATGTTAACAAGCCTAATATTGGTATGCCATCCAGTGCAGTAGTTTGTGCTTCTTTTAATCAAAACTTAGCCTACGAGGTTGGAAGAGTGATTGCAGAGGAAGCAAAGGAAAATGATATTCATATGATTCTAGCCCCAGGTATGAATATTCATAGAGATCCATTAAATGGAAGGCACCCGGAGTATTTTTCAGAAGATCCATATCTTGCTGGAATTATGGCGGGACACCAAAGTAAAGGGTTAGAGGAAAATGGTGTATCAAGCTGCTTAAAGCACACAGTTGCAAACAATTGTGAATCATCCCGTAAACGAAATCAGAGCTTAATGACTGAACGCACACTACGTGAAATCTATTTAAAGGCTTTTGAAATTGCAATGGAAGTACACAAACCGGATTCGATTATGACTGGCTATAATGCAGTAAATGGTGTATTTACTGCGGAAGATGAAGAAATGATTCAAGGAGTATTCCGTGGTGAATTTGGTTTTGAGGGCTTTGTGATGACGGATTGGAATTCCTATGATACGGCAGATGTTGTGGAATCAGTACAAGCAGGTAACAGTTGGATGACACCAGGCTCTTTAGATGACACTTACGTCACTCCAATAATCGAAGGTGTGAAAGAAGGCAAAATTGATAAAGCACGTTTAGAAAGGAATATATTCTATCTACTTCGTGCGATGTTAAAGCGGACAAAGCAAGGGGAATGATCGAGGTCTGGTAGCAATTCTTGTGATCCAGACACACTGGATCAATATAAGCTTCCCTCTCAGGCTGAAGAGTTGACCTATTTCATTCGTCCTTTAGTCATGGTATACACGATATGTTTGCACTGTCTAGTGAAATTCCGAAATAGGATTAATTACGAATGATTCGAAAATAGCTTAAGAAGTCCAGATTTGAAGGCAAAATTTGAGTGCTATAAGCACCGCTTAGGAGTGTTAAAGAGAATGAAAGAAATAGTAGTAGTTTGTACAATGGGTATTTCTACAGCTTTTATCGTGAGAGATATGTTGAAAAGTGCAGAAACAAAGAAGGTAGATATCAATATCAGACCATTAGCAATGGAAAATTTGTATGAAACAGTAGAATCTAATTCAGTAGATTTAGTTATATTAACGTCTCCACTAGCTTCACGGTTTAATGAAGTAAAAGAAAAATTAGCTGGTCAAGTTCCGGTTCTGATGGTTAGTGGGGAACATTATGTCAAGGTTAATGGGGAAGCTATCTTGGAAGAAGTATTAGAATACTTGAAGTAAATCCAATTTAAAATAACCAACGCTGCCGAAGGTGTTGAGTTATTGGTAAATGTTCCAAAGTGCTAGCATCCAAATTGTATTGATTAGATTTTATAAAAGTGCTCGGGTGTCACGGTATGACGAAAATGAGCCAAGCTGGAATGAACAGGGACATCCTTTATGTTTGGAGTGCCGATGAAGTTGCGCCATGCCTGATTCTTAGGGTCCTTCAGCTGCCTACAAAGTACTCTAAAAGACGTTATTTCCGGACGTGTAAAGTACAAGTAATGCATACGGAAATAGGTTCTAGAATCACTCGGTGGACGACCACCATCTTTATATAGTGGAAAATGCACCTCGCAAATTGGTATTTTTGGTTGTTCCAGAACTGCTATTTTACCATTTTTAGCAGAGGTGCATTTTATTTTTTGAGGTATGCATTTGTAATGCCAATAATTTAATTTGGCTAATCACCTCTAACAAAAATTATATTACTATTTAGGAGTGAATAAAAAATGCTAGGAACTTGGAATGCCATTGTTAATACACCTTTTACAACAATGAAATTAATTTTTACTGTTGAAAAGGAAGATTCATATCGATTTACTATACAAGAGCCAAAGCAATTTGACATATTCAATTCAATTAATGTGGAAGATAACAGTCTTAGGGCAACAGGGGAATTTGAGGTTATGTTACAGGAAACTACTGCTGAGATAAACCTCACCTTTTCAGAAGCATCATTTAGGGGTTCTTTGAATTTTTATCCTTTTGGAGAAATATCAATAGAAGGTGAAAAGGGAGAAGGAATTTCATTAAGAGACCATTTAAATAACGAATTGAAAAAATATAGAAAGACAGAACCTGTGCTAGAAAGAAGTAATCAAGAAATACAAGAGGAAGTCAATAAGCTAGTTGCAGAAATGTCGATTACAGAAAAAATAGGTCAAATGAGTCAATGTACTGCATCTACTTTTTCTTTTGGTGAACATTCAGGGACAGTACCTCCTGAGCAGTTAGTTAAAGAAGGTAGAACAGGTTCAATCCTGGGTGCATTCGATATTAACAAGGTTTTTGAATTGCAAAAAATTGCAGTAGAAGATTCAAGGTTAGGAATTCCTTTGTTATTTAACGCTGATGTCATTCATGGTCATCAAACCATTTTCCCTGTCCCCTTAGGATGGTCGTGCAGTTGGGATCTAGAAAGAATTAGAAAAGCTTGTGAAATTGCAGCAAAGGAAGCCACTGCATCTGGTCTTACTTACAATCACGGACCGATGGTTGATGTCACAAGGGATCCTAGATGGGGAAGGGTAGTAGAAGGTGGAGGCGAGGATCCTTATTTGGGATCACTGATTGCGGAAGCCCAAGTAAAAGGTTTTCAAGGAGATAGTCTACTGAGCAAGACTTCTATCCTTGCATGTTTGAAGCACTTTATTGCCTATGGTGCTGGAGAAGGTGGAAGAGATTATAATACAGTAGACATTTCAGAAGGAACATTAAGAAATGTCTATCTTCCTCCTTTTAAAGCGGGGATAGAGGCTGGGGCTGCCTCAGTTATGAATAGTTTTAACATATACCAAGGTATCCCAGTAGCAGGAAATAAGCCTCTATTAAAAGGTTTGTTAAGGGAGGAACTTGGTTTTGAAGGAATATTAATCTCGGACCATGGATCCATTAAAGAAATTGAAACACACGGCGTAGCAAAAAATGAAAAAGAGGCTGCTAAAATGGCCTTGGATGCATCAATGGATATCGAAATGGTTACGGCTTCCTATTTAAATAATCTACCTACCTTACTTGAGGAGGGCAAAGTAGAAGAAGCTCAATTAGATGAAGCGGTAAAAAGAATTCTAACTTTTAAATATAAAATTGGAATTATGGATGACCCTTTTCGCTATATACAACCTGATAAAGAAGAGGAATATCACTTCTCACAGGAGCACCGGAATGAGAGTAAAGAATTAGCAAAGAGGTCTATTGTCCTTCTGAAAAATGAGGGAGTGCTTCCTCTCCAAAAAGACAAAAGGAAAATTGCGGTTATTGGCCCTTTTGCAAATAGCAAAGACTTATTGGGACCTTGGCAATTCTCCCAATACTGGGATAAAACAGTCACTTTATTCGAAGGAATAAAAGAAAAAGTCAGTGATCAGAACATTATTTATGAAGAAGGATGTAAGGTATATAGTGAAATTAATGGTGGAATCGATCAAGCTCTTCGTAAAGCCGAACAGGCTGACTACATCATATTGGCTTTAGGTGAAGACAGCAATATGTCAGGAGAGGCAGCATCCAGAATGGATTTAGAGCTTCCGGAAGTACAACGAAAGTTAGCGGAAGAAATCGTCAAACTAGGAAAACCTACCATACTTGTCTTAACCAATGGTCGCCCACTAGTTCTGGAATGGTTTGAGAAAAATGTTGATACAATTTTAGAAACTTGGTTCTTAGGATCAGAAGCCGGTCATGCCATTGCTGATGTGTTATTTGGAGATTACAATCCATCTGGAAAGATAACCATGAGTTTCCCATACAAAGTTGGGCAGGTTCCTGTTTACTATAATCACTTTAATACAGGGAGACCGCTAACAAAGGCTAATCAAGATAGTAAGTTTGTTTCCAAATACTTTGATGGTCCAAATGAACCTCTTTATCCTTTTGGTTATGGCTTAAGTTACACAACGTTTTCATATTCTAAAATTGAGTTAGACAAGAATCAAATTTCTAAGAATGATGAAATCAAAGTTAGTATTACCGTGACCAATACTGGAAAAAGAACAGGGGAAGAAACAGTCCAATTATATATTCAGGATTTAGTTGGAAGCGTTGTTCGACCCGTTAAGGAACTTAAGGGATTTAGAAAGGTGTATTTAAAACCTGGTGAATCTAAAAAGATTACCTTCACCATTACAGAAGAACAATTAAAATATTATACCGCTGATATGAGTTATAGAGCTGAAATTGGTGAATTTAAAGTTTATATTGGTTCTAATTCTAGAGACTTAGAAGAGGCGACTTTTCATTTAGTAGAATGATCTATCTTTAATTGAAGAAGGTGTAAGAGCCAGGCCGTTGGAGTCGGTTCTACTTCACACTACTACAAAGCACATTTGAAATGTTTTAACATAGCAAAAGTTGATATAGATGATATCTTGTCTGTACAGTAATCGATCTTAAGTAAGTAAAGGACTTATATGAATAGGGGAGGAATTCAAGTGATTCAAGAATCGTATAAATTATGGAAAGATGATGAATATACTTATCGAGTTCATGGGAATTTTATTCCTAATATTGTTAGCTACATTCATGACGAAGATAATGAGTTGCGACCAGCTATGGTTATAGTACCTGGTGGTGGTTATCATTTCGTATCGCATTCAGAAGGTGAGATTGTCGCAAAAGAATTTTACGAGAAAGGATACAACTCATTTGTTGTCACTTACACCACAACCCTATCTGGGGAGGACATACCTTTAAAATTTCAGCCATTAAAGGATTTGTCTAAGGCTGTTATGTATATTCGAAAAAGAGCAGAACAATTTCGGATACAACCAAATCAATTGACCTTATGTGGTTTTTCAGCCGGTGGACATCTCTGTGGAAGTCTTGCGGTCCATTACGATGCAAAGGAATTAGTTCATAAAGGTGAGTACGAAGGAATTAGTAATCGTCCTGACGCAGTAATCTTATCCTATCCAGTCATTTCTTCTGAAAGCCATGTACATCAAGGATCATTTAAAGCACTTTTAGGACCAGATGCAACCATTGAAGAGTTATCGTATATGTCTATAGAGAAACATGTTAAAAGTGATACACCACCATCATTCATCTGGCACACAGCAACAGATGAAGTTGTTCCGGTAGAAAATAGTTACTTGTATGCAAATGCATGTAAGGAAGCGCGAGTCCCATTTGAACACCATGTGTTCGGAAATGGAAATCATGGATTGTCACTGGCTAACGAGGATTGGGCGACTGGAAATTATGGCGGAGAGTACACGATGGAACAGTTTTTTGAAAGCTTACAGATCGCTATTGACCATGATACGGAGTTATCCCCTCCATTTAGTCAGTTGAGAAATCTTCCTGAAGGAGTAAGTATTAAAGATGCATTGCTGCAAGGAATGAATAGCCAGCTAGATAAACGAGTGGATAAAGGAATTGCACTATGGCCTGAATTGGCACATAACTGGCTACATAAGCTGTTTAATTTATAAGTGAAGGAATTCTCTATAATTTTTTGACAGATAATGGTTATCGAGAAGGCGAGTCTCTTACCGATAATACTCATACACGTTGGGTTGAGGAAAAACTTGGTATCAATATTGAGTCGCTATGGGAAGCATCTGTAGCTGATGGAAGCTTTGCTGAGAAATTAAAACTAGCAGTTGCGAGTAAGCAAGAATTACCCGACTTCATTTGGGTTATGGACGAGCAGTTGATTACGATGTTAATAGAATCTGGTTTGGTACTTGAGTCAGGAGAAGCATTCGATAAGTATGCTTCAGATACGTATAAAGCAGCACTTGCAGAAGCTCCTGAGGCTTGGCATCCGTACATGGCGGATGGTAAAAAGTATGGTGTTCCGAATCTCGCTGAAAACCAGACATCCCAACCGGTATTATGGATTCGACAAGATTGGCTAGATAAATTAGGATTACAGGCACCTACTACCCTCCAAGAGCTTGAGGTTGTGATGGAGGCTTTTGCAACTCAGGATCCTGATGGGAATGGTAAAAATGATACGATTCCACTTGGAATTTCTGGTTCTCCAAACTTTATTGGCAGTCCTATTCCTGAGACTTCTTGGGTCTTTGGAATGTTTGGAGCAATTCCAGAAATATGGTCTCCTGGGAATGATGGAAAGCTTGAATACGGATCTGTTCAACCAGAAATTAAAGATGCCTTAGCTAGATTAAGAGATTGGAAAGCAAAAGGATATTTAAATGAAGTTGCACTTTCTAACTTTAATGAATTTGCAAAAGAAATTACTTCAGGAAATATAGGAATGTTTGCAGGTCCGAACTGGTCAATTAACTATCCACTTTCTATACTATTGCAGACGAATCCAGATGCAAGATATATGCCATATGCACTACCAGTAGGAACAGATGGGAAAGGTATGCATGTTATGGATATCAATACTCTTGGGGCAGTTTTCTTTAATAAAGATATTTCAGAAGAAAAATTACAAGCATTCTTCCATTATCAAAATACCATGTATTCTATATACGATAGTGAAGATCCATATCTCTTTAAAGACTTCCAAGAAGGCTATGATTATGTCCTGAAAGATGGAAACCCAGTTTCTCCTGAAAATCAGCTTCAAACCCAAAAATATATGTTAACGGGAAGCTCACCAACTTATCTATCTAAAAAAACAGAAGCTTTAGTAAAAGGTGCAAAGGGTGAGGAATTGTCAAATCAAGAAAAAGCAGCTTTAAATTCTTCTGGGTCCTTAGTTGATATTACGGATACATCAAACCCCCTTAATCAAATATTAAATATGGCGACTGTTGTAGCTGTGGAACAAGAGAATGTAGGAGTAACTGATTATTTCACCGGTCCTCCAACAAAAACAATGTCACGAAGATGGGAAATGCTAAATAGATCTCAAATGGAAACTTACACAGACATTATTTATGGCAAAAAGCCAATTGAAGCATTTGACGAATTTGTAGAGAATTGGTATTCGAGTGGTGGAGAAGATATTACTAAAGAAGTAAATGAATGGTATGATTCTGTAAAATAAATGATTTTTCCATCATTCCATTTTCTGAAAGTTGTAAAATTAGATGCGCACGGATCAATAGGAAAAACAGGGATTATTAAAATCGAATCCCTGTTTTTTATTATCCTTTTTAGTTACTTTTCTAGTTATTGCTATATTTATTGTTGTTGATAGATTATCTTTTTTTTGATTGATTGTTATTTTAGTTGCAAAAAAATATTAATAGATTAAGGAATCTAATGAATTTTTGTATAGGGTGTATAAAAAATGAGGGGGCGGAGTATGTCATTTTCAGAAAATACTAGAATAAGTGATTTGTTAAAAAGTGAAGCAGCAAAGGCAGTTTTGGAAAAATACTTTCCTGGTTTCACTACAGCCAACAGTCTAGATAGAGCCCAAGGATTTACACTTAAGGTAATATCGAAATTTCCCCAGTCAAATATGACATCAGACCAAGTGAAAGCATGTGTGGAGGAACTAGCAAAAATAGATGAACCAGGAATCGAGACCATTACGATTAGAAAAGACCAATTACAAAAGAAATGGTTTTAAAGATGCCTTGAAATGGGGAATAATCGGTCCTGGTAAGATTTCAAGACTATTGGCGGAAGCGATTGAGGGGACTGAGGGTTCGGAGCTTTATGCTGTTGCATCAACGTCCTTGGATCGAGCAAAAGCCTTTGCGGAAGACTTTCCTGTTCAAAAGGTATATGGGTCATATGAGGAGTTGGCCGAGGACCCTGCAGTAGACGTAGTATATATCGCAAATCTCAAATCACAGCACGTTGAAACAGCAAAATTGGTACTAAATAAAGGGCTTGCTGTGTTATGTGAAAAGCCACTTACGATCAATGCAAAACAAGCAGAAGAATTAATTACCATTGCACGCAATAAGAATGCTTTTCTGATGGAAGCCATGTGGATGAGATATAACCCAAATATTATCAAACTAAAAGAATTGATAAATGAAGGCAGAATAGGTCAGGTGAAAAAAATAGAAGCTGACTTTTCATTTGTTAGTGAGCCTGATTCAACTCTCAGATTGCCAGAGTTCGGAGGAGGAGCACTACTGGATCTAGGGATTTATCCAATCTCCTTTGCAAATTTTATAGTGGGTAGATTCCCGGATACAATCACATCAAAAAGTGAGCTGACATCAACAGGAGTTGATGGTGTGGATACAGTCACATTCCAATGGCAATCGGGGGAAGAGGCAGAGTTGAGCTGTGGAATTGATCGCTTTGGAGACATGACAGCCAAAGTGACTGGGACCGATGGTTATATCGAAGTATATCCACCTTTTCATAGTGCACAAGTGATTCGTCTTCATAATTCCCAAGGGGTAAAGGAAATTACCTACCCTTATAGGATTAACGGATATGAATATGAGGTAGAAGAGGTGATGCGTTGCCTGGATTCAGGTTTACTAGAAAGTCCTATTATGGCACTTAACGAAACATTGGAAACGATGAAGCTTATGGATGGACTACTTTCAAAATGGGGAGTAGTTTATCCAGGCGAATAAGTTTTTGTCAGGAAATCCTTATTAACTATAACTATAGGATATAGTTGCTTTATTTTTCATTACTAATACTAATGGTATTATTTTTATCGTAAAAATTATAAGCAAATTAGAATGGTTATTATATGATACGAATTTACAATCCGGGTAACAAATATAAAATAATAAAATGAAAACGTATACTATAATAATTTAATAGAATAAAGAAACCTTTTTACAAAGGATGGACACTTAAAGGGAGGAGCTTAAGAAAAGAGATATTAAACATGTTATTTCCCAATTGACTTTGGAAGAGAAAGTAAGACTGTGTTCAGGAGTAAGTGCCTGGAATACAATAGCCATGCCAGATCATGGTATCCCGTCCATAATGTTGACTGATGGACCACATGGACTCAGAAAACAGACAGGTGCCGAGGATCATATGGGATTGAATGAAAGTGCACCAGCAACCTGTTTCCCTACTGCAGTAGGTCTTGCTAGTTCCTGGAATAAAGAGCTTATTGAAAAGGTAGGGGTTGCACTTGGCTACTTGAGGTAATTCCATTTTCAAAACAATTTTATCTAATAGAAACAAGGTCAATCCTCAAAAATATTGGAGAGGTGGCTGGCGAAGAGACTGCCCAAGTCTATATCAAGCCAGCCACCTCTAGTGTATTCAGAGTCAATAAAGAATTAAAGGGATTTGCTAAAGTGAATTGTTAAAGCATTATTATCGTGCAGACGTACATCATATCGGAGAAAGAGAATTCCATCACCTACTCGGTTATACACCAGTAAGCCCATTCTGGGATCGAAAAAATCACAAATGGGAAAATTAGTAACAAAATGTTAGATCGGTTCCTTAAGTTGATAAATCTTTGGTAAGTGAATAAATCTATTTATAATCGTAAGTTATGCATAAGTTAGAAACAGCTCATCAATAGTATTTTTATACTAATCTTCTATTATATTAAATTTAACACTAAGGTTCTTCTAATATAGAGGATATTGCCTAGTTCTTAGAATAAAAGATGCAAGAGGAGGGGGGAGAAATAAATGCTACGAACAAAGATTGTGGTACAGCTTAACAGGGGTCTGAGGGCCCGAAGTGCTTCCGAGTTTGTGAGAATAGCGACTTTGTTTACAAGTGACATCAATATAATCAAAAAAGGGAGATTGTTGGATGGTAAAAGTATTATGGGGTTGATGTGCCAGTCGATTAGAGAGGGAGAAGAAATCATTCTAATAGCAGATGGAATTGATGAAATAGAGGCAAGTCATTGCCTGAGCCAGTATTTATTAAATAATAAATAAACAAAGTAAACTAATCAAATCATATGACGGTATAATCTGTTATTAATTTAGTAAGGGGAAATAATAGTGAAAATAGCCTTTATTGCTCATGATAACAAAAAAGAGGACATAGTTAGATTTGTAACAGCATATGAGCCTGTGTTTATTAATCATGAATTATTCTCGACAGGAACTACAGGGAAAAAAATAATGGAACATACGAACTTGCAAATCCATAGGTTTAAATCTGGCCCTTTAGGTGGAGATCAAGAAATTGGCTCATTAATAGCAAAAAATCTAATGGATATTGTATTCTTTTTTCGAGACCCTTTAACTCCTCAACCGCATGAACCAGATATAACTGCTCTAATTCGTCTGTGCGATGTATATTCAATTCCTTTAGCTACGAATATGGGGACTGCAGAAATATTGGTACATGGTTTAAGCAGAGGTGATTTACATTGGAGAAATATTATACATGAAAAACAACAATGTAGTCTTTAGTAAAAGTAGAATGATTAATCATTTTAACTTAGTAGTTTAATGCCTAATTTGGCTTTTTGATTATCTAACCTTTGTATTATTTTCAGGTATAAAGTTACTGTATTATTAAACGCTAACGAGTAAACGAAACCAGAATCAGTAAAAACGCCTAAACCCTTGATAGTTAGGGATTTAGACGTTTTTTTATGATATTGGAAACTAACGAAAAGTGTTATTAACACGGTAAGACCCTTTAAACATAAGCTAAACAATCTCTGCTTCTTTTGCAATAACAATAAGTTTTTTTATTTAATCATAACCGAAAACAACTCCTCCATTCCACTTACCTTCTTTAGCCCTTTGTGTCATTTCTAGCTTCAAATTTTCAGAAAGAGTATTTCGGTTCCACCTAGGCAATTTGTATTAGTGTGGTAGACCTGGAGTATTTCATTCAACTTCAGAGATAAGTCTTTGCATTGCAGGTCTGCCCTTCTTTAATTGTCATATGATACAAATTTACAATCCGAGTAACAAATATAAAATATTTAAATGATAACGTATTCTATACTATAAATATATTAATAGATATTGGTTTGTTCCAATGCATGAAAACAAATCGCAAAACTCCAGCCAAAGCCTCTGGATAATATTCATTACCGATATTTTAGTTGAAATGGCGAAAAATTGTCTTCTGAGCTTGGCGAACAAGTGAAGTTTTATAAGCATGATGTTTCTATCAGTGCAGAATGGGAAGCGATAGTAGTCGATATTGAAGCAACATTTGGTTGGTACTTAATAAAAGTTAATAAATAGGTATTAATTTGAGGTACAAATTGTCACTTCCTTTTCTAAGATTTTTGAGTGTGTGATAACCTCAGAGGGGCAATTTTTTGCTTATAAAGCCCTCCATTATAAGATTTAATAGCCTATTTCATATAAAGTTTGACATTACGCTTTTTGATAGGGGAGAAAACCATGAAAACTATGTACATTTGTCAGCTACCAAATGAAGTAGCCCTTGATATTTACAATCATATTCACAATAAGCTATTTGAATTGGGTTTTAGAAATAGAGATTTACATGAGTTTGTAGAAAATGCTATGAGCGGAAGAATATGTGATTTAGAGAATATGATTGATATTAATAAATATTTAGTTGATCAAGTTCGGGGGGATAAAGTTGAGAAAATTAATTGGTGTTGATCTAGGTGGAACAACTGTGAAATTGGCTATATTGACTTTACACGGTGAGGTTCAACAAAAATGGAGCATAGAAACAGATATACAGAATGACGGGAAGAATATAGTGCCGAATATTATTGAATCGATTAATCACCGCTTAGACTTATACGGGTTATCCTCTCATGATTTTTTAGGGATTGGTATGGGGTCTCCAGGAGCAGTTAATTATAGGGAAGGGACTGTCATTGGCGCATACAATTTGGGGTGGAAAACTTTACAGCCAGTAAAAGAATTGATAGAAGCTGGAACGGGCATTCCTTTCTTTATTGATAATGATGCAAATGTTGCCGCGTTGGGGGAACATTGGAAGGGAGCAGGTGAAGGTGGTAACAATGTTGTCTTTATTACACTTGGTACAGGTGTTGGTGGCGGTGTTATTTTAGAAGGAAACTTAATTCATGGTGCAGGAGCAGCAGGAGAAATTGGACACATGATTGTCGAGCCCAATGGCTATTTATGTACATGTGGCAATCGAGGTTGTTTAGAAACAGTTGCTAGTGCAACTGGTGTGGTTCGCTTAGTAAGGGAATTATCTGGAAAATATGCTGGTCAATCAAAATTGAAATGGCTAATTGATGATGGCCAGGAAGTAACAGCTAAAACGGTGTTTGACCAAGCAAAAGCAGGTGATAAACTGGCTCTTATTGTAGTAGATAAATTTTACTTATATTTAGGATATGCTTGTGGCACTATAGCTAACATTGTAAATCCTAATGCCATTGTGATCGGTGGTGGAGTGTCTGCTGCTGGAGAATTCTTACTAAAAGGTGTAGAGAAACAATTTCTAAAAAACACATTTCCACAAATAAGAATAAGTACAAAAATAAAATTAGCGAAGTTAGGAAATGATGCAGGAGTAATCGGTGCGGCATCATTGGTAAAAGCACAGAAATGAGAATAGCTGTAGATATAGATTTTCCAAGTAATAAGAAAATATGTGAAAAACATGTTGTGAATAATATAGGTCCTTTTTAAATTTTAATGATTATAATGCGCACACAAGACTTTGAACATCCCGTGGGCATTTTTTTAAAAAGGTATTTCGGACAGCATATGTCAGGCATTAATGATATTGGAGGTTAATAATATGAAATCTATACAACCTAGTGAAAGACGATTGAAACTTAATGTACTACGTAATTCAAAAATTTTCACAAAACTAATAGCCATCATAGTGATTTCTTCACTTTCACTAGTGATTGTTGGATATATTGGAATTTCAGCAATTTTTAAAATATCTGAAGGGGAAAAAGTAATTTATGAAGAACAATTTATCCCTAACAATTTATTTGCTGAACTGAGAAGTCAAAACTTAGAGATTAATTCAAAAATTCTTGAAATACTTCATTCAAAAAATAAGCAAACAAAAGATCAAATACTTCAAGAAATCGAGGCAATCTCTAAAGAAAATGAGGCCATTTCAAAACAAATTTCTAAAATGAATATTGCAGCAAATGTACAAGAAAAAAATAAGGAGTTAATAAAACTAGACAGTCAGTTGGTTGGTATTGCTTCTAATATGATAATGCTTGTTTATCAAAATAAAAATGAGGATGCTTATAATGTATATATTGATAAAATAAAGCCTATTAGAGACCAATATTCACAAACTTTGGCAGATATTCAACTATTAAACTCAAGTAATGCTAAAGCTATTTATGAAGGTGATAAAGTAATAGTCAATAGTGTATATAGATTGCAAATTATCATATTTATAGTAGCCCAAATCTTAACAGTATTAATCGGGATTCTAATCTCAAGAATGATTGTGAATCCAATTAAACAAATGCAATCTTTATTAGCCAAAGCAGAGAATGGCGACTTCACAGTGCAGGGTACGTATGTTTCAAAAGACGAATTGGGTATGCTTACATCTTCCTTTAATAATATGATTCGTGCGGTTCGAAATATCATACAAACAGTAAGCAGCACATCGCACCAAATAGCAGCATCGTCAGAACAACTAAAATCTAGTGCTGAGGAAAACACCAACGCTAGTCAACACATCTCTTATACAGTTCAAGTACTCACGGATGGCGCCCAAAACCAAGTAAGTGGTGTAGATAGTACTAATGATACTATTTTGGAAATGACAAAATCTACTGAAAGTATTTCTGAAAATGCAGACAAAGTATTAACAAACACTCAGTTAACTGAGGAAATGTCAATTCAAGGGAAGCAATCCATTGAAAAAGTAAGTAGCCAAATGGAATCTATTAATAAAACTGTATATTTATTGTCTGAGGCTTTTAGTAGTTTGAAGGGGCGTTTATATGAAATAGGTAATATTACAGGTGTAATCACGGGAATTGCGGACCAAACCAATTTATTAGCATTAAATGCAGCCATAGAAGCTGCACGAGCAGGAGAGCAAGGGAAAGGTTTTGCGGTTGTGGCTGATGAAGTGAGAAAATTGGCTGAACAATCAGCTCAGTCTGCTAAAGCCATTTCAACTTTAATTAACTTCATTCAATCTGATACTGAACAGACAATGGAAACAGTTACGTACGCTACTTCAGAAGTAAAAGAGGGCTTAATTGTCGTACAGGAGGCTGGAAGCATCTTTAATAATATAGAGGAATCAATACGAGGAGTTGTCTTACAAATTAATGATGTGACTAACTCGGTAAGATATCTTATAAAAGGAATAAATGATATTTCTTGTTCTATTAGTGGTGTCAAACAAATAGCAGAAGAGACAGCATCCAGTTCACAATCCGTTTCAGCTGCAACAGAGGAACAATTTGCCTCTATGCAAGAAATAGCCATCTCAACCAAAGCCTTGGTAGAGAATGCTGAATTATTACAAGCGCTAATACAAAAATTCAAAATATCTTAAGTTCTTTAGAACATAGAAATATTGATTATTGATAAATATAAAATAAAGATCGTACATCTGGAATTTATCCGTTTGTACGATCTTTATTTTAATGCTTCTGTTAAAGGATCAGCGAAAATATTACTTATAGCAGTTTCAAGTTTAGTAGTCTTCATCATTGGTATTTCTATTTATTAGGCTAGAAAAAATCCGACTAAAAAGAAAAATAAATTATGACAACTCTGTCATGAAGAATTTCTTTGGGATTATGAAATCTGAGCTCCTCTACATAGAGGAATTTGAGCGTGTGGAACATTTTAAAATAGAATTACAAAAATAAATCAATTACTATAATACCAAACGGATTAAGGCAAAATTAAAAATGAGTCCAGTACAATACCGAACTCATTTTACCCACGCTGCCTAATGAAATAACAGTGTCTAACATTTAGGGGTCACTTCATAGTTTCCATACCTCTTTTTCTTAGCGTGTCTATATAAAGATTATTATTCGCCTATTATTAATATAATTAGTATGCAGTCCAGCCTGCATCAGCTGCAATTACTTGTCCGTTTATAAAGCTTGATTCATCAGAACCTAAGAAAACGGCAAGTTGCGCAACTTCGTCAGGTTTTCCCGTACGTGGCATTGTACCTTGACCAGTTTGTTGACGACCATACCCAAATTCGGAGATATTGGACATAGATGAACCAATGTTAGTCACGACACCTCCAGGGGCGATACCATTACAACGTATACCAGATAGCGCATACATATAAGCAGTGTTTTTCGTTAATCCAGAAACCGCGTGTTTAGAGGCTGTATATGCTGCCCCTGCACGTGCACCACGTAAACCACCTGCTGAAATATTATTTACGATTACACCATGACCTTGTATTAAGAAGATGTTAGTAGCGATACGCATGGCGCGCATTACACCCGTAGTGTTAACTGCAAATACGCGATCCCACCTTTCGTCCGAAATATCTCCAACGGGTTCCATACCGTCCATAATACCTGCATTGTTAACTAAAATATCTAACTTACCAAAATTTTCCGTGGTTTCAGCGAATAATTGTTCTAAGTCTGCTAGTTCAGCAACGTTCGTACGGTTAGCGATTGCGACACCACCGTTGCCGTTAATGAACTTAACTACCGCTTGAGCACCTTCAAAATTATAGTCAGAAACAACTACTCTTGCTCCTTCTTTAGCGTAAAGTTCTGCGATTGCTTTCCCCATCCCTGAAGCTGCACCTGTTACAATGGCTACTTTATCTTTTAATCTCATAGGAAAAAACCCCCTTTGATATTGTACGTATGTACGTTTATAACTAAAATAATAGTATTAATCTGTAAACGTATTCAATAAGCAAAAAAATAAAAAATGTATGATATTATACAAAAAAGTAGATAGTGTTCGATAAAGGAGAGTCCTAATTGAATAAAAATGATTTGCGAGTTCTAAAAACAAAACAAAATATACATTTAGCGTTAACAAACCTATTAAACAAGAAACCATTAAATGATATAAAAGTAACTGAGCTATGTAAGGAAGCAAGTATTAATCGAGGTACATTTTACTTCCATTATCAAGAAGTGGGAGATGTCTTTAAGGAGTTTTTTGAAGAAATTATGTTAGATTTAAAAAACTCTTCCGATGAACCTTATCGTAATAATGCTATTATTACAATTGAAAATTTGGACCCCAAAACCGTTCGGATTTTTCATCATATTAAAAAATATGAGGATTTTTATAAGGTTATTTTATCTAAAGAAGTATCTACAGAGTATTATTACATGTTATTCGATGCTATCCGTTCCATCTGTATTGAAGATAAACATACAGCCCACCCTGGAAAACCAAATAGATATCTATATTCCTATTCAGCAAATGCTATTATTGGACTAATCATTGAGTGGTATCGTCATGATTTTCAAGAATCCGCTGATGAAATGAATGTGCACCTTATCAATGTCCTTACTATAAAAAATAGGGACTCGAGCTCATTTCAGCCACTGCTAAAGGGCAAGAATCTCAACTGAAATGAGGGATTGTACATAAAGTAAAGGCAGACATAATATAAAGAAACATGTCCTAAGTGATACCCTGTAGCTTTTAATCTTATAGAATTCTGGGAAAACACCTTCTTGGATGTTTAATCCGGATTAGAAATACCCGTTTTTGAAAAAATGAACTAGGTAGCGGAACTTCATCTAAATGTGACGGAGATATTTTAGCAGTAGATAAAGATCCAGGGTTTAATAGTCAGATGGCGTTAAAAAGTCAACAATTGGTACATGAATTACATACAAAGCTAGATATTGCATTCGAGTATCGGAACTAGGGTAGTATTCTAGTTTGTGAAAATGATATGGAATTGGAAGCAGCACAGAAATGGGTAAACCTAAGCCCTGGTTGTTCTGGTCAACGACACCTTTATCTAATTCGACGTTCCTATTATTTAATGTACCTGGTTCATTTGAAATGAGTGCTCAAATTGTATCTCTTCATTTACAAATTGTTGTGAGTTGCTATTTCGTTATATAAGCCCTCTCTATATTCAAGTGGTGTTACTCCATATCGTTTCTTAAACTGAGTATAGAAGGAAGTTCTATTTTCGAATCCAAGATGCTTAATAATTGTTGCTATACTTAGCTTGGAGTTCAGTAACAGACTGGTCGCTTCTCGAAGACAAACGTTTCTAGAATATTCAGAGATGGACTGATTGGTGTGTTTCTTAAAAATCTGATTAATGTAATTTCCGTTGTAATGAAGTACTTCAGCAATCTCCTGACGAGTTACTTTACCTTTTTTTTCATTAATATAACGTAATGTCTCCTCAAAAAGATTATTTCCAGAAACCGATTCAAGCTCTACATAGGAGTGTCCGTATAGAGTGGGAAGTTGAAGTTGATGAAAAAAACGGTGGACTAAACCACGAACGATGGATTGGTATCCAGCAGAACTGTTTACCATCTCTTTGATTATAAGATAGATTATTTCCTCCATACCTGTAGTTACTACCTGGATAGGAACCACTATGGGAGAAAAATCAATAAAGTTGCTTTTGTGTCCTTCACTATTGTTTAGATTTTTTTGGAAGAAACTATATAAATTGCCTGTTGCATTAGGAACTTCTTCTTTTAGAAAGGTATTCAGATATTCTTTAGAAATTAAAAAATAAACTACTGTGAAGTTCCCGGAATAACTCTCCTCGTGTCTAATGTTCAAGTTGATGAGACAAGCATCACCTCGATTGTATCGATAATGAACTCCTTCAATAAAAATATCCAATTGTCCATCTAAAACAAATAGTAATTCAAAATAGTTGTGCTTGTGGATTTTACTTAAGTGGAATAGCTGGGAATAATCCACATTGTGAGTAAAGCTTTCTGCAAAATCGATATAGCTAAAGGAATAGCTCTCATTCTCTACATAATTAATTAGTACTAGACCAAATAAGGACTGAAGGACATAAATGTCATGTTCTCCGCTCTTGTGTTTGTCTAAAAAGCTTTCATTAAAACTTTCTTTTAAGTTATGGACTTGATTACTACTTTTAATATCAATATGCAGACTATCTGCAAATTCTAAAATTTGAGCTTTGTAACTAGTACTCATAGTTTACCTCCTTTATATGCGAAAATGATACAACTTGAATTACTAAGTATATAGTTAAGATATTGTATTAGAAGTGGTAAAAGCTAAAATAGATTTATCACCTTTGAATTTTATCATACACGTAGAGCCTGAACAATAAAGGGTGAATAAACAACAAGTTTTTTTATACATTGGTTTAAAAATGATACAGATGAAAAGTTTAAAAGAGGTGTTTAGAATGAAAATAGACTTTAACGACAATTGGACTTTTTATAAGGAAGGTGAAGAGAAAAATCAAAAATATGTTAATCTTCCGCATGATGCAATGTTTACTGAAGAACGATATTTAGAGTGCAACAATGGTGGTAGAACTGCATATTTTCCAGGTGGGAAATACGTTTATGAGAAGGAATTTACCATTCCAGTACTGTCTACTGACAAGTATATTGCAATCCTTTTTGAAGGCGTTTACATGCGGTCGGTTGTATATATCAATGGATATAAAGTCGCTAGGAATTCCTATGGTTATACAGAATTTGAAGTTCCTATATCTGAACATATTGTCGGAGGTACCAATTATATTAAGGTTACCGTGGATAACAGCTTAACCCCAAATAGTAGATGGTATTCAGGTAGTGGAATTTACAGGCCAGTAAGTTTAATTATAAAGGATAAAAATTATATCCGAGATGTGCAAATTAAAACTAAGCAGATATCTCCAGCAGTTATAGAGGTTAAAGCTGCCTATGCAGAGAATGCTGTTGTTACTATTTTTGACGGGGAAGAGGAGGTTTTGAGAGGAACGCTTGGGGTTATAGATTTTCCTAATGCAAAGCTTTGGAGTGATACGTCCCCAAACTTGTACAAGGCTGTTATTGAAACACAGTCAGATAAAGTTGAGGTCAAATTTGGTGTAAGGTCACTAGATTGGAGTCCGACCACTGGATTATTAGTTAACGGAGTGGAAACAAATCTTCGGGGATGTTGTATCCACCATGACAATGGCATATTAGGTGCTTGTGGCTTTAAAGATGCAGAAGAGCGTAAAATTCGAATTATCAAAGAATCCGGATATAATGCAATCCGTTCGGCGCATAACCCTTGTTCGAGAGCAATGCTGGACGCTTGTGATAAATACGGAATCTATGTAATGGATGAAGCATTTGACGGTTGGTACACACCAAAATCTTATCATGATTATGGTCGTGACTTCATGGATAATTATAAGCAGGATTTGGTAGCGATGGTTAAAAAGGATATGAATCACCCTTCCGTTATTATGTATTCAATAGGGAATGAGGTTACAGAACCAGCAGAGCAACGAGGCATAGACCTAACTAAGGAAATGGTCGATATTATGCATGGACTAGATGAGTCTAGACCTGTTACTTGTGGTGTAAATATGTTTGTTATTTTGAAGGACATGGGACATAAAGATGATGGACCTTATAAACGAGAACCATTACCTGATTCTACGAGCAAGAAAAAGAAAAAGAAAAAAGAAAGCGGTTCAACTTTATACAATTTAATGGTTTCTAGGATTGGTCCAATCATGAGTGCCCAGGTCAAAAGTAAAAAAGCGGACGACAGTATAAAGGATATGGCTTCACACTTAGATATTGTAGGCTTTAACTATGCTGAATCACGTTATGACATCGATGGAAAACTTCACCCTGAAAGGATCATTGTTGGAAGTGAGACAATGGCAAGTCGTACTTGGTATAACTGGCCAAGGGTTAAAAAGTATAAATATCTGATTGGAGATTTTGTGTGGGCTGGTTTTGATTACATTGGTGAGACGGAACCCAATCTTGGTTATTGGGAATATTTAGGGGAAGGAGGGTTACAACTCTTTTATGGCGGTGGAACGATTGATGCAACTGGCAATCGGGATGCGGAAAACTATTATCAACAAGTTATTTTTGGTACGTACGATAAGCCGTACATTGGTGTTCGACCGGTTAATAGAAGTGGTGAAAAAATTAAGATGGCACCATGGCGTATGACCAATGCCCTGGACTCATGGAGCTGGAATGGTTATGAAGGCAAAAAGAGTGTAGTAGAAGTATATGCAGATGCAGCAAGTGTTGAATTACGCTTGAACGGAAAGCGGATAGGTAGAAAAAAAGTAAAAAAGTATATGGCTATTTTTAATTGCAAGTACCATTCGGGAAAATTGGAAGCGATATCTTTTGATAAAACTGGAAAAGAGTTGAAACGTAGTGAACTTGTTACTGCTCAACAAAATTCAATATTAACAGTAGATATAGAAAATAGAGAATTGATTGCTGATGGTCAGAGTTTATCTTTCCTTTCCATTGCAATAACAGATGAAGACGGCGTGGTGAAACCAGCTGAGGACACGAAAGTGATGGTGAATGTGGAGGGTTCTGCGGCAAATTTACTTGCACTGGGATCTAGTAATCCAAAAACGGTAAATCTGTTTGATAAAGAGGAACACACCACTTATCGTGGAAGAGCATTAGCAGTTATTCGTGCAGGATATGAACCTGGTGAAGTTAAGGTGACCGTTTCTGCAGAAGGATTTGAAAGTAAGACAATTAGAATTAATGTCACAGAAAACTCTTTGGAAAAGAAACCAACATTGATAACTTAAATTACCCAAACTTTGAAAGGGATGTGAGCTTTTTTTGATAGTTAAAAAATGCTCACATTTAAGTAAAGAGGAAAATAGAATTGTAAATTCAACAAGAAGACTAGGAATAGATCGATCATCGGTATGAGGCTATCACTATTAAGATCAAGTAAACAATTCAATGCTAGATGTAGATTGTAGTGTTTTCTCTATTTACAACAAAATGAAGAATGGAGTGAAACCAAATGGGTGTAAATGCGGTTCATGAGAGAAATGATCAAGTGGCTGGAAAACCTGAAAAACTACCTAGAGGATTTTCGTTAGCATGGTCAACAAGAGGAATCTCTATATCAGTAAACTTTATAATTTTAGGTTACTTAACATTTTATTTAACTGATGTGGTTGGAATGGGGGCTGGTTTGGTAGGTGGACTTTTGCTTGCTTCGAAAATATTTGATGGAGTGACAGACTTGTTAGTGGGTTTCATTATTGACAAAACTAAGACAAAGTATGGTAAGGCAAGGCCATATGAATTACTCATTGTTCCATTGTGGATTGCTACAGTTCTATTGTTCTCAGTACCAGATATGGAAGTAGTTTGGCAAGCTACTTATGTTTTTGTTCTTTTCTCTTTAATTAATTCTGTATTCGCAACATTTTTATCTAATACGGATTCTGTTTATTTAGGCAGAGCTGTTTCAAATGAAATCAACCGTTCTAAGGTTTTGGCGATTGCAGGATTGGTAATCATGGTTGTAGCCATTTCAATAAATATTATCTTTCCGCAAATTATGAAAATGTGGGGTGAGACTAATTTTGGTTGGACGAAAATTACATTACTATTCGCAGTACCACTAGGTTTAATTGGTTTAATTAGGTTTTTTGTTGTAAAAGAAAAATTGGAGGATCCTAGTAAGATACAAAAATATGGACTAAAAGAAAGTTTACTTGTATTAAAACAAAACAAGTACATTTTTCTATTCTCGTTAGCAGCATTCTTTGTGCATATTGTTAATGGTCTATCAGTTAATATTACAGCTTACTATTTTGAATACATCGTTGGAGATTTAGGGAAAATGTCAATATTTTTTATGACATCGATAGTAACACCTTTCTTATTACTATTATTTCCGTCTTTTATTAAAAAATTAGGTTCTATTAATGTTGCGAGAGTAGCTATAATTATTGGATTGGTTGGAAGCGTTGTCAAGTTATTTGCTGGTTCAAATATGGTGTTGTTAATAATTGGTAGCTTAGTATCAGGTATAGGAACAATCCCAATTACTATGATGGTAGCAATATATGTAATTGATTGTATGGATTATGGTGAATGGAAGACAGGTAAACGTGTTGAAGGTGTTACAAATTCTATTTATAACTTTTCTACTAAAATAGCTAATGGTGTCGCAGTTGGAGGTTTAGGTTTAATATTATCAGTAGTTGGATATAGTGGTAAGTTAGATGTGCAGCCTGACTTAGCAAATGGCGCAATCATAGCATTATTTTCATGGATTCCAGCAATCTTATTTGCTATAGCATTCCTTATCTTACATTTTTACGACTTAGATAGTAAAATGGGCAAAATTAAAGCTGATTTGAAGGCTCGTCATTCATAAATTGCATAAGGCGAATAATTGGTAAAAGGATACAGAGTCAATCATTCATTTATGATAACAAACAAGTTAATAAAAACACTTAAAAATAAGATATTCAAAACTTAATAGCTGTGTCACATTACTATTGTCTTAGGATCACCAATTACCTTATAAGCAATCAACATATGGATGGTTAAAGGCAGTTACGACTAACTAAATCTTAAGGGGAAGACAATAGAATGAACAAAAAAGTTGAAAAACTATTGAATGATCAGGGTGGAAACTATATTCTTCCATTCTTTTAGAAACTATGCTTATTATTCATGGGTTAACCGACTAGAGAAAGTAGAGGTACTTCCTTGTGAGGAAGGCACAAAACTTTTCGTTGAATTACGACCAAGAAAGAGCTTAATTATTTTATTCGATGAACTGGGTGAAGAGTATCTGTCTGAACCACTTAAATTAGAGGGTATTGAACTGATGATTCAAGAGAATTGGACTAGCAGTATATGTAGAAGTATTGATTATCCAAATTTTAAAGAGGCTAAAAACATTATACTTCCCGACAATCTTGCAGAAGAAAAGCCTGATTTCTCAGGGTTAGTAAGATATGAAAACACCATCGAATTAAACGGAACTTAAAAAATACTACTTGAGATTACGGATGCAGAAGAAGGAGTAGAAGTAGAAGTATTTTTCAATGGTGAAAGTGTTGGAATACAGATTGTACCGCCGTATTTGTTTGACCTTGCAAGTCTTGTCAATCAGGGGGGAAATCAAATTGTGATTGAGGTTGCTACAGCACTAGAAAGGGAAAATTTGAATAATCAACAATCAAAGATAATGATAGAAAGCAAGAAATTGAATTGTCCGGCATTACAGGATTGGTAAAGCTTTATCAAATAGAAGAGTGAGAAAATTAAACCAACTCACATACTAGTCCTTGGTATGGATACTTATTATAAAGATTAAAGAATTGGATGTGACAACATATGATAAAATTTAATAATGATTTTTTAATAGGTGCAGCAACAGCAGCCCATCAGGTTGAAGGCAATAACAAAAATAGTGATTTTTGGGCGATGGAGAACATGCCTGGATCTACATATAAAGAGCCTTCACTTGATGCGATGGATCATTACAATCGATTCAAGGAGGATATTCAAATATTAGCAGATGCAGGTTGTAATGCTTACAGGTTCTCTATTGAGTGGGCGAGAATAGAGCCCGAAAAGGGCAGCTTTGACAAACAGGAAATCGAACATTACCAAGAAGTTTTAGAATTTTGTCATGAAAAGAATATTACACCAATTGTTACGTTGCATCATTTTTCATCCCCTTTTTGGTTAATAAAAGAGGGCGGTTGGGAAAGTGAAACGACGATTGAATACTTTGGTCGTTATGCAAAACTTGTTGCGGAGGAATTAGGAAGTCTAATTCCATATATATGTACCATCAATGAAGCAAATATGGGGAAGCAAATCCAAAAAATAATGGAAAGCATGAAAGGGTTAAAAGGTGATGGTGCCAAAGACGGAGATGTACAAGTTGGGTTGAACATGAAAGAGAGAATGGAGAAATACTATCATTCTTTGGGAGAGCTCTTTGCAATGGACCCAAGAGAAGTTCAGCCCTTTCTGGGTCCTAGATCAGATCACGGCGAATGGATTGTAATGAAATGTCACGAAAAAGCAAGAAGCGTTATAAAAGATGTGAATGAAGATATTAAAGTTGGTATTACTTTCTCTTTGTATGATCATCAAGCACTACCAGGTGGCGAAGAGCATGCAAGGAAAGAACAAGAAGAAGATTTTCTAGATTACTTACCATATATTAACGAGGATGACTTTTTGGGTGTTCAAAATTATTCCCGCAAAATTCATGGTTCCAATGGTGCTGTCAAACCAGATGAGAATACAAGGGTAACAAAAATGGGGTATGAGTTCTATCCTGAAGCATTAGGGAACGTTTTAGAATTTGTTGCTAAACATTGGAGTAAACCGATAATTGTGACGGAAAATGGTATTTCAACAGACAATGATGAGGAAAGAGTAGAGTATATTCAAAAGGCTCTTTCTGGCGTTTATCGTTGCGTAGAGAATGGCATCCCTGTTATTGGCTATACACACTGGTCCTTACTAGACAATTTTGAATGGCAATTAGGATATGCACAAACATTTGGCTTAATCGCCGTTGACCGTAGTACTCAAAAAAGGTTTCCAAAGCCAAGTCTTTCCTATCTAGGCAATTTCAAAAAGTCTAATCTATAACATTAATCTAACAAGATTTGAGATATGGGTTGACCAAAATTTAAAATGTTAAAATTGTATAAAATTTTTATCGCAAAAATATCATTATCTCAAACTGGTAGAATCCATGACTAAAACGAATAATAGTTTAATCGTGAACATTTCTTCATTAGCGGGACTAAATGGAGTTGCACATAGTAAAACATATTGTTCCTTTTATGGGAGATCAAATACTTTCTGAAATCACAGAAAGGGAAATAATCTTATTTCATCAACATTTAGATGAAAAGAATCTATCTGACTCCACTATTGTTCAAATCTTAAAAACGTTATCGATAGTATTTCAAGCAGCAGTTAAAGGGGGACTTATTAAGGAAAATCCTATGAGGAATATTAGCTTCAAACAGTATCCAAAGGTGCATACACCGATTCTATGGAGTCAGGAAGAGAGAGGCAGGTTTCTTGTATTAGCTAATCTTGAACAGGAAACGATTTAAGAGTTTGCTCTTTCTACAGGTGTTCGGCTACCGGAGATGTTGGCTCTAACTTGGTCGGATATTGATCTAAAGGAGAAACACATCTCCATATCAAAATGTGTGTCAATTAGTGGTGAAAGAAATGATAAGGTAGAAGGGTTAAAAAGTGGCCCGAAGAATATACCGATTCAACATCATGTACTAGAAAAATTACTAAGATACAAAAAAATACAGGAGGAAAACAAGGAGAAATAACAATTATCACCATGAACTAGATCTAGTTTTTCCACAAAAAAATGGTGATTATCAAACTCCATCGATGGTAGAGAGAAGGTTAAGCCAACTGACGGAAAAAGCAAATGTGCCCAAAATTAGGTTTTATGATCTTCGCCGAATGTACATTATCACCTTGATGCAAAGTGGAATCAGTGTAGATACCATGAAAAACCTTTTTGGTTTTCGTACAATTGACTCAACGCTTCGTTTCATACGTCCATACTTTTCGTTCATAGATACGAAAACTATTGAGGAAATAGAATATAAAGCTATGAGCATTATTTATATATAATGACCACCCTATTCCAAAAGATCCAGAAGAACTGGCAGCGGGATTGCATACGCAATCTTTCTGCCTTTTTTATTTGCTCAAAAAGATGTCAAAGTCAAAAGGAATTAACGCTATACAGGTGATGTTCTTATAAATTTTATAGCACGTGTTCATACTGTTGAAGACCACGTGCTTACCTATTATCAGGAGGTAAGTGAAATGCCAATGATGAAAGACAATGGTTTAAAAGGAGCAAAGAAAAAAATACATCGTACGTTACGATGGGGAACCGAATCCTTTGACAGGAAAAAGGAAACAACTTCAGAAGTCCTTTAAGACACAGAAGGAGGCAAAGGAGTTTACTGCTTTGGTTACAATACATTCAAAAGAACCAATGTACCCGTATCTACCAATGAATCCGATAACCCAAAAACAAGAACATCTACAAATTTCTTTTCAAGGATTTGCGAGAAACTGGTTCGAGGTAGATTATTACCAACAAGTATGACCAAACACCTTCAAAAACCAGACGGTTCTATCTAGAAAAACACCTTATTCCTTTTTTTAAGGATAAGCAGCTCTCTTTAATTACTGACGAAGATATCAAAAAATTTACGGTAAACTTAAGCGAGAGGGGTATGCACAGAAAACAATCAGTACCATTCATAAATTTCTATCCATTTTATTATATTCCGCCTTTAAAAAAGGAGGAGAAAATCCTATGTTGGCATTAGAGAAGAATGAGAAACCAAAAGATACGATCCGTACGGCGAATTCTTGGACTTTCCAGGAAGTGAATCAATTTCTGAAGTTGGCAGAGCACGAAGGAAAAGATGTGATGTATGATTCACCCTTTCGACTGGATTACGTCAGGGAGAGGTGTTTGCTCTACCTTGGTACAATGTGGACTTGGTGGGGAAAACGGTGACTGTCACAAGAAGTGTCTCTTATGATGAAAATGGCATTCCTGAACTGATGCCGAAAGGATCTTAAAGCAATCGAACGTTATCCATCCCTGACAACCTTGTAGAAAAACAGTTGAAACACAAAGAGATACAAGAAGCTTTGAAAAAGAGAATCGGTTCTCACTATGAGCATGAACTAGATTTAGTCTTTCCTGTTCAACAAGGAGGGTTCCAGAATCCATCTAATATTCGTAGGCAGCTATATGGATTGATGAAAAAAGCAGGTGTTCGCCGGATCAGCTTTCACGATTTAAGACGCACGCACGCGAGTATGTTGATTCGAAGTGGAGCACAGCACAAACTGGTTCAAGGTCGCTTAGGTCATGCAGATGTCGAAACTACGTTTAAATATTATGTTCATTTGTGGACGAATGCCGATCAAGAGACGATTAGAAATTTGGAACGGAACGAAACAAACACAAAAATTCATGAGTAATGGTGAAAAAAGGTTGTGAAGTTTTGTGAAGTTTATCAAAAACGAGGCAATATCATCTAAATGAAGACATGAAAAAATCCCTTGTGTATCAAGGGATTTGGACCTATGGAGCATAACGGGATCGAACCGATGACCTCTACGCTGCCAGCGTAGCGCTCTCCCAGCTGAGCTAATGCCCCGAATATCTAAAACGATATAAAAGTATTATACTACATAGTAGCATTTTTACAATACCTGAAAAATCATTTTCTTTACACAAACTATATTTAGCGGAATAACTAATAAACGCTAGTATTCAGAGGGCAGGTTTGAAAGATATGGAACTATACAAATATGCTTCTGAACCTTTCGAAGGAAGTTTTGAATACTAACTTATAAGCCATTTATGGCTATTTAGGAAATTTCCCCCTTTTCTTTATCTTACTTTCATGTATAATAAATGTGAACTGAATAGCAATAACTAGGGGAGTCCAATAGTTTGGGCTGAGAGAGAGACACGTTTAAGTTTCTTGACCCTTTGGACCTGATCTGGATCATACCAGCGTGGGGAAGTTAACGATAATCTATTGTTTAGATTATACTTCTACATATTAAGCCGGGTCCTTCCAATTTTGGACCCGGCTTTTATTGTGTTTTCTACATCCCTCCCCGTGTTTTATTCTCTAGATCTCGTCCTTTCAAAATTAGGAAAAGGGAGAGATTTACCATGTCGTCAACTTCATTAAATGAAACAAGCATTTCCATTATGTCGAGCTTTTCGGGTAGTAAAAAGGTGTATGTGCAAGGTTCGAGGAATGACATTCAAGTCCCTATGAGAGAAATTGCTCTAAGTCCAACTACTGGTACAGTTGGGGAAGAAGATAATCTACCTGTTCGAGTATATGATTCAAGCGGTCCTTATACTGACAGTCAACACTTCGTTGATATTACGAAAGGGTTGCCTACTATTAGACAGAACTGGATCAGAGAAAGAGAAGATGTGGAAGAATATGAAGGAAGAGATATCAAACCTGAAGATAATGGTTTTAAGGATGAGAATGATCCAAGGGCTAATCATAAGGTGTTTCCAGGATTAAAACGAAAACCACTTCGAGCAAAGAAAGGTCATAATGTAACTCAGCTTCACTATGCAAAGAAGGGAATCATTACTCCTGAAATGGAGTTTATCGCCATAAGGGAAAATATGAAACCAGAATTTGTTCGTGATGAAGTTGCAAAAGGAAGAGCAATTATCCCATCAAATATTAATCACCCTGAAATGGAGCCTATGATCATCGGACGTAATTTTCATGTGAAGATTAATGCCAATATCGGAAACTCAGCTGTATCTTCTTCCATTGAAGAAGAAGTTGAAAAAATGACATGGGCGACACGCTGGGGTGCAGATACGATTATGGATTTATCAACAGGGAAAAATATTCACACTACAAGAGAATGGATTATCCGTAATGCTGCTGTTCCAGTAGGCACTGTCCCTATTTATCAAGCGCTTGAAAAAGTAAACGGGATTGCTGAAGACCTTACATGGGAGGTATACCGCGATACTTTGATCGAGCAAGCAGAGCAAGGAGTAGATTACTTTACGATTCACGCAGGTGTTTTATTAAGATACGTTCCTTTAACGGCGAAAAGATTAACGGGAATTGTTTCTAGGGGCGGTTCCATCATGGCTCAATGGTGTTTGTACCATCACCAGGAAAACTTCCTTTACACACATTTTGAGGAAATATGTGAAATTATGAAAGCATATGATGTAGCGTTCTCGCTTGGTGACGGCTTACGTCCAGGTTCTATTGCTGATGCGAATGATGAGGCACAGTTTGCAGAACTAGAGACATTAGGAGAACTCACTCAGATTGCATGGAAACATGATGTGCAAGTAATGGTAGAAGGACCAGGGCATGTACCGATGCATCTTATAAAAGAGAATATGGATAAACAATTAGAGTTGTGTAAAGAAGCACCTTTCTATACGCTAGGACCTTTAACAACTGATATCGCTCCAGGATATGACCATATTACTTCTGCTATAGGTGCTGCGATGATTGGTTGGTATGGTACAGCTATGCTTTGCTATGTTACTCCTAAGGAACATTTAGGCTTACCTAATCGAGATGATGTTAGAGAAGGGGTTATCACATATAAAATTGCGGCCCATGCGGCTGATTTAGCAAAAGGTCATCCTGGGGCACAAAAGAGGGACGATGCTTTATCAAAAGCAAGATTTGAATTCCGTTGGAGAGATCAATTTAATTTATCTTTGGATCCAGAACGTGCCTTAGAGTACCATGATGAAACCTTACCAGCAGAGGGAGCAAAAACAGCTCATTTTTGTTCTATGTGTGGACCGAAATTCTGTAGCATGAGAATCTCACATGATATACGTAATTACGCAAAGGATAACAAGCTTGATACGAATGAAGCAATTGTGAAGGGTATGAAGGAAAAAGCTGACGAGTTTAAACAAACAGGTGGAAACATCTATCAATAAAATATGCAAATAATTATTATAGAAGGAAGTCGTTCTAATTGACTTCCTTCTATTATTTTCTCTATTAAATTTAATTGTATGGAAAATCGTTTTTTGTGTGTTATATTTCATATAATATATTGACGTGAATGAATGGAGCTCGGATGGAATACGTATAAATGATATACGCATCGTTTCCTTTTCTTTTACCAAAAATATATCTACATAATTAAGGGGGATAATATATGAAAGAACTATTTATAGAATTTACTCGTTACGATGTTCTTTTTAAATTATCTTTTGCTGCTGTTGCTGGGATTGTCATCGGATTGGAACGAGAACTAAAAGGGAAGCCACTAGGATTGAAAACTTGTCTGATTATTTCTGTCATGGCTTGCTTGTTAACGACTGTGTCATATGAGTCCGCCTTTTTATATGCTAAAGAGTACTCAAGACCAATGGATCCGGGTAGAATTCCCTCGTATATCATTAGTGGTATTGGCTTTTTGGGAGCAGGGGTAATAATGAGGAGAGGCAATGAAGCAATTTCAGGTCTCACCACCGCGTCATTGGTTCTTGCATCTGCTGGAATTGGAATTACGATTGGTGCTGGTTTTTACATAGAGGCTCTCGCTGGTATATCATTCTTAATTTTCGGTATTAAAGTCATCCCGTTTTTATTTGATAAGATGGGGCCGAAAAAGTTAAAAGAGAAAGAAATTAAGGTGAAATTATTTTTAGAGAAATCAACTAACTTAACAGAGATGATTAAAGAAATTAAAGGTAGAAAATTAGGGGTAAAACACTTAAAAGTTAAAGAAGAGACAGATGATATTTTGATTAGTTGCTTAGTCACAACCTATAAAGGTATTTACACAACCGATATTTATTACGAGTTGAAATCAATTAATGGTGTCAACCAAGTTGAAGTCGAAAGCGTTGAGTAGATAGTGTGATACCTGGGAGGAATTTAAGGAGAAACAAATGAATCGTACAATAGTAAACCCGTATTTTGCATTAATCGTTGGTGTGATTGCTGTATCAGCTTCAGCCATTTTCGTAAAGTTTTCTGCTGCTCCTTCGGGGGTTATCGCATTCTACCGACTACTTTTCTCTGTTTTGTTTATGCTTCCGGTCTTTTTATTGAAGTATGTAAAGGAATTGACGCTTATTTCGGTAAAGGATTGGTTATATGCTACTCTTGCGGGAGTGTTTTTAGCCTTTCACTTTATATTATGGTTTGAATCATTAAACTACACATCTGTGGCAAGTTCTACAGTACTTGTCACTCTTCAGCCATTGTTTGCATTTGTCGGTACTTTTTTGTTTTTTAAGGAACGCTTTACATTAAAAGCCATACTTTGTGCGGTAGCAGCGATAGTAGGGAGTGTGATCATTAGCTGGGGAGATTTTCAATTAAGTGGAACGGCTTTATTTGGGGATATTCTTGCATTACTGGCATGTGCACTTGTTACTGCGTATTTAATGTTTGGGCAATCAGTAAGAAAGAGAATTTCTCTAGTTACTTATACGTTTGTTGTATATAGTATAAGCTCAATTGTATTATTGCTTTATGTACTTATTGCCGGAGAATCTTTATATCCATATCCGAAAAATGAGTGGTGGAACTTTATTTTATTAGCACTTATCCCTACCTTATTAGGCCATTCCTTATTCAATTGGGCAATCAAGTGGATTAGTACCTCAATTATCTCGATGGCTATCTTATTTGAGCCGGTGGGAGCAACAATCCTTGCTTATTATCTTTTATCAGAAAAAGTGTTATTTACTCAGTTATTAGGGGGAAGCATTGTTATAGTGGGTATCTCCTTGTTTTTATTAAATGAGAGAAGTGGAAAACAGAAGAAGGTAAAAAAAGATGCATTAAAAGAAATCGTATAAAGTAAGAAGGAGAACCTTTGAAGGTTCTCCTTTTTTAGAGTGTGTAGGTAAATCCAGAAAAGATAAAAGCTGATACTAGTGTAAAGATAAATGTACCACCGTATACTTTGCCTTCGCTATTTACGATTCGAATTCCCTCCCAGTACGCATAGTAAAATAAGAAGATGGCCATAAATAGTGAAAGGTATAAGGAGAATGATTCTAATAGCATGTGTTACTCCTTTCTATTATTTTATATAGTATTTATATGCTAGCAAACCAAATCTATTACTCCTCTTAAGGGATTCTACTTTTAAAAGAAAAAACTTTTTTAAAATTATATTGAAATCGCATCTTATTCATGATATATTATTTCTTGTCCTCACGAGGAAGCAACGATTTGAAAAAATAAAAAGTAAAAAAGTTGTTGACTTAAAAATGGACGATGTGATATATTAAGGAAGTCGCTTTTGAGCGATAACCTAAGAAATTGTTCTTTGAAAACTAAACAAATCATACGTCAACAAAAAAGATTAGTGTTGAAATATACACTAGCCAACGTTTTAACTTTAAGAGCTAATCTTACTCTTTATTGGAGAGTTTGATCCTGGCTCAGGACGAACGCTGGCGGCGTGCCTAATACATGCAAGTCGAGCGGATCTTTGGGAGCTTGCTCCCAAAGGTTAGCGGCGGACGGGTGAGTAACACGTGGGCAACCTGCCTATGAGACTGGGATAACTCCGGGAAACCGGGGCTAATA
>NZ_JBPCCH010000029.1:0-50451 GCF_050971805.1 Robertmurraya mesotrionivorans | reverse complement strand
TCTGATGTAAATTTAGTCATATAAAAAACTGCACCCCTCATTGTTAGATTAGTGTCTAACAATTGGGGTGCAGTTCAGATTCGGGCGTTTTTTTATTTGCGATGTTTTTTTAGGAAAGTAGATTGACAGATTTGTATATACAAGTTAGAATGAAAACGTAAACAAAACATGTATATACAAGTTGCTGAGGAATGTAAGCGAATTTATTACCCTTATTTGTTTCATAATAAAATTATTTGGTAACTTTTTACCAGGGAGGAATACGAATGAGTAACTATACTCAACCGGCAAAAGAATTGCTTGAACATATCGGTGGTAGCGAAAATATTTCCGTTGTTACCCACTGTGTGACAAGAATGCGCTTTGTTTTAAAAGATCCAAAAAAGGCAGATATAGATAAGATTGAGTCCATTAAGCTTGTAAAGGGAACCTTTACTCAAGCGGGACAATTCCAAGTTATTATTGGGAATGAAGTATCGTCCTTCTATAATGAATTTATTAAAATTGCAGGTGTAAGCGATACCTCTAAGGAAGACGCAAAACAAGCAGCGAAGCAGAATATGAACTGGCTTCAACGTATGATTGCTCACCTTGCAGATATCTTTACTCCATTAATTCCAGCAATCGTTGTTGGGGGTCTTATTCTTGGTTTCCGAAATGTAATCGGTGACATCAAAATGTTTGAGGATGGAACGAAGTCATTAATTGAGATTTCTCAATTTTGGGCCGGAACTCATGCGTTTCTATGGTTAATTGGGGAAGCGATATTCCACTTCTTACCGGTAGGGATTACATGGGCAGTTGCTAGAAAGATGGGGGCAACGCCTATTTTAGGGATTGTATTAGGGATTACACTTGTTTCACCACAGCTATTAAATGCTTATGGTGTGGCAGGTGCGACTGAAGTACCATTCTGGGATTTTGGTTTTGCAAAAATAGATATGATTGGTTACCAAGCACAAGTTATACCAGCGATTTTAGCAGGTTTAGTTCTTTCATTCCTTGAACTAAAATTACGTAAGGTCGTTCCAAATGCGATTTCCATGATTGTTGTGCCATTCTTTGCCCTAGTACCAACAGTATTAATAGCACATACCGTACTTGGACCATTAGGTTGGGCAATTGGTTCTTTCATCTCTGACGTTGTATACTCTGGCTTAACTTCTGCAGTGGGCTGGTTATTTGCAGCTGTATTTGGATTTGCTTATGCACCACTTGTTATTACTGGTTTACACCATATGACGAATGCTATTGATTTACAGTTAATGAGTGAGCTTGGTGGAACAAACCTATGGCCTATGATCGCTTTATCAAATATTGCTCAAGGTTCTGCTGTTCTAGCAATGATTTATATTAACAGAAAGAACGAAGAAGAAAAGCAAGTGTCTATTCCAGCAGCCATCTCTTGTTATCTTGGTGTAACAGAGCCAGCGATGTTTGGGATTAACCTGAAATACGGCTTCCCATTCCTAGCTGCAATGATTGGCTCATTGGTAGCAGCTGTTATCTCAGTAGGAAGCAATGTAATGGCGAATTCTATTGGTGTTGGTGGTCTTCCTGGAATTCTTTCCATCCAGCCACAACATATGCTAACATTCGCAATCGCAATGGTTGTTGCGATAGTTGTACCGTTCATCTTAACGGTTGTATTTGCCAAGATGAATATTGGTAAAGTATCTTTTAAAAGAAAATAATGTCGAGAGGAACATTTACTTGTTCCTCTTTTACTATTAAATAAGGGCTGGTGCTACAAAGATGACTCAACCTTGGTGGAAAAAAGCGGTCGTATATCAAATTTATCCAAAAAGCTTTAATGATACGACAGGAAATGGTGTAGGAGATATTAAGGGGATTATTCAAAAATTAGATTATTTAGCAACTCTTGGTGTAGATGTTGTTTGGTTAACACCGATATATGAGTCTCCGCAGCGCGACAATGGGTATGATATCAGTGATTATTTTCGTATCTATGAGCCGTACGGAACGATGGAAGACTTTGATCTTTTATTAAAGGAAGCCCATTTCCGTGGGATCAAAATTATTATGGATATCGTTGTTAACCATACGTCAACGGAGCATCAATGGTTTATTGAATCTAAGTCTTCAAAGGACAACCCGTACCGTGAGTTTTATATATGGAAGGATGCAAAAAATGGTGGAGCTCCGACCAACTGGGAGTCAAAGTTCGGCGGAAATGCGTGGCAATATGACGAAGATACAGATCAGTATTATTTACACTTGTTCGATGTGACTCAAGCGGATTTGAATTGGGAGCATGAACCGGTTCGTCGAGAAGTTTACGATATGATGAAATACTGGCTAGATAAAGGGGTGGACGGCTTCCGTTTAGACGTGGTGAACTTACTCTCTAAGGACCAGCGTTTCTTAGATGATGATGGGTCAACCGGTCTTGGCGATGGTCGTAAATTCTATACAGATGGTCCAAAAATTCATGAGTACCTACATGAAATGAATCAAGAAGTATTTTCTCACTATGACATCATGACCGTTGGAGAGATGTCCTCTACTTCCATTGATAACTGTATTAAGTATACAAACCCAGAGCGAAAAGAGTTGGATATGACCTTCAGCTTCCATCATTTAAAGGTTGATTATCCAAATGGAGAGAAGTGGACAAAGGCAGACTTTGATTTCCAAAAGCTGAAGCAAATATTATCTGACTGGCAAGTGGACATGAATAAGGGGGGCGGTTGGAATGCCTTATTCTGGTGTAACCATGATCAGCCAAGAGTTGTGTCACGCTTCGGAAATGACAAGGAATACCATAAGCAGTCCGCCAAGATGCTTGCGACAGTCATTCATATGATGCAGGGCACTCCTTATATTTATCAAGGAGAAGAGTTTGGAATGACCAATCCAAATTTCGCTTCCATTGATGACTACCGAGATGTGGAGTCGTTAAACATATTTGAGATCCTCAAAGGAAAAGGCATGACCGAACAGCAAATTCTCGATATTCTTAAGCAAAAATCACGTGATAATTCGAGAACGCCTGTTCAATGGAGTGATGAGGAGAACGCAGGATTTACTAAGGGTACTCCTTGGATTCTACCAGCAGCGAACTACAAAGATATCAACGCAGAAAAGGCAATGGCCGACCAAGATTCAGTTTTCTATCATTATCAAAAGCTTATCCAGTTAAGAAAAGAGTACGATATCGTGACAGACGGAAATTATGAGTTGCTTTTAGCAGATCATGATGCTATTTTTGCTTATATACGAAACAATGGTGATGAGAAATTACTAGTCGTGAATAATTTTTATTCCAAAGAAGTAGAGTTCCTATTACCTGAGCAAGTGGATACGGAAGGTGTTACTAGCACGATTTTATTATCCAACTATGCTGACTCATCAGAAGATATGAAACAAATGAAACTAAGACCGTATGAGTCTGTTGTGTACTATTTAAAAAAGTAAACTGGAGTTTTTAACATGACAAATAAGTATTTAACGATCCATAACGATATTGTACAGCAAATAGAAGCAGGGCAGATTGCCCCTAATACACTTTTGCCCTCTGAGCATGAGTTAAAGGACCGTTACAATACATCGAGAGAAACGATCCGAAAGGCACTTAACCTTCTGTCACAAAACGGGTATATACAAAAAGTGCGGGGAAAGGGCTCGATTGTCATTAAAAGTACCAAAGTAGATTTTCCTGTCTCTGGACTAGTTAGTTTCAAAGAACTAGCTGATAAAATGGGGCAAAAGCCAGTCACCATAGTTCACGAACTCTCGTTGATGAAACCAGATCCATTCATCATGAAGCAGTTAAACTTGTCCAGCAAGGACCACGTCTGGCAAGTGTTTCGAGTGAGGGAAATGGGCGGAGAAAAGGTAATCCTAGATAAAGATTATCTGAATAAAAAATTCGTCCCTGCTTTAACAAGAGAAATATGTGAGCACTCGATTTATGATTATCTTGAAAATGACCTGCAGCTTAGTATCAGCTTTGCAAAAAAAGAAATTATCGTGGAAGAACCGACAGAGGAAGACCGACAACTATTAGACCTTGAAGGCCATCATAATATTGTCATCATTAAAAATTACGTTTATTTAGATGATGCGAGCCTGTTTCAGTACACGGAATCCAGACACAGACCAGACAAATTCCGTTTTGTCGACTTTGCGAGAAGAAATCATATATAATACGAACCGAGTTTTATAGAAGGGTTCCGTTTTCGGGTGCTTCCTAATTAAAAGATGCAAGAAAAGACGTATGAATTTGGCATACGTCTTTTCTCTATTTATTAACGTATCTACGAGATCCCATTAACTTTGACACTTCAATTGACATCATAATAAAGATGGACAATAAGTATTAAATAGGGTCAAAACTTATGTCATTTGCAGTGCCGCTTTGAGTACAATTTTATTGATTTTTTAAGCTGGTCGATAAAAAGCTGCTGAATCTCACATCTAGGTTCAAGAGGGTCCGCACTATCGGTTGGGGATCAGGTAAAGCACCTGTGCTGATAAATAGACGGAGAAATTCCGCTTAAATTATAAATTATTATATAAAAAGGCTTAAATAGACGGAGAGATTCCGCCTATTGGCTCGAAAAATTTGAAAAAGGGGGATTTTCCCTTGCATAAGCGGAAAACCTCCCCTTATTTATCCCGAAACGAGTTCCATTCTGCATTTAACCGAAAAATCTCCGCTTATTTTACTTTTGCTGGTTACTCGATTAAGGACAAGACATCTTATTTAAATGGGAGAGAGTTTTATCTCAAAAATCCAAGAGAATCTCATTTTGATGCATTTCGATGAAACCGTATCACAAGCAAGTGAGGTTATATATATATAAGGTTTTTATATACCAAAAACGATGCCAATACAACTTTCATTTCGGCAAAAATTTAAGAAAGCACTTAAACGGCACCCTTTACTAATTTTATAGAAGGGGTTTTATTTAGGAAAAAATCTTCTGTTGAAGCAACTCAACAGCCTTATTGATTTCCATGAGCTCCTTATCAGTAAGATGTTTAATTCGTTCTTCAAACTGTATTTGAATTTTCCTAAAAGCAACTTGCATTAGTAAATTCCCTTTGTCGGTTAATTGTATATAGTATTTCCGACGATCACTTTCATCAGAAACCTTTTTACATAGATCCTTTTCTATCAATTTTCGCAGCTCTCGGCTTGTGTTCGGGAGAGAGACATGCAAACAATCGCTGATTTCTGTAATGGTAACAGATTGACTTACAGTAATATATTCAAGAATTTTATATTGAACTGGAGTGATATCTTCAGTTTTCGCATCTTTTGTCATATCATTGGTTATTTGATGTACATTTGCCATGAAGTGTACGAAATTTCTAAACAACAAATCTCTGTCCATTCAATTAATCACCTCACCACCCAAGATATCAAATACATTATCAAAAAACAATTATCATTTGACAACTAACTCAAGCTTTGTTAGGATTTAGTTATCAAATTACAACTAATTGGGTGATGATTATGAATGTATTGGTGATTTTTACACATCCGAATCATGAGAGTTTGAGTTATGCTTTTTTACAGGAAGTTTTGCGAGGCACTAAAGAGAATGCTCATATCAAAGAAATACAAGTAGTGGATTTGTATCAGGAACAGTTTGATCCTGTTCTGATTTTTAACGAAACAAAGCGTAGAAGAGATATGCACCGCGATGAGAAATTAAAGAAGTATAGAGAGCAAATTCTATGGGCGGATAAAATCGTTTTTATTTACCCGATCTGGTGGGGGCGACCACCGGCGATGCTGCTTGGATATATTGACCAAATGTTTGCATCTAGATTTGCCTATAAAGATAACGGTAGTCTTTTACCTGAGGGTCTTTTAAAAGGAAAGAGCGTGGTGTGTATTTCTGGAATGAAAGGTCCTACACTCTACCCATTATTCTGGTTGAACAATTCCCATAAAATATTAATGAAAAGAGCACTCTTTCAGTATGTAGGTATGAAGAAAGTGAAGTTTTTTGAATTTGGCAATATGGAAAGTCAAAAGGGGAAGCAAAAGGAAAAACTCCAAAAAATATATGAGTATTTCAGAAGAATAGATACTTAGACTAGGAAAGCAAAAAACAAAGCAAGAGGCCACCATGGATGGTTCTCTTGCTTTGTTAAATTACGCTCTAGGATCTATATGTTTGACGATTCTCTCGCATATCTCATGGGTGGTGAGAGAGTCATCGATGGATGGGTCTGGTGTGGAATTTGTTTGGACACATTCGATGAAATGGTCCATTAGCTGGTAAAAACCACGCTTATATAGCGTCGGCTCCCAGTCACCGAATTTTGTAATGCTAATTTCTTTATCATGATATCTGGTTGTTTCCACTAGGCTGTTCACGACAAATTTCTGATGCCCAGACATATATTCAATGATTTCCTCTGTTACACCACCGTTACGATTCATGATTCCGATGGCTATACAACCCTCACCAATTAGCTGTATAACGAGCTGACCCAGTGTGTCTCCGTTTTTTACATACTCCACCTTTACATCTTTGACCTCAGTATCCATGAGAAAACGTAGCGTATCGACCGCATGGATAAAATCCTCTACCACAAATCTACGTACATAATCAGGTGCTGCAAAGCGGTTCTTTTGCATGATAATAAGGTTTGGTTTCCCGTGTTCCTTTAGTTCTCTCACACGAGGGATAAATCGTCTGTTAAAACCAACCATGGCAATTTTTCCTTTGTCTTTAGCTAGACGAACAATTCTCTCTGTTTCATGGAAATTCATTGAAATGGGCTTATCAATGTATGTATGAATCCCATTTTGAAGCAGCTTTTCTGCTATTTCAAAATGACCCTCTGTCGCTGTGCTAACAATCGCTGCATCAATTTTTTTTAAAAGTAATTCGTCAATATTCTTCGCGGTTTCTTGAATACGGTATTTATTAGAAAGTCGAGTAAGTGTCTCTACATTTCTCGTACAAAGGACAAGTTCAATTCCTTCTTTTTCAGAAAGAACGGGTATATATGCTTTTTTTGCGATATCTCCTAATCCAATGATTCCAATTTTCATAAAAACACCTCATTTCTATACTTATAAAAAACCCCACAATTCATATTGTGGGGCATAAACTATTAAATCTCAATATCTACACCGATGCTATCAAGTCTTCCAACCTCGCGGATGAAGGCAGCAACTGCTTGGTGTTGTTCATTTATCGTATAGGCTTCAACGGCAGCCACATTTTCGAAGCGAACCATGAGAATCACCTGATATTCCTTACTTTTTTCAGAAAGATTGAAGGCAGCTTGAATTTCAACTACTCCAGTGATTACTTTTTCCAATGCTTTAAAGCGTTTGATGACTTCTTCCATTTGTTCCTGTGTTGTTGTGTCAGCGAACTTTAATAATACAGTACGTTGTATCATGTTGAACCTCCTACTAATTACATTTTCTTTTCTTGTATTCTATAATGTTCGAGCATATATATCAATAAATACATGAATTCCCATTTTAACTACAGAAAAGGTGTTCATTCGGCAAAATCATTTTCATAAAAGGACAAAACTAGTCAAAGGAGAAAGTTCTCATCCCTAGAAATTAAACTAGTACGAGTAATTTCTAGTAGTTTTTACTAGATAGTTACATAGAAAAATAGTTTTTAAGGGAGGAATCTTGTTGAAGATAGCAAGGAGCATGAAAAGTATTTTTGGAGTTCTCTTAATTTCTCTGTTAATTTTTACAGCAGCTGTCCCGATTCAAGCGATAGTGAAAAATGATGATGGACAATCTTCTATTACGGTAGACAATGAGTATGCTTTTATTCAGTTTGGAGACGAGCCAATTGCTTCCTATGAGGGAACAATTACGGGATATGAGAAGACAAAACCAACTAAAGGGAAAAAAGTAGATTTGCAGTCCCAAGCGGCAAAGAAATATGGAAGTCGTTTAGAAGCCCAACGTACGAATTATATTAAATGGTTAGCAAAGCAATTCCCTCAAGTAGAAGTTGTAACAGAGTATGATGTTACCTTTAATGGGATTGGCTTAAAGTTGAACGGAGCATCCTTAAAGGAAGTTAGCCGAGGACCTGGAGCCGTTAAGAGCGGGTATAGTGCAACCTATCAAAAGGCGATGAGTGAAAGCACGGCTTTAATCGGTGCAGAAGCAATTTGGGAGTCTATTGGTGGACAAGCAAATGCAGGGGAAGGAATGAAGGTCGGTATCATTGATTCAGGGATTGATCAAACACATGAATTCCTTGAGCCAAATGAAGGAATGACGTATCCAGAAGAATTCCCTAAAGGGGATACAAGTTTAACCACTCCTAAAGTGATTGTAGCTAAGGTGTATAGCCAGAGTCCAAAGCTAAGCGCAGAAGCAGTCGATAGCCATGGTACGCATGTAGCAGGTACGGTTGCTGGAAAGGCAGGTACAGAAACGGATTTAGATGATAAAACATTGAGTGGAGTGGCACCTGGGGCGTATCTAGGAAACTATAATGTTTTCCCGGGAGATATCGCAAATGCAAAAAGTTTATTTATTGCTAAAGCCGTTGAAGAAGCCGTTGAGGATGGCATGGACGTTCTTAACTTAAGCTTAGGGGGAACACCACATAAAGGTGCAGACCTGCTAGATATGACAGTGAATTCTGCGGTAGATGCTGGAGTAGTAGTGGCCATCTCAGCTGGAAACGAAGGACCAGGAAACTACACGGTTGGATCTCCTGGAACAGCGGAGAAAGTGATCACAGTAGCAGCAACAACAAATAGTCGAACCTTTGCGATGACATTGGAGTCAGAAGCATTCACAGAACCCACCATTGCGACAACAGGTACACAGGGTGGAGAGGTAAAAGAACCTTTAACAGGAGAGTATGCGGTATGGGCTGATGTGGCTGGTGGCGATAAATTGGCATGTACCGCTATATCTGGAAAGCCATTAGAAGGACAAATTGCGTTAATTCAACGCGGCTCTTGTACATTTGCTGAAAAAATTAATAACGCGGCTGCAGCAGGTGCAGTAGGGGTGATCATCTATCAGCTTGATGGAATTGCTGAACCTACGCCAATGTCTTCTGATGGGGCACTGGTTCCAGCCGTTATGATTGGAAACGAAGCAGGTAAGCAACTAGTGAGCTGGACGGGAGATCGTACCGTTACCATCAATAATGACTTACAAAAGGTGAGCACAGATCCAAATCTATTAGCAAACTTTAGCTCGTGGGGACCTACGCCAAACTACACGCTTAAGCCTGATGTAGCAGCTCCAGGAGTAAATATTTACTCTTCTATCGTTGGTGGAGGTTATGAGCTTTATCAAGGTACATCAATGGCATCTCCACATGTAGCGGGTTCTGCTGCAGTATTATTAGCGTATAGCAAGAAAAATGATTTAGGCTGGGGGCCAGCTGAAGTGAAAGCTGCCTTAATGGGAACAGCAAACGATGTAGCAGGAAGTGTTTTACCTGATACAGATGTTTCTGATCCATTAAAAGTGGGAGCAGGTCTTATTGACCTTAGCAAAGCAATGAGTCCATCAGCGCTTGCTTTCCCATCATCCTTAAGCTTTGGACTAGTTCGCCCGGTAGGAAACCAAACGTATAAGATGAATGTTACGTTAACGAACCCAACTAATGAGGAGTTAGCCTATACCATTAGAGATGATGAAAATGTAAAAGTGAGTGATATGGAAGTAACGATCCCTGCTAAAGGAAGTAAGGAGATTACGGTAGAAGTGGTGAACCGTGGTACCCATGCAGGTGGACAAGCAGGTACACCAAATTTCGTTAGCAGCTACTTAAATGTCAGCTCATCTGCAGGTGATATTCGTATTCCATACTTATATGTAATGGACTACAACCGCTAAGACATATAAAAGGAGATTGCCGGGGGGAAGGGCAATCTCCTTTTTTCAAAGTTAAGAGATATTGTTATTAAGGTGTTGTCCAGCTGCAGCGCCTAGCTCCTCGGTGGAATAATTTAATGCCATTATTCTTTGGTCATAAGTCAAAGCCTTACAGAGGTCAGGACCTCTTACGGTCTCCGCCTTATGCCTGTCGGAGCTGGACAAGGCGCTTCCGCATTTCAGTTACGCTGTAAAATTCCCATCATAACTTAGCATAATGGCGGATCTTACTCCATCCATTTCGGAAATATTGTTGATGAAGCTCATGTCATTGTCCTTCACGCGGACTTCATAAGTGACTTCATACTCATTACCAGGCATCACTGATTTTGATTTAATTGTATGCTTTTTTGAGTTCTCAGATACCACATGTTCTAATGACTTTTCAATCGAATTGCCATTGTATCGTACGACTAATAGATATGGATTTTCCACTTTAATACGATTTCCAAAAAAGATAAGAATAGCTCCAATGAATAGTGAACCTAGAACAGCAAGTGGCACAAAGCCAGCTCCGCTAAGAATACCTACAATAATGGCCCAGAACAAGTAGACGATGTCAATTGGATCTTTAATCGGTGTACGGAAACGAACAATCGATAATGCACCAACCATACCAAGTGATAATAATACATTAGATGAGATACCGATAATAACTAATGATGTGGCCATCGACATAACAATAAGTGAGATATTAAAGGTGTGTGAATAGATAACACCTGTGAACGTCTTTTTATATACCCAATAGATAAAGAGTCCAATCACTAAAGATGCGAATAATCCAATCAATGAATCGGTGATTGAAAAGCTGCTGGTTTGCTCTAAAAACTTAGACTTAAAAATATCCTGAAAATTAATTGTATCCATATTTATTCCTCCAATAATATTAACCGAACATACGGCTTATTTGATATTTTGAATAAGTGCCTCTCCGTCTGTCATGAAGCTGAACTAACTGCTTGGTGACATCAGGTAAAAACTCATCGTACTTTACTTCTAGAATGACGATACCAGGGGTGGTTTCCACCATTGGTACATCTGGATTTAAAAGATCATTGTTTCGGAAGCTTGTCTTAACTGAGCTATCGAATGTGACTCGGACATTTCCATACTCGTAAATAAAAACCTCTCTCTCATAATCCACGATGGTCACGGGTTTGATCTGCAGGAGATTCATCTGCATGTATAAATCTCTCATCAATGGTCGCGAATCATTCTCCATCCAAGCGATGTCTCCGATTCTTACCTTTTCGTATTCATCAACCGTCATACGACATTTCTGTTTATATGTCATATTGTTTCGTTTGCTCTTTTTTTCGAGATTAATGTAGCTAGTGTTATGATCATACAGTCTGACACGGAACTTATCTCGCTCGAAAAAGCCTTCCTTCTTTTGTTGAAGAACTTTATTATCAAAATTATCGAAGTATACACTTCGGATTAAGTATTTTCCATCATTATTAGCGTTTGGGTCAGTCGTCATCACATGTTGTAACTTGCTTCTTAATAAGTAGCAATCCATTTTTGTGATTTCGTGCTTTAACTCATATCTCCCTTGAACACCATTTAAGGTCATTGCCTTCACCATGTTTCAACTCCTTTATGTTAACTCCTTGATTCACATTATCGGTGGGCAACCTTAAACAAACCTTAAAAGAAAAATTACAATCTTAATTTTTAAAAAAGAACTAGTAATCTACCAGTAATAACTTTTTCCGTTGTGAAACGGAAAAAAGGTAGATATAAATGAAATCGCTTTCAATGTAATATGAAATCAACAAGAAGATAACAACCACATCTTCTTCATAAAAAGAACTTATCTCATTTATTTACTAATAGGCTCTCAGGAAAAGGGAGCAATTAAAACACTTAGGAGGAATTTATGATGAACATTCTATTATGCTGTGCGGCAGGTATGTCTACAAGTTTACTAGTAACAAAAATGGAAGCGGCTGCAAAAGATCAAGGATTTGACTCAAAGATCTGGGCAGTAAGTGCGGATCAAGTAAAAGCGAATATCGACCAAGCAGATGTATTACTTCTTGGACCACAAGTTCGTTACCTATTACCTCAAATGCAACAACTAGGAAAAGAAAAGAATATCCCAGTTGATTCTATTAACCCAATCCACTACGGAATGTGTAATGGTGCAGAAGTATTAAAAACAGCAGTAGCACTAACGAATAAATAATTTCTAAAAAAACTCTAGGTAGAGAAGGGAATGAAACGTGATGAATAAGTTTTTAGGTTTCCTTGAATCAAAGTTTATGCCTTTTGCTGGGAAATTAGCCGCACAAAGACACTTAGGTGCCTTAAAAGATGGAATTATCCTAGCAATGCCAATGATTATTATCGGTTCTGTATTCCTAATTTTAGGTTTCCTACCGATCCCGGGTTATGCTGATTTCATGGCAAGCGTGTTCGGAGATCAATGGTTAGCAAAACTGATGTATCCAACAGATGCAACGTTTAACATGATGGGTCTAATCGCAGCATTCGGTATTGCGTATCGTCTAGCTGAGCGGTATGGTATTGACGCGATTACAGCTGGGGTAATCTCGCTGTGTGCGTTCTTACTTGCTACACCATTCAATGTACCGTTTACTCCAGATGGAGCAACAGATGCGATCGCAGTTGGAGGAGCAATTCCAGTTGCATTTATGGGAAGTAAAGGACTTTTCGTAGCGATCCTAATCGGTTTATTCTCAACAGAAGTGTATAACTTCATTCTTAAGAAAAATATTGTTATTAAAATGCCAGATAGCGTTCCACCGGCAGTAAGTAAATCGTTTGTTGCACTTGTTCCTGGTTTTATTGTTATCACTATTATCTTCTTAATTCGTTTAGTAATTGAGTACTTCGGAATTAGCAGTATTCATGACGTGGTTCAATTAGTACTTGGTAAGCCGCTTGGATTATTAGGCGGAAGCTTAATCGGTTCGATTGTTGCCTACATGCTTATTATGATGCTTTGGTCAGCAGGTCTTCACGGAACAAACATCGTTGCAGGTGTTCTAAGCCCAGTTTGGTTAATGGCAACAGAAGAAAACCAAATTGCGTTCCGTGCTGGTGAAGAATTACCAAACATCTTTACATCACAATTCTTTGAAGTATTCGTTAATATCGGTGGTACAGGTGCTACATTTGGTCTAGCGATGCTCATGCTTTTCTGGGCAAAGAGCCAACAAATGAAGGCGCTTGGTAAATTATCGGCTGGTCCTGGAACATTCATGATCAACGAACCAATCATTTTTGGTACACCAATCGTAATGAACCCATTACTAATCGTACCATTCTTCTTAACACCAATCGTTTTAATCATTGTGACGTACTACTCTATGAAGTTAGGTTTAGTTGCAAAGCCAGCAGGAATTGCGATTCCATGGACAACACCGCCAATTATCGGTGGATACCTAGCAACTGGAGGTAAAATTTCAGGTGCAGTTATGCAGGCTGTCAACGTCGTTATCGCTCTAGCTATCTACTTCCCGTTCTTCAGAATGTGGGATAAGATGAAGCAACAAGAAGAAGGCGGAGTAAATAATTCATCAAAAGTGAGCTAATTAACATCAAGAAATAAAAACAATTAGTCTCACATGAGTACATGTGAGACTAATTTCTTACGGAGGGTTTACAATGGCATCTATGGAAGAAACAATATTTCAGATTATTTTACATGGTGGAAATGGAAAAAGCTGTTCAATGGAAGCCATTGCGGCAGCAAAGCGAGGAGATTTTACAGAAGCACGAGCAAAACTGCAAGAAGCAGCAGATGCATTAAACGAGGCACATCATGTTCAAACTTCATTGATTCAAGGTGAAATCAGAGGAGAAAAGGTAGAGATTTCTCTATTAATGGTTCATGCACAGGATCATCTGATGAACGCCATCACCATGAAGGATTTAGCAACAGAATTTGTGGAATTATACGAGACAATAAAGTTAGAAAAGGTATCTGGCTAATGATAAAAAATCAATATTACTAATAAAGGTATGGATAAGAAAAATCCATGCCTTTATTTTGTGTAAAAAAAGAGGGCCACGTTTGTGACCCTATCTAGGTAGTTTTACTTTAAAGGTAGTTCCTTTATTTTTATTCTGGGTTGCCTTAATGGTTCCATCATGCTGCTTCACAATCCAGTGAGCAATAGATAATCCTAGACCGACTCCACCTGTTTCTCTAGAACGAGCTTTATCTTCGCGATAGAAACGATCAAAAATATATTTCATATTCTCTTCCTTGATCCCGATTCCCGTATCACTCACTTCAAAAACAATTTTGTGGTCTTCTTCATATGTTTTTACGCCAATGCTGTCATTTTCACCGGTATATTTTAACGCATTATCAAGTAATATGACGAGCAGCTGGTGTAGGCGGACTTCGTCTGCTTCCATTTTCATGTCGCAATTCAACTGAAGCCATAAATGCTTGTCTAGTGACTCAGCAATTTCGATATAAGGAGCGCAAACGTTTTTCACGAAGGTATCCACATGAATGGATTGCTTCACCAGCTGTGTTTCAGCAGAATCAGCACGAGCTAGGGTTAATAAATCAGAAGTGAGCTTCGATAGTCTTCTAGTTTCGGATAAGCTTAGTGCAATATTTTCAAATTTGTTCGCTATTTTCTCCTGAGGGGCAGTTAACAAAAGCTCAAGTTTATTTTGAATAATCGTCAACGGAGTTCGTAATTCATGTGATGCATTCTCAACAAACTCGGCTTGCTTTTTCCATGAAAGAATAATCGGTTGCATCATCTTTTTCGATAAAATATAACTTGCTGAAATAGAAAGAACGATAAAGACGATTGAACAGATAATGATTAGCTTTGAAAAGTTATTAATGATTGTTTCTTCTGCGTTAGTATTGATCATTAACTGTACATACGCTACATCATCATCTTCATTGGTGTCTTCGAAAAGCAAATATCTAAAATGATATTGATCGTTAATGGTTGTATTTGTAATTGTATCAAGATTGGTTGTATCTAACGTAAAGTCTTGTAAATAGCTTTCGTAAAATAATAATCCAAATTGGTCTTCCTCTATAATTTCGCCATCTTTACTCCAATTTAGGACGATAATACGGGGGTTTTTTATCGCTCTTTGTTCATCAATTGGAGGAGTTCGATCCATATCTTGCTGAGGACGGTCTCCATTATTTAAATCAGAAAACTCTCCAGTATACTTCTCCTTAAAGATCTTAAGCTCATCGTCTGTTTTTGAAAATAAAGTTCCTTGAACCTGGCTGAAAATAATAATTCCAAAAATCGTGAAAATAATCGTAAAGGCAATAAGATTAAAGATCATGAACTTGAGCTGTTGGCTACGGAAGATTTTCTCCTTAAACATTTCCTTCACCATCAGAAAGCATATAGCCTAACCCTCGAAAGGTTTTTATATATTGATCATAATCGTATTTTTTTAAGTTTTTGCGTAGGTTGCTTGCATACACTTCCACAACAGTCGTTGACGTATCTGACTCAAATCCCCAGATTCGGTCAAAAATTTGTTCTTTGGTTAAGATCGTATTTTTATTATTGATTAAATACTCGAGTAAATCGAACTGTTTTCCATTTAGTTTTATCACTTCTTCACCGATCGAAGCTGTTTTGTTCTTTAAGTTTAAATGTAAATCCTTAAATGAAAGAATATTTTCCTTAAATGAGCCAACTGAACGTCGTACCATTGCTTCTAATCGTAGCAAAAGCTCCTCACGATGAAATGGTTTGACTAAATAATCGTCTGCACCCACCTTAAATCCTTTGATCTTATCATCTATGCCGTCTTTTGCGGTTAGGATAATAACAGGCGTCGTAATATTCTTCTTTCGGAGTTCTTCCAGTACCTCGTATCCATTCATATGAGGCATCATTATGTCTAGTATGATTACATCAAAAATATTTTGTTCCGCTAAGTACAATCCTTCTTCCCCATCAAACGCCTGTTCAATATGAAACATTTCCTTGGTCGTTTCTTTAATTGATTCCGAGAGGACTTTATCATCTTCTATAATTAATAAATTCAATTTTGGCGCCTCCTTTAATGAATTGTTTTTCTCGAATGAATTAAGTTCGATTATAGGGGCAAATTCGAGAAATGCAAATTATTTATTGAATATAGATTTTTTTAAGGTTTTGTTAAGGTTGGGCAAACATAATAGGCTTATCAAATAGAAAAGGAGCCAAGTTGATGAAACGAAAATATAAATTTACAAAGCTAATTGCACCTTTATTGTGCACAACATTATTATTTGCCTGCAGCAATACAGAGGAGGAATCAAGTTCAGGTACAAGTACCGCTACAGAGGTTAATATAGAGAGTTTAAGCACATTAGGAGACAGCGATATACAATCCGTTGTAAGCGGACTTGTGAGTTATAGTGACGATGATCTTTATACAGAATGGAAAAATGAAGATGTTACGAGTATTCAGTTGAATGGATCAACAGCAACCTATGAAGGATCTGGTGCCGTGGTTGTTTCAGGAAGTACCATTACGATTAAAACAGGTGGCATATATGTACTTAGTGGAACATTAGACGATGGTCAAATTGTTGTAGATGCAGAGGATAACAATACCGTTCGACTGGTTTTAAATGGAGTAGATATTACTAGCAGTTCTTCAGCCCCAATTTATGTGAAGAATGCAGAGAAAACAGTCCTTTCTATGCCTGAAGGAACGGAAAATACAGTTACAGATGGAACACAGTATGCGTACGATGATGCAGAAGCAGAAGAACCAAACTCAGCCATTTTTAGTAAAGGCAATTTAACGATTAATGGTGAAGGGAAACTTGTGGTTGAAGCGAACTTTAACAACGGAATTACAGGAAAAGATGATTTGAAAATTACAGGTGGAAATATTGAAGTTACCGCTAAGGACGATGCGATTGTTGGACGAGACCTACTAGCTATTAAGGAAGGAACGTTCACGATTACAGCAGGTGGTGACGGCATGAAAACGACAAATGATGAGGATGCAGAAAAAGGAAATCTAGTCATTGAAGCTGGAACATATTCGATTACAGCAGAAAATGATGGAATTCAAGCCCAAACATCTCTGTATACGTTAGGTGGAGATTATACCATTACAACTGGTGGAGGGAGCCCTGAGACAGTAGCCGCAAATGAAAATGCTATGGGTGGAAGAGGCCAGAGTGAATCTACAACTTCTACAACGACAACAACGACAGAAACAAGCAGTGCAAAAGGATTAAAAGCAACAGCTGAACTAGCCATCGCTGGTGGGACATTTGCCATTGATTCGCTAGATGACGCCGTTCATAGTAATGGTAACGTCCTTATTGAAGCGGGTGATTTTACCATCGCAACGGGAGATGATGGCATTCACGCGGACTCTTCGGTCTTAACGAAAGGTGGAAATATCACTGTTACTAAGAGTTACGAAGGAATTGAGGGTTCTGTAATCGCGATTGCAGATGGAACGATTGATGTAACCGCAAGTGATGATGGAGTCAATGTTGGTGGAGGAGTCGATGGTTCAGGAATGGACATGGAAAGCAGCACATCATCTGATATGATGCTTCAAATCAGTGGTGGTTACGTGTCTGTTAATTCACAAGGTGACGGACTTGACTCGAATGGAAACTTTGTTATGACCGGAGGGACAGCAGTCGTAAGTGGTCCAACGAATAACGGAAATGGTTCATTAGACTATAATGGTACCTTTGAAATCTCTGGAGGGTTATTAATTGCAGCTGGTAGCTCTGGAATGGTCCAAGCAAGCTCTGATACGTCAGAACAAAATGGAATTCTCATGACATACCCAGCAACTCAAAGTGCAGGAACACTAATACACTTAGAGGATAGTGAAGGAAATACAATAGCCACTTTTGCACCAGAAAAAGAATATTCATCTGTATATATCAGCTCACCTGATTTAGCGAAGGACTCTAGTTACACATTATATTCTGGAGGAACTTCAACAGGTACGGAAACGAATGGTTTATACACGGATGGAGAATATAGTGGTGGCACGAAGGTTGTCGCGTTCACCATTTCCGATGTCGTAACCTGGCTGAATGAATCAGGAGTGACAGAAGCCCAAAGCGGTATGGGTGGAATGGGAGGCCGTGGTGGCGGAATGAAAGGCGATGGAGGAACACCTCCTGAAGGAATGGAACGACCAGATAGAGGTACAGCGCCTGGTACGGATTCAAGCACGACTGATCAGAGTACAACAACGGGGGATAGTTTATAAGAACTAGTAAAAGGTAGAAGGGATTCCTTCTACCTTTTTTTAACATGGAATATGCATTTGATTTTTTACATCATAAAGTCCTTGAGCGGTAAGCTTAATCTCTGGAATGACAGGAAGTGATAAGAAGGATACCGTTAAGAACGGGTTGAAGCCTTCACCTACTCCAATTTTCTTTAGTGCGAATGTCAGCTTATTCAATCCAGCATACACGTCTTCGTATGTTCCCATTGAAAGAAGACCAGCAATGGGGAGGTGTAGAGATGCTAACACTTCTCCATCTTTAACAACAACAAGACCGCCCTGCATTTCTTTTATTTTTTGAGCAGCATATAAAATATCGGAGTCGCTTGTTCCAGCTACGACTAAATTATGTGAATCATGAGCAACCGTCGAAGCGATTGCCCCATTTTTCAATCCTAATCCTTTGACGATTCCTAAGCCAATTTCATTGGTGTAATGGTGCCTTTCAATGACGACTAACTTGCATTGATCTTTTTCTAACGATGATTCAAAACAACCCATTTCGTTTACGGTCACTTCTTCAACGAGATGATTGGTTACGAGACTGTTTTTATTGATTTCTATAATATTGGCTTTGTTTTCAGTGATGGGAAGATGTAACGCCTCTTCGGAAAAATCATGAAAACAAACGGTATTTACATATTCAGAAGAAATGTCTGTTTGCTCATTTTCTGGGAAATTAATTAATTGCCCGTGTTCAACCATAAGATTCCCATCTTTAAATACATGGGAAATGCTTAAGGATTGCAGATCATCTAGTAGTAAAAAGTCCGCGTCATATCCTGGTGCAATCGCCCCTTTTTCCTGTAAACCAAAGCATTCAGCTGTATTAATAGTAGCTAATTGAATGGCTGTAAGGGGGTCGAGTCCTTCCGAAATGGCTAATCGAACATTGTAATCAATGCTTCCTTCATGAAGGATATCATCAAGATGCTTATCATCTGTGACAAAAAGACAACGTCTAGCATTTCGTTCATTCACAACAGGAAGCAGCTTCTTTAAATCTCTTGCAACGGTGCCTTCCCGAATCATAAGGTACATCCCGCGCCGCAAACGAGCATTCGCATCTTCGGCGGAGGTACACTCATGGTCGGTTCGAACACCAGAAGTCATAAAGACATTAATGTCCATATCACTCAGTCCAGCGGCATGACCATCAATTTTTGCGTTTAACCGCTTCGCTTCATATAGCTTATTTAACATCGACTCTTCCGCATTTTTCACAGCTGGAAAATTCATTACCTCTGCTAAACCAAGCACTCTTGGATGGGAAAACAATGGGGACAGATCCTCAATCTCAAGTGTGGCACCCGCTAACTCAAAGCTAGTGGCAGGTACGCAAGAAGGAAGCATAAAGTAAAAATTAAAGGGGAGATTTTCAGAAGTATCAAGTAAAAGCTGAATTCCTTTAACACCTAGTACATTGGCGATTTCATGAGGATCGGCAACAATAGTGGTAACTCCTCTTAGTAGCTCAACCTTCGCAAATTCCTTTGGAGACACCATAGATGATTCAATATGAACATGACCATCAAGAAAAGCAGGGCATACATATCGCCCGCTTGCATCAAATTCCTTTTTCCCCGAATAAGTTCCCACTCCAACGAAGGCTCCATCTGTGATGGCAACGTCACCTTCATAAATTTCACCGGTAAATACATCAATAATTTTGCCGTTTTTAATGACAAGATCAGCCTCCGTTTTCCCTGAGGCTGCTTCAATACGTTGTTTTAGTCTGTTTTTTTCCATACTCTCCTCCTAGATGTCTATTAGAGACTAGTATTCTGTTTTGTCAGATGATACTTCCCACATTTTAAACGGTAGATTGTACTGTTCAACAGTAATTTGATTCATCATAATCGTTCTGTTTTCAATTGGCAAGCTAATTTCTTCATAAATAAAGTGATCATCAAAGCCAATTTGAGCCGCTTCCTCTTTAGTACAAGCATAATAGACTGCCTTTGGTCTCGCCCAATAAATCGCTCCGATGCACATCGGACATGGTTCACAGCTTGTATAAATCTCACAATCTGTTAATTGAAAGCTTCCTAAATAGGAGCAAGCCTCACGAATCGCTTGAACCTCTGCATGGGCAGTAGGGTCATTACTGCTCGTGACCTCATTTTTTCCTTTTCCGATAATTTTTCCGTCCTTAATCACAATTGCCCCAAAAGGACCACCATGATTACTTAACACATTTTCACACGCTAACTTAATCGCTTCATTCATAAAAAATACTTTTTCCAATAGAATCACCTTTTCCGATGTAGTGAATGATTGAGTAAGGTTGTTTTCGTAAGGTAGTAACTATTTTACGCTTAAGAATTTAGTTTGCAGGCTCTTTTCTTATTATTTTTATGCTATTTTCTGCGGGAACTTAGCACAATCCTACAATTTTGTTCTAAAAAGCAACAAAGTTTAAGAAAAGAGCCTTGAGTAAAAAACTAACCTTTGTAAAAAGGTTAGTTTTTTGGGTTGGAGGGATAAAGAAGTCTCATATAATAGGTGGGTTTATGTCTGTATTATATGTATGTTTGAATATTCTGTCTGCTATGTTGTAACATTTTTTAACAATAAAAAAGCTCTTACCTAGAAAAGGTAGGAGCAACTTGTCAGATTATTTACTTGAAAAAGACTCCTTTATAGAAAAGGAGCCCCGAAACAGCATCATGCTTGTAATGCGATTTCTTTTTGTAAGTTGTGTTTCTTCCATACACCCATTCCTAAAAGGATATAGCTTAGTCCCCATGCAAGTGCTAGATAACTTCCAGCAGGAGAGAACATGAGTAATACAAAGAGAATCATAAGTACGGAACCAGAACGAGGTAGAACTTTTGCTCTAAAGGTAACAATGGAAAACAAAATACTTCCTAATGTTAAGCAGAGCATCATAAGAATGTTAATAACCATGAATTCAGGCTTTGGGGCATACCCAGCCAACGTCATAAAGGCACCTAATGTAACGAGAATATTCCCAATGGTTAATAGCACGAAGCTAATAAAGCCAAGAACACCAATTTTATCAGCTTGAGCAAGGTATAAGCCAATTGCACCTACCGTCATTAACACACATGCAATAAATCCTGGCCACATCTCCTGAGGGCTATCCACACCAAATATAAGTGCCATCGGGGTCATGAGCATTCTCACTACTCCTGCTAAAATTGCGATTACGGCAATCCATTTTGTTGTTTTTTCAACTGTCATTTTATCCACTCTCCATATATGTTTTTCTTTACAACTAGATCATAGCAAGACGGGAATTCCTGAGGAAAAAGGGAACTTTTCCTAAGGGCTGGGAAATTCCTTTGGGAAAAGGAAAATATGCATCCTTATTATGGGTTCCCTTGCTATAATTGGTGTTAAAGAGGGAGGTGGGAGAGGAGATGGAAGGAAGTCGAAAATGGTTTTCATTGTTTCGTATAATGGTAGCCGTTATTTGCTTAAGTTATATTAGTTTCGCTGTGATTCAAATTCCCACCTATTACGATCGTCTCGAAAAGGATTGTGTGAAGGAAGAATGCTTTGCGTCTCCTAGTCCCCCTCCTGGAGTGGATGAGCTTCATAAGCTTGGAATCAATGAATCTATCTATGCTCTCTTTTATACCGTATTAGATTGTGTGTTTATCTTTGTATTTCTCGTAGCTGCGTTTATGATCTATTGGAAAAAGGGCCATGAAATGATGGGGGTGTTGGGGGCCACTGTACTTGTATCGTTTGGAATTACCTTTCCATCATTGGTATTTGTAACAGCTGAGCAAGACTCTTTTTTGTTTCTTATCAATGATGTGATGAGTCTCGTAGGCTGGGGCTCCTTGTGTCTCTTTTTTGTGCTTTTCCCCAATGGGCGCTTTGTTCCAAGGTGGAGTCCTTATGTGCTCATAGCGATTGGGATATTATTGTTGCTAAACTTTATGGAAGAGCTGCCACCAGGGGTGATGTATTTGCGCTTGTTAGTTACATTAGGCTTCCTTTTGTATGCTCAAATTCACCGTTATCGAAAGGTTTCATCTCAGGTAGAAAGGCAGCAAACCAAGTGGGTTGTTTTCGGTTTTTCCGGTGCTATCTTTGGTTTTTTATGTTTAGTATTTATCCCATTACTATTTGATCGCACGATTTTTGAAAATGGCAGTGTCCTTTACTTTATGTTTTTTAATAGCTTTATCTATTTATTCATGCTTCTGATTCCAGTTTCAATAACCTTTGCCCTTTTAAGAAGAAAGCTTTGGGATATTGACCCTTTGCTCAACCGAACTCTTGTATATTCCATTATGCTTTTAGTAGTGATTGGGATTTATGTAGCGGTTGTTTGGTATTTGAGTAATATGTTTAAAACCGATGACCATAATTTTGCCATTTCGATTATTGCAACAAGTATCGTGGCTGTTACCTTTTCTCCTATTAAAGAAAAGGTTCAGCAAATGCTAATTTATAAAATGTATGGGGAGCAGGGTAACCCATACTTTGTTCTTGCCTTGCTCGGGAAAAAAATTCAAGAGCTTCAAACACCAGAGCAAGTGTTAGACCAAGTCGTACAAACGCTAAAGGAAATCTTGCGACTGCCATATGCTTCGATTCAATTGCTCCAGAACAACGAGGAAATTATTCTTGCTCAATACGGAGAGAGGCAACCAGAGGTTCGGCGATTACCCATTATGTATCGTGGGGTCATGATTGGGTGTTTACTAGTTGCTCCTAGGTCCCCTGGAGAAGCGTTTACGAAAGCAGATGAAAAGCTTTGGGAAGTGTTGATTCAGCAGCTTGGTCCACTGTTACAAGATTTAAAAGCTACAGAGGATGTAAAAGCACTGAACCGTGTGCTGCAGACATCACGAGAGAGATTAGTATTAGCTAGAGAGGAAGAAAGGCATTTTTTACGAAGAAATTTACACGATGACCTAGCTCCGAGACTTGCTGCACTGGCGTATACTGCAGCCGCTGCAGAGGATCTCGTTGAAAAAGATCCACAAACCGTGAAAACATTATTAGCAGAACACCAAAGAATGATTCTTGGAACAGTAGATGATATTCGAAGACTGGTTTATGACTTAAGGCCAGCAGCGATTGACGAGCTAGGTTTAGTGGCTGCTGTTAAACAGCGGATTGAGGAGGTATCCTCGATTGGAAAAACAAATAAGGCTTCACCTTCCTTCTCGTATGAGCTTCCTGAAAAGTTAGAGGGTATTCCTCCCGCAGTGGAAGTGGCTGTTTTCAGGATTATTTCCGAAGGGGTCGTGAATGTGGTAAGGCATGCACAGGCAAACCATGCGAGTGTATCACTTATGGAGTTGGAGGATCGGTTGGTTATAGAGATATGTGATGATGGAATAGGGTTTATTGAAAAGAAAGAAGCAAGAACGATAGGGGGGCTTGGTGTTCCATCTATGAAAGAACGGGCAGCAGAGCTAGGCGGAGAACTAACCATAGAACGGATGATAGAGGGTGGAACAAGAATCTTAGCTTGGATCCCTCTCATAAAAGAGAAAGAGGGGGAAAGGTATGAAAACGATACGAGTGCTATTAGCAGATGATCACCCGTTCTTTCTGTACGGAGTATCTACGTACTTAAAAACGGTACCTGAAATAGAAATTGTTGGCGAGGCTAACTCGGGTGAGGATGTAGTCAACCAAGCCAAGCAGCTGAATCCGGATGTTATTTTAATGGATATTCGAATGCCAGGGATGAACGGAATTGAGGCGACAAAGAAAATTAAGCAATCCAATCCCGAGACCAATATATTAATTTTTACGATGTTTAAGGATGATCAATCGGTTTTTACCGCGATGAGGATGGGGGCAAAAGGGTATATTTTAAAGGATGCAGGGAAGGAAGAAATTATCCGAGCGATAAAAACAATTGCAGCTGGTGAAGCGATTTTTAGTGCCGAGATTGCTGCTAAAATGGTTCACTATTTTTCCTCTACAAGACCGGCTGCGAGTGAACAGCTCTTTCCTGAACTAACCAGTCGGGAGCGTGAAGTACTCTATTTAATTGCCGATGGAGCAACCAATAAAGAAATTGCCGAGCACCTCAACATCTCGAACAAAACCGTATCTAACTATGTAACCAATATCCTGAACAAACTCCAGGTGTCGAGCCGAGAAGAAGCGATTCAGATTGTTAATATTTCGAATATGGAATAGTAGTAAGGGCGGTCTTTTATAGATGGCCTTTTTCGTTCTCGTAGGTAAATGGAACTAAATTTGTTTAATGTATGTTAAATGTTTACGATATTATATTTTGAAATTGATTTTTTAGAAAGTGTTTTTTGAAACACTTGTAAGGCTAGGTTTAATGATGGATGGAGCAATTTTTAAATATAATATTTCTAGTTATAAATTTACAAAAATCCTCTTTTAATTTCATTTTTTTTAATATAGAATAACTAGTACATAAGTAATGTTTATCACATTACGTTAACAAATAGGGCGCGACGAAATATGACTTGTACATGGGCACCTGAGTCATATCGAGCGATTGGTGCAACCGACCTATACAACTACATTCTTACCGAATGAGCTGTATAGGTTTTTTTATTTTCAGATTTTAAAAGTCCGAGAACGACTTTTGAAATATACAAACTAAAAAACTATTAAGGGGGACCTTTCTTCATGTTAAAATCATTAAAGAAGAAAATGAAAGACCAAGCTGGTCTAACACTAATTGAACTGTTAGTTGTAATTGTTATTTTGGGGATTATTGCTGCTGTGGCGATACCGATGGTGATGAGTAATAAGGATGATGCGGCTAAGAGTACTAATGCACAAAATCTAACAATATTACAAGATGCTGTTAATAGATATACAACCCTTAATGATGGACCTCCAGCTAGTTTAGATACTTTGTTATTAGCTGAGAGTGGCAATTCTAATATTGGGGGACCTTTTTTAGATTCAAAGCCATCGATTAAAACATTTACAGATTGTTCAGGTAATTTTGAGTTAAATGGTAGTAAAAAGGTAGTTATTACTGCTACGACCTCAGGCGATAAAACTGCCGCTTGTACTCAATAAATATTATAAATGGCTGCTGCGTCTCCATAGATAGCGGCAGCTTTATTTTTTTTATTATCTCAAACAGTTATTAAAGAAAAGGAGATTACAAGATGCTCATAGTTGATGTCCTAGTAATAATTATATCCTTACTGTTCGGTAGCTTCTTTAACGTAGTAGCAATCCGTCTCTTAAAAAGAGAATCTATCTCCTACCCACCATCCCACTGTACCTACTGTAACCACAGGCTGGGTTTCTTTGACTTATTTCCTCTATTTAGTTACCTACTCCTAAAGGGCCGTTGTCGTTATTGTAAAGAAAAAATATCTCCTCTATATCCATTAGGAGAAGGTATGACTGCCATTATTTTTTTCCTTGTGTACAAGAAAATCAATCTTACACCAGAGTTAATACCTGCAATCCTTTTATCAACTTTATTAATTCTGTCTGTACTAACCGACATTCGCGAAAAGTTAATTTTAGACGTAATTACATTACCTAGTATAGTGGTGTTAATAATTACAAGATTCTTCATTGGTGAGGAGCCACTCCTAACTTATTTAATCGGTGGAGCTGTAGGCTTTGGTTTACTGTTATTATTGGCGGTTGTCAGCAAAGGCGGAATGGGTGGCGGTGACATTAAGCTATATGCAGCCATTGGAATGGTACTTGGCCCAGCACTTACTGTAATGAGCTTGGTTTTAGCTTCGTTTGTAGGAGCAGTTGTGGGACTACTATTAATCTCTTTGAAAATAGTTAAAAGAAAAGAACCGATTGCCTTTGGGCCATCGATTATGATTGGAACATTAGTGGCTTATCTGTACGGGGAAGAAATTTGGACTTGGTACAGCTCATTACTCCTATAAGGGGCAGATAAAAATGAACAACGAAAAGGGAGTAACTTTAATTGAATTATTGATCTCTGTCGTTATTGCTGGAATGGTAATTGTGCCTTTGCTCCTAATTATGACAGGTTCCTTTACTAGGACGGTAGAGCAAGGTGAAGATACGCAATTGAATTATTATGGTCAACAGATCATGGAGACTATCCGTGAAAAAGGGTACAAAAGTGGAGTTTCTCCTACACAATATTATTGCAAAGACGATCAAGGATGTGTCTCCACTACCATTGCAAACCATGATGCAAAAGTTACATTAACAGAGAAAACGGTTAGGTATAGTGCGATTGATTTTACTGAAATAACGGCAAAAGTAGTATCAAATGACTCTTCAAGTATAGAACTTGTCACGGTGGTGAAAAAGCAGTGAGAAATGAAAAAGGTGTAACACTAATTGAATTACTCATTGTCATTTTAATTATGGTAAGTATCTCAGCACTTGCCTTTTCACTGTTTAGCTATGGGACAAAAATGGAACGAGCAGTAGCAAAGGAAAATGAACTACAGAGAGAGGCGCGTTTCATTATGGAAACCATCTCAAATACTGTTAGAGATGGACAGGAGATTAGTAGTAAGATTGTTTATTCTAATGGTGAAATTAAGTTAGTATCGGGCACAGTATTATCTAAAAACGTAAAAAGCTATACAGTAACTGAACAGCTAGTAGAAGGTGGAACGAAAAAACGGTACAAAGTGACACTGGTATTAGAAAAAGATGAACACGAGTATAAGGTATCAACAGAAGTCTTTAATGACGCGCAAAAAAGAGTAAGGTATTGAGTGGTCGATGAGGGGGATTAACATGATTCAAAGATTAAAAGGAAATGAATCAGGGGCAGCGTTAATGATTGTCCTCTTTATTGTTGTCCTAGTTAGTATCGTAGGAACAGCCATGTTATCGACCACTACTTATGGCCTTCAAAATGTGGTTAAAACAACAAAGGAACAAGAGGAGTTTTATCGGGCTGAAGGTGCGATTGAAATTGTCTTGGCTGAAATGAGTAATTATAAAAATGCTAGTACAGGTAGTAGTGGACCTTTTGCATATTTGAAAGAAGTAACTGGTACACGTTCATATAATATCGGCGGGAAAGATGTGATAGTAGATATTGTGTTACCAAATAACTTCAGTATATTAACACCATCTGCTACAACCAAAAGTGTAAATGTCACGCTAGAAGCAAGGTATAAAGATAATTCAGTCCTAATTAGAAGAGTAGGTCTAAACATTGATTACTCTGCCAACCCACTTACAGAAACGAAAAATGCTTATAACATTTATAACTACAATTCTTTCTTAGGGGCTAATAAAGGTACTTACGATCAGACGAAATTTGGACCAATAACGATTTTAAATTACGATACAGTTGTTAGCTCATTAGCTAGTGGAAGCACAATAGATTCTATTGATAAACATGACCTCGATAGTGATATGGAGTATACATTTCCTAGTGGTGTTACTAGAATTCAAACAATTCGACTTAGTGGAAATAACACAAAGATAATAATCCCAAATGATGCGATCGTTTACGTTAAAGAGATCGACCTTAAAGGTAGTGGCCAAAACACCCAAATAGTGGTTAATGGTGCATTAATAGTTGATGAGTTATACCACGGTGGTAGTTCCATTTTAGAGGTGAATAGCGGATTAATAGTAAGAAATGCACATGCTGATTCCAATGCATTCGTTATTAATGGCGAGGCAAAAGGAATAAGCTGTACGCTACTTCCCGTTGCCTGCCAACAAATAAATGGTACTCAAACGAAAAATCAGTATACATCAACCATTCAACCAGCGTCTTTAAATTTCTCAACCAACCGCTAAAAATCAACATCAGAAAGAAGGTGCAGCATGTTCAATTTCAAGAAAAACGATACATTCTCTGGCATAGACTTTCGCGATCAGTATATAACAACTGCGAAGGTGCAAATCCAAAACAACAAACCTGTTTTACTTGATATAGATGTGATAGATACAAAGATTCCTATAATAGAAAATTCAAGAATGGCCGATATAAATGGTATAGCTGACTTGTTGAAGGAGAAGGTATTGGACAAGCCGGTTCATCTTGCTTTTCCGACACAAAACATTATTGTGAGAAGAATTACCTCTCTTCCTGATTTAAAGGAGGAAGAGCTCGCGAAGCTTCTTCAATATCAAGTCGGGGAAAGTATCCATCTTCCTTTTGAAAAATCGATTTATGACTTTGTGAAGATAGGGACGATTAAGGTGGAGCCAGAGGAGCAGAAGGATATTGAGAATCTGACAGCTGAGGAGTTTGCTTCTGCAGCAAGAGAAAAGGCTACCGATAAAGCGGATATTCTGTTTTTTGCTACGTCTCTACCGTTATCTGAGGATTTTTTAGAAGTGAGTATTCAGGCAGGTTTGAAGCCATTAAGCGCGGAAATTCGTGGAACGGCTTTACAGCGACTGATCTCACACACAAACCCGGACTGGCTAATTGAAACAGAGATGGTTGTGGATCTTTCTAAAGAGTCTATTGATATCCATATTTTCGCCAATGAAACCATTGCCTTCTCGAGAACAATGACGGTGGGAACGACGGAATCCGAACAGGAAGACTTGTTTTCAACAAGTGATGTGTTGCCATTTGATGGATTTGTAGATAGTAAAGCGGAAGCAGCTGCGTCCGTTGAGGAGACAGCCTTTAATGAAGAAACGTATATTAACGATGTGGTTACGGAAATAGAGAAGGCACAGAACTTCTTTCGCTACTCCTTAAGCAAAGGGAATGGTGATTTTCAACGAGTAATCATCACTGGTAAAAATGCTTGCCAGTTCGTTTCTGTATTATCTGAGAGGCTCGAAGTAGAAGTGGCTGATATTGATTTTTCTAAGATTGTTACAAACGATTTTCATAAAAAAGAGCTACTGAACTCAACCAGTGTTGCGATTGGACTAGCTCTTAAAGGAAATGAAACAGTTAAGAAGAAGTGGAAAAAGTAATGGTGGTAGATTGGGGAGATCGTAGTGAATATTAGCATAGATTTATTGCCACAGGAGAGGAGAAACAGGCTAAATAGGTTGCCATTTTTACTTGGTGCAGCAGGCTTGTTTCTTGTTATCTCCGCATTACTCATTATTGTATTTATTTTGGGAAAAAGTTCAATTCATGAGCTTGACGAGAAAATTGCAACGAATACCCAGGCGAGAGATACGATGTTAGCGGAGATTACGAGCCGCAGAACAGGTGTGACAGAATATAATTTCGTAGATAAATATAATACGATTCATGGATTTTTAAATGGAATTTATAAAAATCCAATCACCATAAAAGAAGATTTGTACAAGCTTCTTCCCGAAGGTGGTTCTGTCTCGAACTATAATTTTGAAAATACGGGCGTGCTGTCTATGACGATTCTCTTTTCATCTAAAGATTCCGCTGCTACCTATCTTCAGCAGTTGTTGGAGGCTGATTATGTGATAGAAGCAAAGGTGACAAGTATTAGTTTAAATACAGAGAAAAATTTGTACGAAGCGTATTTTGAGGCAACTGTTGTGACGTTAGAAGGTGATCAGCAATGAAATTAGAGAGCTTGCTAAAGGAAAAGATTTTAATCACTGCAACGGCTATACTGGTCGCATTTAGTGGAATCTTCTACTCCGCCTTCGTACGACCACTTGCTGCAGAAAAAACGGAAAAAGAAGCAAACCTACAAAGAATAAAAGCTGATGCTAGCAGTTATGAAAAGGTGCTTCAATCGTTAGAACCACAAACGATGACCGAAGCGGAAAAACAGGAACTAATCGAAGGAATTCCTGGACGTCCGAATATAGAGCAGGTAATTAAAGATATTGAAAAAACAGAAGGGGAAACAGGAACTTCCGTTTCTTCTATCTCTTTCCAAACAGAATCGGAAGAAGAAGCTCAAGCTGAAGCAGCAACTTCTACAGAAGGAACCGTAGATCAGGATCAGTGGAGTAAAGTATTCCCTGAATCAATCTACAAGCTTCTTGAAGAAAGAGTAAGTGAAGTGAAGGAGTTTACCGTTTCTTATATCGATGTGCAAATCTCCTTGAACGGCAGTGAAGAAGACATCAATGTATTCGTCGATAAGCTTGAAAAGATGGCGAGAGTTTTCCATATTCAGAATGTCATGTACTCGTTGAATTCTGAAAAAGGTAATATGGACGCAACCGTATCTGCTCGAGTGTTTTATTGTGAAGCTTTCCAAGCGATCATTGAAAAGGCTACGGTTGCGAAGGTAGCTGCTGCTAAGTCAGAGGAAAAGACAGAAGAATCGGTGGAAGAGGCACAAGCAGAGGAAAAGGTAATCCGCTACGACACGGATATCGTGGTGGATAGCTCCTCAATCAAAGTAACAATGGACACTCCTCCTGTGGAAGGCGAGGGGAAGGGATTCTATCTAGTTCAAACAGGAGCTTATACAGCCGATAAATACTTATATATTCAAGTGGATAACATCCTTTCGAAGGGAATCGACCCGCGCGTGTCGGACAGCTCGATTAGCCTAATTTTTTCATCGATTAGTCATGACATGGCATCAGCTGCCGAAAAAGCAAAAGCGATTAATTCATTGGGATTTGAAACTTATATTATGCCCTTGAAAATTAATTTAACTACTGAAGAAAATGACTGGCTACTGCCCGTGGCTCAGCAAGCATTAGCTAGCATTACGTCTGCCACTACTAAGGGGATTGCAGAAAATACTCTAGAAGTAACGAGTGAATTAAAGGGGCAGGTTTCTAGTGCATTAGAGGCGTATGATCAAGAAGTAACTGAGCATATGGAGTCGATTGATGATAATCGAAAAAGTCAGCTAGATAAGACGGTGACGATTTTAAAAGATATTGAAGAGATCTTGGCAAGTTATGAAAGTGAACCTGATGTGAAAAAGCTCTGGAAAATCGATGGGTTGCTTATTGATTACACTCTAAATTTGAATGGGAATATGCAGAACAATCGCTAAAGAAGTGAGGTCGCTGATATATTCGGAAACTCGCTGATAAGTTCTTCAAAGTCGCCGATATATTTAAAAACTCGCTGATAAGTCCCATAAACGCGCTGATATAATTAAAAACCAATAAAAAGGAGAGCAACAGAATGGCACTTAAGCGAAAGCGTATAGGCGATTTGCTTATTGAAACGAATGTAATTACAGAAGAGCAATTAATGGATGCCCTGCTTCAGCAAAAGAGTTCTGGTTTGCGTCTCGGTGATCAGTTAGTTGCGATGAATATCGTAGATGAAGACACGATTATTCAAGTGCTGGAATTCCAGCTCGGCATTAAAAAGGTGAATTTGTATGAGCTTGAGATTGATCGAAAGCTCATTAATATTATAGATGAAGAATTAGCGAGAAAGTACCAGCTGCTTCCTCTTAAAAAGACAAATGATAAATTGCTAGTGGCGATGGTCGATCCACTCGATTATTTTGCGATTGATGATCTTCGGTTGAGCACCGGCTTCAGGATTGAGCCTGCGATAGCAAAAAGGCATGAAATTCAGGTAGCGTTAAATCGTTATTATGGTATGCAAAAATCCATTGATAAAATGCTTGAGGACATGCCGTTAAATGAAGATGACGAAGGCTTTTTAGAAGCACAGCAGTCAGATGATTCTCCAGTCGCAAAAATGGTCAATCAGCTTTTAAGTCAGGCGCTTCAAGTCGGGGCAAGTGATATCCATATTGACCCGCATGAGCATGAAACCTTAATCAGACTGCGTGTTGACGGAGTCCTGCGAACAGAGCGTACCCTTCCGAAAAATATGAACAATGTTCTTGTCTCAAGAATCAAGATTATGTCGAAGTTGAACATCGCTGAAAAGCGCCTTCCGCAAGATGGACGTTTTAAAATGGACATTGATATGAGAAATATTGACCTTCGTGTATCGATTCTTCCAACTGTTTTTGGAGAAAAGGTTGTTATGCGTTTGTTGGATACGGGAAACGTGGTGCTGGGGATTGAAAAGCTTGGTTTTTCTGAGAGAAATGAAGCAAACTTCCGAAAAATGATTAGCAATGCATACGGAATTATTCTTGTTACCGGTCCTACAGGGTCAGGGAAGTCGACAACCCTTTACACCGCTTTGCAAAAGCTGAATACCGAGGAAGTGAATATCATCACGGTTGAGGATCCGGTTGAATATCAGATTCGTGGAATTAATCAGGTTCAGGTCAAGGCGAATATTGGTATGACGTTTGCGGCTGGTCTTCGTTCCATCCTCAGACAGGACCCGGATATTATCATGCTTGGTGAGATTCGTGATACAGAAACAGCGGAAATTGCTTTACGATCAGCACTCACAGGTCACTTGGTGTTAAGTACGCTTCATACAAATGACTCTGTTTCTGCGGTTAGTCGTCTAATGGATATGGGCATTGAGCCCTTTCTAGTGTCTTCGGCTGTGACGGGGGTTGTTGCGCAGCGTTTGGTTCGGAAAGTTTGTAAAAACTGTGCGAGTCCGTATGAGCCGACAATGGAAGAAAGAGAGCAATTTCAAGCTAGAGGAATTGATACAAGCCAACTGAGAAAAGGGACAGGCTGTTCCGCATGTAATAATTCTGGGTATCGCGGACGGATGGCCATTCATGAGACACTCCTCATTGATGATGAGCTACGAAATATGATTACACAAAAGATGCAGGACTCCGCTTATCGTAAGTACGTAAACACAAGAGGTTTCGTATCTATGTTTGAGGATGGATTGCAAAAAGCAGCACAAGGATTAACTACATTAGAAGAGGTTTATCGCGTAACGGTAGAATAACGGGGGAAGAGCACGATGATTCAAAAACTATTATTATTTGCGTTTCAAAATGGGGCATCGGATTTACACATTACTACAGGTGTGACGCCCATTGTACGTATCAATGGGAAGCTAAAGAAGGTTGGAACAGCCATTCTTAAGCCGAATGATACCGAGGAAATGGCACGTGAATTGATGAATGAGGCACAGCTGGAGATTTTTGAAAAAAATGGAGAAATTGACTTTTCATATGGCCTTCCTGGTGTATGTCGCTTTCGTGTGAATGTGTTCCGTCAACGTGGTTCGGTTGTCACTGTTTGCCGTGTAATAAACAGTACGATACCAAATATAAATGACCTTTATCTTCCACCGATCATTCGAAGCTTTGCACAGAAAACACAAGGTTTGCTGATTGTAACAGGTCCCACTGGAAGCGGGAAGTCTACGACTCTTGCAGCGATTGTTGATTTTATCAATGAAAATATGAGCAAACATATTTTAACGCTAGAGGATCCGATTGAGTATTTGCATCGTCATAAAAACAGTATTATTAACCAGCGTGAAATTGGTCAGGATTCGAACTCATTTGCCGTTGGGTTACGCGCAGCGCTTCGTCAAGATCCTGACGTGATCCTCGTTGGTGAGATGCGTGATTTAGATACGATTCAAACGGCCATTACAGCTGCGGAAACAGGCCATCTTGTGCTTGCAACTCTTCATACATCTGGAGCAGCTCAAACGGTAGACCGGGTTATTGATGTGTTCCCTGGCACCCAGCAACAGCAAATTCGCACGCAGCTTGCAGGAAATCTTATCGGAGTCATCTCCCAACGTTTACTACCGATGGCGCAGGATAACGGTAGACGAGCAGCAATGGAAATCCTGGTAAACAATCATGCGGTCTCTAACTTGATTCGGTCAAATAAAATCCACCAAATTCAATCCATCTTAGAAACGAATAAAGCTCTCGGCATGCAAACGATGAATATGTCGGTAAGAGAACTCGTTCAAAGTGGCTTGATAACCAAACAAACAGCAGATGAATTCGTCCCGGGCTGGGATGAGCATCAATAAACCTTGACCAAAAGGCGGGGAGAACATGCAATTTAAATATAAGGGAATTGACTCTCTTACCGGCAAAGAGCAAAAAGGGAAGCTCATGGCTGCCAATCAAGTAGCGGCAGCAGAGGAGCTTGAACGAAGAGGCTTATATATTGCTGAGCTAAAGGAAATAAAAGAGTCCATTTTAAATAAGGATCTTAATATTATTATTGGTGCGCCTGTAAAGAATCAGGATTTCGTTATTTTTTGCCGTCAGTTAGCTACCTTGCTGAATGCAGGGACGCCGATTGTCGATGCAATAAATCTTTTGTCCGAGCAAGTGTCATCAAAGCCGTTTCAACAAGCGTTAAAGACGATCTATCAAGATGTTCGTTCCGGGACATCTCTGTCAAAATCATGCTCACAGTTTCCGAAAATCTTTGATCGTATTTTTGTAAATATGGTTCTTGCAGGGGAAACGAGTGGGGACTTAGAAAATGTTATGAACCGGTTAGCCATTTTTTATGAAAAAGATCGTAAGGTAAAGGAAAAGGTTAAGTCAGCGATGGTGTACCCGATTGCTGTTTCTATTGTTGCAGTTATCGTTGTCGTGATCCTTTTAACAAAGGTTCTACCTAGTCTATTAAACAATTTACTATCCGTAGGTGGAGAAATCCCTGTTCCGACGAAAATCGTGATGGCAGCGTCTGATTTCTTGATTCATCAATGGTATATCGCCTTATCTTTAGTCATTTTACTAGTAGTAGGATTTATAGCCACCAAACGGAATCCAAAGGGACGGTATATGCTTGATTTAATCGCATTACGAACGCCCATCTTTGGGATATTGTTGCAGAAAACCATTTTAGCACGTGTATCAAGAACGATGGCCTCTCTATTTGCTAGCTCGGTACCCGTACTGCAAACATTAACAATGAGTGCAGAGGTGGCAGGGAATTCAGTTGTCGCGAAGGTGCTGGAGGACTCAAAGAATTCGTTAAGACGAGGGGAAAGTTTATCCACTCCGTTAGCGAACAGCTGGGTATTCCCTAAGATTACTACGCATATGGTGCGAATCGGGGAAGAAACCGGACAGCTTGATACGATGTTTGAGAAAATTGCCGAGTTTTATGAGGACGATGTGGAGGAAATGTCTACTCGTTTGAGTGCAATTCTCGAGCCTCTAATGATTGCTGTGTTGGGAAGTATTGTAGGCTTGATCGTAATGGCCGCGATGCTACCGATGTTTTCTATCTATGAAAATTTTAAATAACAACAAACCCAAAAAAGCTGACTCCCAAAGAGTCAGCTTCAACTATTACGCCACTCGATTCCAATTCGAAATATCTTCTTCAAGCGGTAGATTGTTTGCACGTGCTTTTTTCGCAGCTCGGAAGAACATGATGACTAAGACCGCTGTTCCGATAAATCCACCAATCCATGAAGTATTCATAGAAAGTCCAAAGCCAATTTGTGCATTTAATATATACGTGATAACCATTACGAGCATAAATGTTCCTGGCACGAGTGCAATATAGTAATTCTTTTTCGCGATGTAAAGGTACATGGCAGCAACGAATAAGGCAATCACAGCCGTTGACTGGTTAGCCCAGCTGAAGTATCTCCATAATAGGTTAAAGTCCATCTGAGTAAGAACAGCGGATACCGCAAACAAAGGAAGTGCAATCCATAAACGGTTGCTCAGTTTCTTTTGAGCCACATTAATATATTCAGCGATAATCATACGTGCACTTCGGAAAGCTGTATCACCAGATGTAATTGGAAGCACCACTACACCAAGGATCGCTAATGTACCACCGATCGCACCAAGTAGAGCGGTAGACGCTTGGCTAACAACGGCTCCAGGTCCTCCAGCAGCTAGAACTTCTTGTAATCCTGCATAACCGCCATCAAATACGCTCATTGCAGCAGCCGCCCAAATCATAGCGATGACACCTTCTGTGATCATCATGCCATAGAAAATTTTACGGCCTTGTTTCTCATTTTGAGTGGTACGAGAGATGATTGGCGTTTGTGTTGCATGGAACCCAGAAAGAGCTCCACAAGAGATCGTAAAGAATAACAATGGTAAAACTGGTAGATTATCTGGGTGGAAGTTTGTTAATGACAGTTCAGGAATTGGTGCACCTGTGACAACCAACATGATTCCAACACCTAGCGCGCTGATTAGTAAAAGTGCTCCGAAATATGGATATAAACGACCAATTAATTTGTCCACTGGAAGCAAAGTAGCTAAAACATAATATGCAAAAATTGCAACGATAATAAGAGATAAGGCAATTTTTCCGTCAATCACAACATGTAATAAGCTAGCTGGAGTGGTGACAAACACGGTTCCAACTAGTAAAAGAAGAAGGACAGCAAAGCCATTCACGACGTGCTTCATCACTTTTCCTAGGAACCGGCTCGCTAGCTCAGGTAGATGAGCTCCTTTGTTTCGGATAGAAATCATACCGGTTAAATAATCATGAACGGCACCTGCAAAAATACAGCCAATGACAATCCAAATGAAGGCAACCGGCCCGTAAAGAGCTCCTAATATCGGTCCGAAGACAGGTCCTGTACCAGCAATATTTAAAAGCTGAATAAGGGAGTTCTTTGGTGTGCTCATTGGCACATAGTCGATTCCGTCGTTATTCACATATGCAGGTGTCGCACGATCCGCCTTCACCCCAAAGATTTTTTCAACAAACTTTCCATAAGTAAAGTAACCAACGATGAGTAGGGCAATTCCTGCTAAAAAGGTATACAAACTAATTCCCCCTTAAATATTTATGAATGCGTTTTCATAAACAATTATAAAAGACAAGAAAGCTTAAAAGGGGAATTTTGGATTAAAAAGCAGTTTTCCAACGTTATCATGTCGTTAACCTGAATTAACATGCGTAATAAGTAGATGATTAGATTTCGAGTCTTGCTCTAAGTGCTTTCACGTAGTTTCTACTCACAGAGAGAAGCTCCTTTTTTCCTTCAAGTTCTAACTGGTAAGCGCCGTTAAACCATGGAGTTAGCCGTTTAACATAGGTTAAATTCACAAGAAAGCTCTTATGAATACGGAAAAATCCAAAGGGAACGAGCCTTGATTCAAACTCCTTAAGAGGGAGCTTCGTAATGAGCTCATGATCCCCCGTAACAAGCTTCGTACTCTTCTCATCTCTCACAATATAGTAAACTTCCTTTGGATCAATAAATAAAATCTCCCCGTCTGCTTCAATCGCAAGCTTTCCGGAAGTTTTGCTTTGCTCTTTTATTGGAGCAAGCTTTTTTTCTAATCTTCGGATGGTTTCGTGTAGCTGATCTTCATCAAAAGGCTTCAATAAATAATCTAAGGCATCATACCGGAATGCTTCCGCAGCAAACTCAGGATAGGCGGTAGCAAACACAATATAAGGTGGTTTTTTAAATTCTTTAAGTGCCTTTGCTAATTCCATTCCGTTCATTCGAGGCATTTCCACGTCTAAAAAGATGACATCCGGCTGAAGCTGTAATACCTTTATAAGGGCCGCTTCACCAGATTCTGCTTCTCCTACCACTTGAATCGTTGAAAAGGACTGCAGCAGATGCTTTAATTCTTCGCGACTGTACGGTTCGTCGTCGACCACCATCACTTTAATAAATGGATCCATCTTCGTTCACCTCCCCGATTGGTATCGAAAATTGTATGCTCGTACCTTGTTGTAATGTACTGTTGATTTGAAGGGTAGTTTTTTCACCAAATACAAAAGATAGCCGGCGATTTACATTGTATAGTGCGACTCCGCTTCCTATTTCAGATGAAATGGGTTGCGTTAATAATTGCAGAATTCTCTCAGCAGGAATTCCTTCGCCATTATCTTCAATGGTGACAAGTATATGTGTTGGTTCTTTTTTAGTAGAAATATGGATGAAACAATTTTTCTCTTTATCTTTAAATCCATGCTTAATCGCATTTTCAACAATGGGTTGAAGCGTAAGCGGAGGAATATTTTGCAACAGTGTGCCTTCGTCTATATCATAGGTAACCGATAATTTATTGGCGAATCTTGCCTCCTCAATGGCTAAGTAAGCTTTCACATGCTTCAGTTCCTGCTCGAGCGTAGTTAAGCTCTGTGTAGTAACGGACAAGTTTTGGCGTAAAAAATGCGACAGTGAAACGAGTAGCTTGCGTGCCTTCATAGGGTCCAGACGAATGAGCGACAGAATCGTGTTCAGTGTATTAAATAAGAAATGCGGACTAATTTGCGCCTGCAATGCTTTGATTTCCGCTTCTTTTGCCAGCTGATAAGCACGGTCAACATCAGCAATTTCGAGCTGGTTACTTAATAATGAGCTTAATCCTGACACAAGCTCCATAATCACAGGAGTGATTTCTTTTTCAGAACGGAAATAAAATTTTAACGTACCAATCGTTTCACCCCGTTGTCGTAATGGCGCAACAACTACAGCACCAAGAGGGCAGCTCTTTTCACGGCATTGGATGGCATTTTTATCAGCAACGATCGTTTCGCCTTTTTGGATAGCAGACTGAGTAATTTGCGTTTGTATAGGGCTCCCGACTTGATGGTGGTCATAACCAAGCCCCACATGCGCAAGAATTTCCTTCGTATTGGTCATAGAGACGGCACTTGTACGGATCTCGTTATGGAGAATATGACAGACGGCTTTTGCCGAATCCTGGGACAACCCATTGCGTAAATGGCTAAGCGTTTTTTCAGCAATACGGAGGGTTTTTTGTGCTTGAATCGCACCCGTTCGCTCCTCTTCGTTTATCACACTTTTGATGATTAGTAAAAAGAGTGCGCTTCCAATTCCATTTGCAAGAATCATAGGAACACCGATAAGTTCTACAAGTGTCCAAGCTTTTTCAAATGGGCGGGAAATCAGCAATATAATGAGCATTTGAACGGCTTCTGCCAGGGCACCGATAAAAAATGCAGATTGTAATCGAACATGTTTATTTTTGCGGTGAAACAGACCTGCGAGAACTCCAGCGATGATAGCCGCAAGCCCACAAGAGATGCCGGTAAAGCCCCCGAGCGTGAACCGGTGTAAACCAGCAATGATCCCAGCCCCAATTCCTACTTTATAACCTCCAAGCAGTCCGGCAATCACCACTCCTACGACACGCGAGTTCGCAATCGCTTCATCTTGATTCAATCCCGCTGTCCACGAACTAAAGTGTAAGCTTTCCGTACTTAATGTTAATCCAGAATAAGTTCCAATAATGCCAAAGAAGCCAAAAAATAAGATGGCAGTAAACTGCTGTCTTCGATCCAACTGTTCTTGATAAATCATGTCCCGGAAAAAAGGGAACCGTGTTAACACGAACGCAATCGTAACAATAATCCCTAATCGTTCAACCATCGTGAGCAATAATTCAAACATTGCGCAAGACCCCTTATCGTATTACTCTTCTATTTATATTTTAGCAGTTTTGTAGGGAGGGGGCATTTTAATTTTGCTTGGCTTGGGGTCAGTGCCCGAAGGAGAGGGTGAAGTAGTTGAATGGTAAATGAGGGGAGCTCTAATTGCCTGCAACAACCCAAAAGGCCAACCACCGGTCAAATAGACCGTCTCTAATAGCCCGCAACAACCCAAAAGGCCAACCACCAGTCAAATAGAACCGCTCTAATTGTCCGCAGCAACCCAAAAGGCCAACCACCGGTCAAATAGACCGTCTCTAATTGCCCGCAACAACCCAAAAGGCCAACCACCGGTCAAATAGACCATCTCTAATTGCCCGCAACAACCCAAAAGGCCAACCACCGGTCAAATAGAACCGCTCTAATTGTCCGCAACAACCCAAAAGGTCAACCACCGGTCAAATAGAACCGCTCTAATTGTCCGCAGCAACCCAAAAGGCCAACCACCGGTCAAATAGACCATCTCTAATTGCCCGCAACAACCCAAAAAGTCATCCACCGGTCAAATAGACCAGCCCAAAAATATATACAAAAATCAGGTTTGCGCTTCCCACAAACTGGGTATTTCATTAAAACAAAAAAGAAGCAGCGGATGGTCATACATCCACTACTCCTTTTTTGGAATATGATTAAATATATCCTTTGATTCGAGGCTGTCAACAAAACGGTTAAGCCAGTCATAGTAATCTAGTGCATATTGATATTTTTCAATATCTAACTCTGCAGAAGCCTTTACTTCGTCACTTGTTTCTGGATTTTCATGAAGAGCACGGAGCTCTTTCAGTGATTTATTAATAGTAGAGATGTTAAGGGAGATGCCTGTTCGCCAGCTTGTGGTAAACAATGCAGAGAAGGATTCGTACCAGTCGTCTGCGGCTTGGTATAAATCTTTTCTTTCACCTTTCTTCCACACTTTTTCTACCATATTTAGTTCTTGGAGCTGTCTGACAGCTGTGCTCATACTCGTTTTGCTCATTCCAAGCTCGTCTTTCATTTCATCAAGAGTCATTGGCTTTTCACTAAAGTATAACAATCCATACAGTCTTCCTACCGAATGGGTAATTCCGTAAAGACTCATATTTTTAGCCATTGAATCAATAAAACGATCTCTTGCCTTCAATAGTTTGTCTTGTTCATTCAAGATATTTTCACTTCCCTGAGCTTTCTATCTATAGATTATCATATTGAATTTAAAAGTAGAAACTTATTATTTTGGAGGATTCTAGAGCATTCGGGAGGAATTTTAACCATTCTATCGTTTGATTTGTACAGTTAAAACTTTACGAACTATATCTACGGAATATACAGAAATTTCGGCTTTGTTAAACACATGACAATCAAGCTACAATAAAAGGGCAGGAAAACTTTAAACTACTCACTCTCTTCGTTTTTCCTCTTATTTACAATACACAACTTTTCAATCTATCAATCTATCAAATAAATAGAGATACAAAAAGGGGTTATAAAATGAATAAAATTCATGTGAAAAATCTCACAAAAGTGTTTGGTTCAAATCCAAAAGAGGGAGTTAAGCGCTTACAACAAGGGCAAAGCAAGGAACAAATTTTAAGAGAAACAGGCATGACCGTCGGTGTCAACAATGCTTCCTTTGAAGTAAAGCCAGGAGAATTCTTCGTTCTTATGGGACTTTCAGGGAGTGGGAAGTCGACATTGATTCGCTTAATCAATCGTTTGATTGAACCGACAGATGGTGAAGTTCTCATAGATGGTCAAGACATAACAAAAATGAATAAAAATGACTTGATGCAAACAAGAAGAAAAAAGCTATCAATGGTGTTTCAAAAGTTTGCTTTGTTTCCACATCGCAATGTACTTGAAAATGTCGCTTACGGACTTGAAGTACAAGGAGTCGAGAAAGGCGTACGAGAGGAAAAGGCGCAAAAGGCAATTGAAGATGTTGGGTTAAAAGGGTACGAGAATAGCTATCCTGATCAACTGAGTGGTGGAATGCAGCAACGAGTGGGGCTTGCGAGAGCTCTTGCGAATGATTCCGATATCCTTCTCATGGACGAAGCGTTCAGTGCGCTAGATCCAATTATTCGTAAAGAGATGCAGGATGAGCTTCTTCAGCTTCAGAGCAAGCTTGGAAAAACAATTCTCTTTATCACACATGATCTTGATGAAGCGCTGAAACTTGGCGACAGAATTGCGATTATGAAAAATGGAGAAATCGTTCAAATTGGAACCGCTGAAGAAATTCTTGAGAATCCAGCCAATGAATATGTGTACAACTTTGTTGAGGACGTGGATCGCTCGAAGGTACTCATGGCTTCTAATATTATGAAAAAGCCTGACGTTATCACAACGTGGAAGGATGGCCCAAGAGTAGCGATGAAGAAGATGGAGGATGCAGGACTATCTAGTATTTTCGTCGTGGATAAAGATAAAAACCTAAAAGGGATTTTAACAATTGATGCTGCCATCAAAGCCTATAAGGAAAACAAATGGGTTGAGGATGTGCTAGAGTCAGATTTTCATACGACTGTACCTACTACTCCATTAAGTGAACTGATTGGTTTAGCAGCAGAATCAAAATATCCTATCGCTGTTGTTGAGGAAAACAAGCTAGTAGGAATTATCGTAAGAGTTTCGATTCTCTCGGGACTCGTGTTAGGGAAAGAGCAAAGCGAGGGGATGAAAGAATGAACTATTTTACATTACCGTTAGAGGATTGGACGAATGACTTTGTTTACGACTGGTTAATCCCGGTTATGGGTGGCTTTTTTGACTCCGTCAGCTCCATTATCTCTTTTTTCATCAATGGCGTAGCCGATTTATTTCTTATGATTCCAGCTGAAATTATTGCTTTACTATTCGTTTTATTAGCCTGGAAACTTGCTGGAAAAGGAATTGCTATTTTTACTTTAATCGGTACTTTATATCTTGGTTCCGTTAACCTTTGGGAAGATGCGATGCTAACATTAGCTGTTGTTGTTGTAGCAACCTTCTTTTCGATCATCATTGGACTTCCATTAGGGATTTTAACTGCAAAATATGCAGTTTTAGATAAAATTGTTCGTCCGATATTGGACTTTATGCAAACTTTACCGAGCTTTGTGTATTTGATACCAGCCATTCTATTATTCGGATTAGGTGAAGTTCCAGCTGTAATTTCAACGTTTGTGTTTGCGACTCCGCCAGCGGTTCGTATGACAACCCTGGCAATTAAACAAGTTCCTGAAGATATGGTTGAAGCAGCAAGGGCTTTCGGATCTACTTCATGGCAAATGCTCGTGAAGGTACAACTACCCGTTGCGATTCCAACGATTATGGCAGGGGTAAACCAAACGATTATGTTAGCTCTATCGATGGCAGTAATTGCATCCATGATCGGTGCACCTGGTCTTGGTTCAACCGTATTAGCCGGAATATCAAGCGTTAACGTTGGATTAGGATTGGTTGGTGGATTAGGAATTGTTGTATTAGCTATTATCCTAGACCGTATTACTCAAGGTTTAGGTAATAAAAATAAAAAATAGTCAAGGAGTGGGGAAGATTGAAAAAACTAAAGGTAAGCTTATTATTACTACTGACCTTCATTTTACTAGTAGGTTGTAGCAGTGGAGCAAGTACTTCTGAAGAAACTGGAGAAGACAGCAAAAATGTCACCATTAACTTTGGAGTAACACCGTGGACGAGTACAATCCCACCTACAAAGGTTGCCAAGCTTCTTCTTGAAGACATGGGTTATACCGTAAAAGAAACAAGTGCTGATGCTGGTGGAGTGTACACGGGTCTTTCAAAAGGAGATCTTGATGTATTTATGGATGCATGGCTACCAGATATGCATGCAAATTACATGGAGAAATACGCGGATAGTCTTGATGATACAGCAGTAAGTTATGCAGATGGCGAGCTTGGATGGGTCATTCCAACGTATGTAGAAGGAATTGAGTCCATTGAAGATTTAAAGGGTAAGGAAGATTTATTTGGCGGTAAGGTTTATGGAATTGAAGAGGGTGCAGGAATGAGTGTAACCTCTCAAAAAATGATTGAAGAGTTAGGATTGGATTTTGAATATGTGTCATCAAGTGAAGGCGGTATGCTTGCTCAAGCGCAGCGTCTAATGGCGAAAGAAGAGCCCGTTCTTTTCCTTGGCTGGAGACCACATCCAATGTTTGCTAACTATGATTTAAAGGTACTTCCAAGTCCAGAAGGATACTTTGATACATCAGAAGTTCATGTTATAACAAACAATGAGTTAAAAGATGAAGCGCCAGAAGCATATGAATTATTAAGTAACTGGAGCATGGATGTATCAGATATTGAAAAGATGATTGTTGAAATTGAAGATAATAATCGTGATGCAGAAGAAGTGGCACAGGAATGGATTGATAATCATCCTGATGAAGTAAAAGCGATTAAAGGTGAGTAATAACAGGTAGAAAGGCTGACGAATCAAAGTCAGCCTTTTTTTGTGAAAAAAAGTGTAGATTTACACCATGTCTACTTGGTATAATATACCTGAAATGGAACTTATAGTTGGTTTTAGGGGGATGAATATGAAGTACAGACGTAGAAATACCACGGCTTTCACCGTATTAGCTTATTTTACTTTCTTTGCAGGGGTATTCCTTTTTAGTATCGGTCTTTATAACGCAGATAGTCTTGAACTAAATGAAAAAGGATATTATATCGCTGTTATGATCTTAGTTGCTGTAGGGGCAATCCTGACACAAAAAGTAACAAGAGACAATGCAGAGGATAACGAAATTCTCGCTGAACAAGAGCGTCAGCGTTCACATTCGAATAGTATTGAGTAAGAAAGAGGGAATGACTTGGATCATTCCCTCTTTTATTTTTCCATAAGCTAAAAATTCCGCTCTTTCCCTAGTTAATAGCCTGTACACTTTTTAAATTTATGAATCTAATGTAAAGAGAATGTAAATAAAACACTGGTTTGTAGACAGTGAATAGTATGGTAGAAAGGTGGTTACTTTTTTTGAACACTAGCGAGTTAAGACAGATGGTTAAGAGCATTACGGTAAATAACCTAGAAAACCAAGATGTAGAAGTGATCAATAATAGCCCGCTTCGAATGATCGGGAAAGGGCGTCAGGGAGCAGTATTTCATTATTCCGACGATGTGTGTGTCAAGGTATTCGGAAATGAAGAAGATTGCAAGAGGGAGTATGAAGCATTATCGATGGGACAGCACACAGGGTTGTTCCCACGGATTTATGATCATGGACCTCTTTTTATTGTTATGGAAACCATTAAGGGCATTGATTTGAGGGAGTACTTACAATCACACCCGTTAACAGAAGAGTTATCAGCAAAGCTTATTGAAATGCTGGTCATTTTTAAGGAAATTGGCTATGAGAGAATCGACCATCATAAGAGACAAATTTACCTCCAAGCAGATGGCAGTCTTCGGGTGATTGATGTTGCAAGAACGATTTGGCGTGACCGGGTATATCCATATCCTCGGAAACTATTAACCTCATTAGGAGAAACTCATAAAGAGACGTTTCTATCACATGTGAAGGCTTTTTCTCCAGAGCTTCTAGAGGAGTGGAGCTATTATATGCGTATGGAAGAGCTAGCCAGAGAGATTTACCCTAAGTTATTGGAGGGCGAAAAAACGAAGTCAATTGTTAAGGACATTAGCGGTCGCCTGTTAACTAAGGATGAAAAAGATCATGTTCAACAACTGGTTAACTTAATGCACAAGGTTTTTAAAGAAGAATGGGTAAAAACGATGTTAGCTAGAGGGCATAATCCTGATGAAGTGATGGAGAAAATTGACGAGCACTGGAGCGCATTAGAGCAGAAACAACAACAGCAACCGGTAGTAGAAGAGTCAAACAAAAGACAACAAAAAATTGATTTTACAGACATCCAACGTATCATCGATGGATTTAGTAAGCCTGACAAAAAAGAAAAAGATGACAAGAAAAGCAAGATTGATAAAAAGAAATTTGAAAAGGCTTCTCCAGCAGAGAAAAGCAAAATGTTAAGACAAGAGCTAACATCCATTTTAATGCAAAAAATCACGGATAACGGCAAAAAAGGTAAAAAGTAAGGAGAGTCATGATGAAAATACTTGTAATCTGGCGTCTACTCACGGTTGGAGGGGTGAATGCTGGGTGGCGTAACCGGGCGATTTATTTTAAAAAATATGGCATAAAAACAGAGTTTCTGTATACGACAGATCACGGTGGTATGCATATTATGGAAGATATCGCTCCCGTTTACTTGACGAAGGACAAAAACGAAATAGTGAAAATCATACAAGATAATCAATATGACGCAATAATTGTTGTTGATACAAAGGATGCCTTTAAGTGGCTACAAAAGGCCAATTACAACGGACCAGTTATAGTCGAAGCACGTACTCCAGAACTTATGAAACTCACTCCTCATCTCCAGAACTTTCGCGGCATTCAACCGGTTGCAGTCATTGTTCCCTCCCATTATCAAAAAGGGCTTGTATCTATCCTTATTGAAGGAATTCCAATAGAAGTGATCTATAACGGAATCGACCCAGCTTATTATTACGCACTAAATGAAGAAGAAATCGATTATGATTCAGAACCCATCCTGCCAAAGGATAAAAAGGTTATCGGTTGGATTGGACGATTGGATAAAAGGAAAAACTGGCCAATGCTTGTGGAAATCGCACAAAGAGTTAGACAGGAACGAGATGATATTGAATTTTGGGTCATTGGTGGAGCACAAAGTGTGCAGAGAGAAGAGTTTGCTGCAATGTGGAAAGAAGAAGGATTAACCGACATCATCAAGTGGTTTCCAGTGATTCCTTACCAGCAAATGCCACATGTGTATGCAAAGATTCGTCAATCTGGTGGCTGTACAATCGCGACTACAAAGACGGAGTCATTTGGGAACACCTTTGTGGAATCTATGCTTTGTGGAGTCCCAGTGGTTGCCTCTCGAATGATGCCCGTCACAGAGATTGTGAAAGAGGGAGAAACAGGGAAACTATTTCACGGAATGAATGTTGATGATGCAATCAAGCAGCTATATTTCATTGTCGACCAGCCTGAAGTACAGAAAAAGATGTCTGAGGCGGCAATCTTGCACACCCTTGAACACTTCCATATTCATCGAGTGGCCGAAAAATATGTTCAGTTTTTACTAGCAATCATGCAAAAAGAAACAGGTATAGATGGTGTGGTGAAGGTGGATGATTAAGCCGGTTTCATATGTAAGGAAGTTAGAAGGAAAATCAAACACGCACTTAATCAAGTTTGACGATGGACATGAGTATGCAGTGAAGTATTTCATACAAGGGTTCGAAAAATCATTGCCAAACGAATGGGTAGCATACTGCTTAGCCAGATACTTACAGCTACCAATTCCCTATGCACAAATTGTAGAAATACCAGATGAATTCTCTGCTCAAATTCCTGATTTTATCCCAAGTATCAGTCGCTATCAGTTTGCGTCCAGATATATTCCTGATTGCTATAACGGACATGAAGTCACTCAAATTAATAAAATCGTAAACGAGCAACAGCTAGCTTCGATTATTTTATTTGATTACTGGTTATCGAACGGTGACCGAACGAAGAAAAATATTTTACTAAAAGAAGCGGGCAATGAGACGTATCATCTATGGATCATTGATCATGCGGAATGCTTTGGTTCCTTTAATTGGACAGGAGAACAAGTAGAAGATCTTCCTGTGAAAATATTAAAAAGTGCGACACATCGGTTAATGGCTCAATTTGTAAAAGATGAATCGGACTTTTATGAAGCAGTAAAAGAGATTCAAACTCTCCCTAACTTTCTAATTGAGGAAATTATCAGTATCATTCCGGACGATTGGCAAGTAAGCGAGGAAGAGAAAAAAATACTTTCTCAATATTTAATCCGACGCCGTAAAAAGATGCTTCCACGTAGTTTGAAAAAGTTCATGGAAAGAGAGTACCTCCCGCTTCATTTGGCAGAGAGGAATAGAGGGGAGGATCAAGGATGAAGGTACGAAAGGCAATTATCCCTGCTGCAGGATTGGGAACAAGATTCTTGCCAGCAACAAAGGCACAGCCCAAAGAAATGCTGCCCATCGTCGATAAACCGACAATTCAATATATTGTCGAAGAGGCAGTCGCAGCTGGAATTAAGGAAATTGTGATTATTATCGGGCGAGGAAAACGTTCAATTGAAGATCATTTTGATAAATCTTATGAACTCGAAGACACATTAACACGAAAAAACCAGGTAGAGCTTTTAGAAGAAATTCGCAAATTATCAAGTTTAGTAACCATCTATTATGTGCGGCAAAAGGAACCACTTGGATTGGGGCACGCGATTCTATGTGCGAAAAGCTTTATTGGGCAGGAGCCGTTTGCCGTCATGCTGGGTGACGACATTGTGGAATCAGAAGTACCTTGCTTAAAGCAGCTTATGAATGTTTTCGATTACTGTAATAGCTCTGTTGTGGCTGTTCAAAAAGTGAGCGACGATGAGGTGAGTAAGTACGGAATTGTGAAACCAAAAGGAGCCATCGGAATTCCTAATCTATTTTCACTTGATTCATTAGTCGAAAAGCCAAGGAGGGAGGATGCTCCTTCAAACTATGCGATTATCGGAAGATACGTATTTAGACCAGAAATTTTTGAAAAGCTTGAGTCATTACCGATCGTTCCTAATGTCGAATTGCAGTTAACCGACGCAATTAATGAACTGAATAAAGAGCAAGCCGTATTTGCTTATTCCTTTGAGGGTACACGTTACGATATTGGAGACAAACTCGGGTTTGTGAAAGCAACACTCGATTTTGCGCTAAGAAGGGAAGACATGAGGGAAGTGGTTCTAGAGTATATAAAAGGCATCTATGAGAATATGAATTTTCAACAACGAGAGAATGATAGACTATGAGAATTGCTGTAATTGGAACGGGTTATGTGGGACTATCTACAGGTGTTTGTTTAGCAGAAATCGGACATCATGTTACATGCATTGATACAAGTGAAGAGAAAATCAAGATTCTTCGTGGCGGAAAATCCCCCATTTATGAACCAGGAATGGAAGAATTGATTACGAAAAATATGGATGCCAAACGATTGCAGTTTACAACGTCGCATCAAGAGGGATTGGAGAAGTCAGAAGTTATAATCGTTGCTGTTGGTACTCCTCAGCAAAATAGCGGGGAAGCAGACTTAACGTATCTATTTCAGGCGATCCACGATGCTGCTCCATATTTAAAAGAAGACGCGATCATTGTGATCAAGAGTACCGTACCCGTTGGCACAAATGAAAAAGTGAAAGAATGGCTGGAGGGAACTGGTCAAAAGAAAATCTCACCTTCGGTTGTATCCAATCCGGAATTTTTGCGACAAGGATCAGCTGTGTCAGATACATTACATCCTGACCGCATTGTGATTGGGTGTGAGAACAAGGAGGCAGCTGCAGTAATCGAAAAGATGTATGCTCCTCTAAACGCTTCAATTGTCACGACAGATGCAAGAAGTACGGAAATGATTAAGTATGCATCGAATGCCTTTTTAGCAACGAAAATTAGCTTTATCAATAATATAGGAAACCTGTGTGAGGCAGTAGGTGCAAACGTAGAAGCAGTATCTAAAGGGATGGGGCTAGATCAACGGATAGGGGCAGCCTTTTTACAAAGTGGAATCGGTTATGGCGGGTCCTGTTTTCCAAAGGATGTTAGTGCACTTTTAGCCATCGCGAAAGAATATCATGTGCCTTTTTCAATGATTGAAGAAACCATGATGATTAACAACCGACAGAAGCAGCTTCTTGTGAATAAGGCTCTGAATCGTTTTGGAAATCTGAAGCATAAGAAAATAGCTGTATTAGGCTTTGCTTTTAAACCGGAGACAGATGATATGAGAGAAGCACCTTCGATTACGATTATCCATTCTTTACTGAAAGAAGGAGCAAGCGTAATCGGATACGACCCGGTTGCAACTCGTAATGCGAAAACGATTTTTGGAGAACAAATCGTGTATGCTGCTTCGGTGGAAGAGGCGTTAAAAGAGGCAGATGCTGCCTTTATCGTTACGGAGTGGAAGGAAATCAAACAGCTTGTATTATCAGAAGTTATTTCTCATATGAAAGAGCCAATCGTATTTGATGGAAGAAACAGTTTCTCGGAAGAGGCTGTTCGGGACTGTGAGGAAATTGAGTATTATCCGATTGGAAAGCCAGCAATCATCATTAGAAAAAGCTGAAGAAAATCCTTCAGCTTTTTTACTGTTTCGGTTCGTAATTCAATTCCTTAAACAGTTCTTTTTTTTCTCCCTTGGTTAAATCTCTCCACTGACCAACGGGGAGGTTGCCAAGATGGATGTTCATAATTCTTGTGCGTTGAAGGCGAACGACTCCGTACCCTAAGCTTGAACACATGCGGCGAATTTGTCGGTTTAAGCCTTGTGTTAAAATAATTTTAAACACGTATTTTGATATTTGCTCCACTTTACAAGGAAGGGTTTTTGTATCAAGAATTTCCACACCCGATGACATTTTTGCGACAAACTCTTTTGTGATGGGTCTGTCTACAGTCACGATGTACTCCTTCTCATGTTTGTTTTCTGCTCGAAGAATTTCGTTGACGATGTCCCCGTCATTTGTTAGTAGAATTAAACCATCGGAGTCTTTATCGAGCCTTCCAATATGGAAAATCCTTAGTGGATGGTTTACGAGATCGATAATATTCCCTTTAATATGACGCTCGGTTGTACTCGTAATTCCGACGGGTTTATTAAGTGCAATATATACATAGTTTCTCGCTACCACGATGGATTTGCCGTTCACCCTCACATCGTCTCCCGCTTCCACCTGACTGCCAAGCTCAGCAACACGCCCGTTAATCGTCACTTTACCTTCACTAATGAGCTTGTCTGCTCCGCGTCTGGAAGTAAAGCCCGATTCGCTAATAAATTTATTTAATCTCATTATTTTTACATCCTTTAGGTGTTTTGTCTTTTAAAGAATACAGCAATTGTTTGCTTGTTTTCAAGCGGGTGGTTGGATGGTGGGTTGAAATTGCCAATATTCGGAGCTAATCGCAAATAAATTTCTAGAATAGCAAATAAATTTTTATAATCGCAAGTAAATTTCTAGAATAGCAAATAAATTTTTATAATCGCAAGTAAATTGATTAGGTCCGTATAATTGTGTAAAAAGAATAGAGTCATTTTATTCTCTCTTGGCTACAATGTTTAACAACCACGATAAACATAGAAAAGAGGAATAAAAATGACTCATTTACAGTTTAACCTAAATATGGATCT
>NZ_JBPCCH010000028.1:0-50477 GCF_050971805.1 Robertmurraya mesotrionivorans | reverse complement strand
ACAGGACTTAAAATCCTGCGGTAGGTGACTACCGTACCGGTTCGATTCCGGTCCTCGGCACCAAGGATTTTTACGAAAGTAAAATATCCAATGCTTTTTGCAAAGCAAAATAGCAGTCCTTACAATTAAATTATGCCGGTGTGGCGGAATTGGCAGACGCGCACGACTCAAAATCGTGTTCCTCTGGAGTGTCGGTTCGACCCCGACCACCGGTATCTAAAAAGATAAAATCCTCACAAATCTTATTTTAATCAAGATTTGTGAGGATTTTTTTGTTTAAAACATTCCGTTTTCATTAGGGGAATCCTCTGGTATAGGTTGACCTATATCCCACATTTCAACGATGCGGCTATTTTGGAAACGAAAGATATGTACAACAGCTCCTCCAAGGTCCTCTGGATTCTGCTTCACATGGGAATGAACGGCTACTGTATCGCCCTCTTGAATAGCAAGTTTGACTTCAAGTATCTTGTTGGGGTTCTGTGCTGCATTCTCTTCCATCGCGAGCTTAAATGAATCCGCATCGCCACGGAAATAGGGATTGTGGTGACGAAAGTCAGATTCTATGTACTTCTCATATGCTTCACGAACTTTCCCAGAGGCTACGAGCTGAAGAAAAGATACTGCCTTTTCCTTAAGAGAGTAGGTCGGTATAGATTGCTGTTCCTCACTCAATTTCAAACATCCTTTCCATTCAAATAATACTTTCAAGAATTAATAGAAGTTTAAGGGATATATAAACTTAAGTCAATTTTGGTAATACATATAAGAAAATTTTGCTTAAGTTTTAAGGATCTTTTTTATTTGCATAATAATTTTACTCTCTATAAAATTTTCATATATATTTTGAAAGGGACTGATAAAGTGAAAATTAAATTTGCTGAAGAATCCGATGTCCAAATTATACTTGATTTAATGCATAAGGCATTTCAAGAATATAGGAATGCTCTGCCACCATCAAGCGCACTAGATGAAACAGAAGAATCTATTTTAATAGATATGAGCTCAGGAGGAAAAAGCTTAATTTGTTATCTTAACGATCAGCCAGTTGGAATGGTACGGTATCAGGTGAAAGAAAATAGCTTATATTTCTATAGACTATCTGTTATCCCGGAAATGAGGGGGACTGGAATTGCAAAGAAATTAATATCATCATTGGAAGACATCGGAACCCAAGAACGATTAACAACTATATTTTGCAAAGTTAGAGCGACAGTTCCAAAAAATATAAGCTTATATCGTTCGATTGGATATACCATTTTCGATGAAGAAATTGTACATAGACCTAATAGTTCTCCTATTTTAACCTATTCCATGTTGAAGAAATTAAATTAGGTTACATAAAAAAGCTCTTACCATCCGGTAGGAGCTCATTTTATGTATTAGAGGTTTCATCGATAGGAAAGGAAAGGGTAATTCTTGTACCTTTCATCGGTTTGCTATCCACATGCACAGTGCCCCTCATGCTTTCGACAATACGAAATACGACCATCATTCCTAAACCAGTCCCCTTGTTACCTTTTAATGAAAAGAACGGCTCACCTAATCTGGCGACTTGTTCTGATGTCATACCAATACCAGTGTCTGTAATACTTAGATGGACACCATTCTCATTCTCTTTCGTGAACAAAAATAATATACCTCCAGATTTCATAGCATCGATACCATTTTTCGAGATATTCAGCAGTATTTGCTGGAATTTATGTGGATCACCAGTTATCGGGTGGTTATGTAAAAAAGCTGTTTCAATCGTTATTCCTTGTTTGTTGGCAAGGGGACGAATGATTTCAACACACTTTTGAATCTCTTGTTCCAAGTCGAGTGGCAATTCCACTTCAGGATGTGGTCTAGCAAAGGTGAGATATTCATTAATAATCTCCGATGCACGATCTGCTTCGGCAATGGCAAGAGAAGTATAGGTTTTACAATCCTCAGGCGTATCCGAATGTTCATGTACTAATTGTAAAAATCCTCTCACAACCGTTAATGGATTTCGTACTTCATGACTAATACTAGCAGCTAAATGGCTGACCGTTTCCATTTTTTCAAACTTAATCGATTCCATTTGCAAAAGATGAAAGGTTCGAAGTACTTCACACAAGTAACAAACAAAAAATGTAGAAGCTGTTAGGACCATTACATAGATGAAATAAGAAAAGGTCTGATCAAAATCAAATAAAATAGATGGAATTAAAAAACCTACCACTGAATATAAAAAAGATAGAAAAGTAAAAAGAAATAGTCGGCTATAAAGAGGCTTTTTTAATAAATTTGGATACATATAAATCATAACAACTGTGTAGATGACTGCAAGAATAATGGTAACCCAAATACCGTTTCCACCAAAGGGGAGTCGGATTAGGATCATGACGCTAGCCAAACCTAATATAATGGGTCTGCCACCGTAGATACATCCAAGTAGAAAAGGGATGAAGCGCAAGTCATAAACAAAGCCTTCATCAACTTTAACAGACAAAAGAATACTAACAATCATTAAGAGGGAAGACAAAAGGAAGAGGTGCAGCTTGCCAAATCGATAGGTATAAATATTGTGTTTGGCTAGGATTAATAAGTTGAGTAGCAAAATGGATAGAAGAATGAATAATAAATTAATCAGTAGACCTTGAAAAAGTTCACTCATCCATGTGCCCCTCCTAGCGCGATATATTCTATTTCTTATTTTATGAGAATGTACATCTTTTAACAAGAACAATAGGGAAAAATACGCTTTGTCCTTACATGAAAAAAAGTTCGACAAAATACTTGATTTTTTTTAGGAATCTTTGTATTATATAAAAGTACCAAATATGAATCACATATTTGCGGGTGTAGTTTAATGGTAAAACCTCAGCCTTCCAAGCTGATGTCGTGAGTTCGATTCTCATCACCCGCTCCATACATATAAGCAACGCAGTATGCCGTTTATAAAAACGTTGTACTGCGTTTTTTTAATCCCCCGTTCTTATAGTAAACGGGGATTTTGATCATCTAAAACTATTTTTGATTTAATATACTTTCCTCTAAAACCTCATTTTTATCTCCGTATACCTTTGTAATATGAGATTCTCCCCATGCACATAGCGAATCCAAAATTGATTGTAGACTTTTTCCATATTCACTGAGTTCATATTCCACTTTAGGAGGAACCTGATTATAACTAATTCGTTTGATGACTCCATCTTCCTCTAACTCACGTAATTGCTGTGTTAACATTTTTTGAGTAATATTTGGCATTAATCGCTTTAGTTCATTTGTTCGCTTTTTTCCATGTGTAAGGTGGCATAGAATGACGCATTTCCATTTCCCCCCAATCACCTCTAATGTGGCTTCGACACCTATGTTGTACTTCTTTTTCTCCACTTTTATTCTCCTTCCTATAGGCACTAAAAAGTACCTACCTTACTAAAAGGTATCTATATCACTTAAAAGTGCGTTCTTTCCTAATTGAACTCTATGAATCATAATAGCATTTGTTGATGAAATACACCAAGGAATCATATCAACGGTAAAAAATAGGAGGGAAATAATGAAGTTAGATAGAAAGAGAAGTACATTTGCTTTATTAGCATTAGCAATTAGTGCTTTTGCGATTGGGACAACCGAATTTATTAGTGTTGGGTTGCTTCCTCTCATTGCAAAGGATTTACAAATATCTGTTACAATGGCTGGCCTAACAGTCTCTTTATATGCACTAGGAGTCACGGTAGGTGCCCCAATTTTAACTTCGATTACTTCGAGTATGTCGAAAAAGAAGCTACTACTTTGGATTATGCTGGTTTTTATAATCGGGAATAGTCTAGCAGCTTCAGCAACATCAATAGGTGTTTTACTTGCAGCAAGAGTATTATCAGCATTTTCCCATGGTGTATTTATGTCAATTGGCTCTACGATTGCAGCGAGCCTAGTTCCAGAAAACCGTCGTGCTAGTGCCATTTCCATTATGTTTACAGGGCTAACGGTTGCAACAATTACCGGAGTTCCTATCGGTACCTTTATCGGTCAACAGGTCGGTTGGCGATCAGCATTTGTTGCTATTGTTATTGTCGGAATAATAGCCTTAATTGCAAATAGCATCCTCGTTCCGGCCGAACTACCCAAAGGGAACAAAACAACATTCCGTGAGCAGTTAAACTTAGTAAGAAATGGACGTTTGTTACTAATGTTCATTATTACGGCATTAGGATATGGAGGGACATTCGTAGTATTTACGTATTTAACTCCATTGCTTCAAAGTATTACAGGTATTAAAGAGGAATTAGTTGCTGTCGTTTTACTCGTATATGGTATTGCCATTGCGCTTGGAAATGTCATAGGTGGTCGACTAGCAAATCATAAACCGCTCAAGTCTTTATTTTATATGTTTCTCATTCAGGCAGTGATTCTCCTCATATTAAGCTTTACTGCACCGTTCAAAGTGGTGGGTATACTAACAATTTTATTCATGGGGCTCTTTGCCTTTATGAACGTTCCCGGCCTTCAAGTATATGTCGTAATGCTTGCAGAACGCTTCGTCCCTGGGGCAGTAGATGTTGCATCAGCTATAAACATTGCTGCTTTTAATGCAGGTATAGCCGTTGGTTCTTATGTTGGCGGAATAATAACCGAACAGATAGGATTGATTCATACCGCATGGATTGGTTCGTTAATGGTATTTGGAGCTGTCATTTTAACTGGTGTAAGCCTAATTCTTGAAAAAAAAGATCTAATGGAGGGCTAATAGATGATTAATAAACATTTACAAGAAACGACTACTTTAAATAATGGGGTAAACATGCCTTGGTTTGGACTTGGTGTTTTTAAAGTAGAAGACGGGCCAGAATTGGTTCATGCAATAAAAACAGCTATACGTCATGGGTATAGAAGTATTGATACAGCTTCGATTTATGGAAATGAAGCTGGTGTTGGAGAGGGCATCCGAGAAGGAATGAAAGAAGCAGGGATCACTAGAGAGGATTTATTTATTACCTCAAAAGTATGGAATGCGGATTTAGGCTATGAATCTACTATTTTGGCGTATGAAGAAAGTTTAAAGAAACTAGGTTTAGAATACTTGGATTTATACTTGATTCATTGGCCGGTGGAAGGAAAATATAAAGAGGCTTGGAGGGCACTTGAAACAATTTATAATGAAGGCAAAGTAAAAGCAATTGGAGTAAGTAATTTTCAAATTCACCATTTAGAAGAGTTATTGAAAGTTGCTAGTGTTATTCCTGTGATTAATCAAATCGAATACCACCCTCGATTAACGCAAGTGGAGCTAAAAGCATTTTGCCAGCAGCATCATATTCAACTTGAAGCCTGGTCTCCATTGATGCAAGGAGAGTTGCTAAACAACCCTGTTCTACAGGAAATAGGACAAGCGTATGGGAAGACTGTTGCACAAGTCATATTGAAGTGGGATCTTCAAAACGGTGTTGTGACGATTCCAAAATCAACAAAAACACATCGAATCATTGAAAATGCGTCACTATTTGATTTTGTTCTTTCAGAAGAAGATATGAAGCGGATCAATGAATTAAATCAAAATAAAAGAGTCGGTCCAGACCCTGATAATTTTGACTTCTAAAAGACAACTCCCCTGTCAATCACAGGGGAGTAAAATTACTGTTTAATTACCAATCACTCGACATTCTCCAACCCCACCATGAATTTGTGTAAACATGTTCATAACGGATTGTGTCAAAAGTTGTCCTTCATCAACTGTTATAGACGGACGTAAATAAATCAGGTGTAGTGCATCTCTAGTTGCTTCCGTGACAGCAGATCTCAGAGAATCAACATAAGGACTGCCAAACCCGCCTTTTTCATCGGAGGAAATGATTAACTGATGAAGGGAATTACTACGCCCATTAAGACCCTCGTATACTTCATCTTCCGTTCCCATTCTAATAATAATGTCCCCACTAAGCTGACTAAGGTCATAGATACCTAAAGGAATCTCATACTTCAATGAGAGGAAGTTATTTAAATCTGTGGCACTGTTAATACTTTGTATGTAATTTTGTTTTTTGACACGTCTGTATAAAGCCTCAGCTGAATGACGATAGCGATTAGGGTCCTTACCAGTTTTCTTGAAAATAGACCTCCATTCACTAATTCCCTTAAGGTCAGATAGTTGCTTCTCTTCTAAGTCGAAAAATAATGATTCTTGAAAAAGCTGTAGTCTACCTTTAAGCATTTGTGGGGAGGATCCAACCTCAATGTCTTTATATGTTATGACGCCCATTTTAAAACCTGGGACAAGTGCCAGCAGCTCAGGAGAAATCGTTATTTCCAAACTTTCCACCTCCAAAAAGTGTTTAAAATAGTTTATCATAGAATGCAGTGATTTCGTATTTGTAAGTATGGAACGAGGTGAATGACGCTTGAATTATCATCAATTAAAAATAGATATTATTGAATATAGCAAAACGATCGGAATTGATAAAATTGGATTTACATCAGCATCGACGTTCTCTGAGTTACGAAACAGACTTGTAAGGCAACAAGAGCTAGAGTATCAGTCGGGTTTTGAAGAGCCAGATATTAATAAAAGAGTCGAGCCATCTCTGCTTTTACCAGAGGCTGCTTCCATTATCTCCATTGCAATTGCCTATCCATCTAAAATGAAGACGAGAGTGGCAAGCAAAAAAGGAGAGAGAAGAGGCATATTCTGTAGAGCTTCTTGGGGAACGGATTATCATACAGTACTTCGTGAGCGCTTAAATAAACTCGAGGACTACATCCAATCGAGAGTTCCAGCAGCCCATGTTAAATCAATGGTGGATACAGGAGAGCTTTCTGATAGAGCCGTAGCAGAACGTGCAGGGATTGGCTGGAGTGGGAAGAATTGTGCTATTATTACTCCAGAGTTTGGCTCCTACGTATACTTAGGGGAAATGATCACGAATCTCCCGCTTGAACCAGATCAACCGATTGAAAATGGGTGTGGAGATTGCAATAAATGTGTAGATGCTTGTCCAACAGGAGCACTTGTCCAAGGCGGGCAACTAAACTCTCACAAATGTATTGCCTTTTTAACACAAACGAAAGGGTTTCTGCCAGACGAATTTCGAGGAAAGATTGGAAATAGATTGTACGGTTGTGACACATGTCAAACGGTCTGTCCTGAAAATAAAGGAAAGGATATTCATTTTCATGAAGAAATGGAAGCTGATCCAGAGATTGCAAAACCCCTTTTACGCCCTTTACTTTTCATGAGTAATCGGGAGTTCAAAGAAAAATTCGGACATGTATCGGGATCTTGGCGTGGGAAAAAGCCGATTCAGAGAAATGCCATTATCGCACTTGCTCATTATAAGGATGAGACAGCTGTTGAGGATTTAATCGAAGTCATGAAAAAGGATCCAAGACCAGTGTTAAGAGGAACGGCTGCTTGGGCACTAGGGAAAATTGGTGGAACTATAGCAATGGATGCACTATTGACTGCAAAGCAAAAAGAAGAGGACCAAGAGGTTCTTGACGAAATAAATAAAGGATTATCATTCATTCAGTGAGAGTACTTTGTTACTCTCATTTTTTTTTCAACTTCTTCATATGTTGTACTTGAAGGGAGTGAAAAAGGTGAGAAAACAGCTTCAAGTGTTACTCGAGAAAAGGGTTAAGCAATGTGTAACAAAAACACGAGATACAAACGAGGAATGCGAGAAAATAAAGATGAAGAAACAAGGGCTAACAGAGAGAGAAGGAGAAATTGTTAAAGCCAAAGCTAGCGGCAAAATACAGAACATAGAGTATATAGCAGACATCGCTCACGTTTATTACCAGGTTCACTTTCAATACTTGATTAACCATAAAGGAACATTATATATAGAGGAAGAAATAGAGGAAAGAAAAGCGGAGTTTTATAAAGGAACATTGGTTGATGATGAGGAACTCTCCCCAGATTTTACTGTAAAAAAAGCAGAAGCAAGTATTAATGAGGTATTTGATGAACGACTGAGCTTTGAATACGACCGTTTAAATGCTGTGAAATATGCGGAAACATGGTGGAACAGTTATAATCCGCGCTTTAGTAAGTTTACGAACGACTGTACGAACTATATATCCCAATGTCTTCGCGCTGGAGGGGCACCGATGACGGGGTATCCTAACCGATCAAAGGGCTGGTGGATGCAAAATAATAGTTGGACGTATAGCTGGACAGTTGCCCACTCTTTCCGGTGGTATTTGCCGAATGCTAGGGTAGGATTGCGGGCAGTTGAAGTGAATCGACCAGAAGAATTGAAGTTAGGTGATATTATTTGTTATGACTTCGAGGGGGATGGGAGATTTAATCATACGACGATTGTAACAGCAAAGGATGCAGACGGAATGCCGCTCGTAAACGCACATACAACGAATAGTAGAAAAAGATATTGGGCGTATAAAGATTCAACGGCATATACACCAAATATCAAATATATCTTTTTGCAAATTAATGACGATGTATGAGCTTTGGCTCTGAGTAAAGAGTAATGGTATAATATCCTCTGACAGTTAACTATAGAGGTGACACCATGCCAAACCATATCGTACTATTTCAACCACAAATCCCTTCTAATACAGGGAACATCGCTCGTACATGTGCTGCAACAGATACAACACTACATTTGATTCGACCGCTTGGTTTTTCAACTGATGATAAACAATTAAAGCGTGCGGGATTAGATTATTGGGATGCGGTAACAATCCATTACTATGATTCATTAGAAGAATTTTATGAAAAGAATGCAGGCGGGGAATTTTTCTACTTAACGAAATTTGGAAAGAAAAACTATACATCCTTTGATTATAGTGATTCAGAAAAAGAATATTATTTCATCTTCGGTCGTGAAACAACTGGATTGCCACAAGAGGTGAGAGAGAAAAACCTTGATCGAGCGTTAAGAATTCCTATGAATGATGAGCATGTACGTTCATTGAATTTATCAAACACGGCAGCTATTTTAGTGTATGAGGCATTAAGACAGCAAAACTATCTACACCTAACATAAAGGGACCGTTCTATTATAGAACGGCCTTTTTAAAAGGAGGAAAACAAGAAAAAAGCTGCCATAGAAATCGGCAGCTTTTTCTTACTTATTTACACCTGGCTTATCATCGTATCCTGCAGTAAAAATTGCAGCTAGAAATGCAACCATAACACCTAAAATAAGAAGCAATCCCATGTATGTAGCCTCCTCTGCAAAAGATTACGTTTACATATAGGCTTATTATAGCCTATTTCAAACATAGTGTGAATAATTGAAGAGATATTTTTTAGCCAAGTTCCTAAAGAGTTTCTAAAAAAGGACAATATTACTCTCCCTCATTAGGCATGTTCATTTGTACGGGTGCATAGATTATATTAATCGTCTCTGATCATTCAAACAGGGGAGGTCCATATGGATATCTTAAAAAAGATCGAAATGTTTAGACAAGAAGAGGAAAAGTTAAAGTGGGAAGGTACATTTGCAGAGTATTTAGAAATTGTGAAGGAAAGTCCATGGGTAGCACAGTCGGCACATTCTCGCGTTTATAATATGATCAAAGATGCTGGAATTGAAAAAGACGGGACGAGTAAAAAATATGAATTTTTCAGTAACCAGTTATTTGGTTTAGAGGAGTCGTTAGAGAGATTAGTCGAGGAATATTTTCACCCGTCTGCCAAACGTTTAGATGTTAGAAAGAGAATTCTTTTGCTTATGGGACCAGTTAGTGGAGGGAAATCCACTTTAGTTACAATGCTAAAGCGTGGATTAGAGGCATATTCGCATTCAGAACGAGGCGCTGTTTTTGCGATTAAAGGCTGTCCGATGCACGAAGATCCATTACATCTCATTCCGCACCATTTAAGAAAAGATTTTTACGATGAATATGGTATTCGAATTGAAGGGAATTTGTCTCCTTTAAATACGATGAGAGTGGAACAGGAGTATGGCGGAAGAATTGAGGATGTCATTGTCGAGCGTATTTTCTTCTCTGAAGATAAGCGTGTGGGGATTGGAACATTCAGTCCATCCGATCCAAAATCACAGGATATTGCAGACTTAACAGGTAGTATCGACTTTTCAACCATTGCTGAATATGGATCAGAATCTGATCCGAGAGCTTATCGATTTGATGGAGAATTAAATAAAGCCAATCGAGGTATGATGGAGTTCCAGGAGATGTTAAAATGTGATGAGAAATTCTTATGGCACTTACTTTCTCTCACACAAGAAGGGAATTTCAAAGCCGGTCGCTTTGCACTCATTTCAGCAGATGAGTTAATTGTGGCTCATACGAATGAAACGGAGTATCGCTCGTTTATTTCAAATAAGAAAAACGAAGCATTACACTCACGTATTATCGTTATGCCTGTTCCTTATAACTTAAAAGTAAGTCAGGAAGAGAAAATTTACGCAAAAATGATTGGTGAAAGTGATGTATCACATGTTCATATAGCCCCACATACTTTAAGAGTTGCTGCCATGTTCACCATCCTAACTCGATTAAAGGAACCGAAAAAAGGTGACATTGATTTAGTGAAGAAAATGCGTCTTTACGATGGAGAGAATGTCGAAGGCTTCTCAAGTGCTGATGTAGATGAGTTGAAGAAGGAATATGCGGATGAGGGAATGAGTGGAATTGACCCTCGTTACGTAATCAATCGTATTTCTTCTACAATTATTAGAAAAGAAATGTCTTCTATTAATGCACTGGATGTTCTTCGTTCTTTAAAAGAGGGCTTAGATCAACATGCATCAATTACTCCAGAGTTAAAAGAGAAGTATTTAAATTATATTTCGCTTGCTCGCAAGGAGTATGATGACATTGCGAAAAAAGAAGTCCAAAAAGCATTTGTATACTCGTATGAAGAGTCTGCAAAAACGCTTATGGACAATTACTTGGATAATGTAGAGGCATACTGTAATAAGGCGAAGCTCCGCGATATACTAACTGGTGAAGAAATCAATCCAGATGAGAAACTTATGCGTTCCATTGAAGAGCAGATTGGTATTTCTGAAAATGCGAAAAAAGCATTCCGAGAAGAAATCTTAATTCGTATCTCAGCCTATGCAAGAAAGGGCAAGCGTTTTGACTACAATTCTCACGATCGTCTACGTGAAGCGATTCAGAAGAAGCTGTTTGCTGACTTAAAGGATGTTGTGAAAATTACAACCTCCACAAAGACACCAGATGAGCAACAGCTGAAAAAGGTTAATGAAGTAGTAGCAAGATTAATTGATGAGCACGGCTATAATTCTACCTCTGCAAACGAACTGCTTCGTTATGTTGGTAGCTTGTTAAACCGATAATAAAAGGAGGGCTGGCTAGAGTGCCAGTCCTTTTTTATATAGATATGGTTGGGCAAGCTCCTAATTGCCCGTTGGAGCAGAGTAACGCTTCGAATGGTCAAATAGAAGGATCCTAATTGCCCGTTGGGGAAGGAAACAAGTTCGAATCGTCAAATAAAAGAGTTCTACTGCCCATTGGTGAAGGAAACAGGCTTGAGCGGTCAAATAGAAGGGTTCTAATTGCCACTTGGAGGAGGAAACAAGCTCGAACAGTCAAATAGAACTACATTTTTCTTTTATGTTTACCGCTTGTCCATCTCGGGTAAAGAGTATCGAGGTGATAATCATGAAAACAAATCAAAAGGCCAAAAACGTTGTTGCTCAGAACAGTTCCATGGCTGAGGATATGAAAGAAATGAAGAACCTTGGAAAAGAAATAGAACAAATGAAAACGAATGAAGAGTTTAAAAAAGAGAATAAAATTCCGGATCCACAGCAGGAAACGAAATTAGATCAAACAAACGAAACAAAAGAAAAGATAGAAAAAGTTAAAAGTAAGCATCGTTTATTAGATGCAAAGTTTTAAAGCATGCGGCTGATTCGCATGCTTTTTTTCACAATTTGTACATTGACTACTTTATTTATATTTTATAAAATTAAATTGTTCAAAATTAAAATTACACCAATAATTTATGAGGTGAAGCATGAATTTTGTATTAGAAAAGCCTTATTCAGAAGATGAAGAATTTCAACAAATCATTCATGGGAAAAAGAGTTTAGTTGTTTTTGTCCGTCATCCTGGCTGACCCGTATGCAGAGAATTCCTCACGCAGTTGCGTGAGCATTATAGTCATTTGACTTCAAATGGTGCACAAGTAATTGTTATTACACCGTCAGGCAGAGCCTTGCTCGAACCGTTTATTGATGCATTCGGTCCATTTCCATTTGATATATATGGTGACCCTGCGAGAGCACTGTATAAAAGCATGGGACATGAGTCCATGCAGAAGTGGAAGCTTCTAATGAAGGCTAGGAAAGCTTTTGTAACAGGTGGATCTAAAGCGTTTATTGCCGATGAAGAAAATCAAAAGAAAGTCGTAAAAGAGGCATTAAAAACGCAGGACATCTATATTCAGGGAGGATCTTGGATTTTTAATGAAAACGGAGAAGTAGTATGGAAGCATATAGATTCCTCGCCAGAGGACCATGCGTCAATTGATAGAATCCTTCAAGAAATATTGAGCTAGTTAAAAGACTAGCTCTTTTTCTTTTCCCATTAAAGACAAACATATTTTCTTTCCCGAAATAATATTTATAGTACTAAGTTTTACATTGGGGAGTTAGGAGAGCTACTCATATAATCCGTCAGATCATCTTACAGTGAATTTTTAGGATGATGAGAGCCTCTAATGTACTTGAATAGCAATAAATAGGCTTGTCCATCAATATGGGCAAATGTCTCATTGTCAAAATTATTTGTAAATTATTACGACCTCCTGCATATGATAGAGTAATCAACGTTTCCCACTCCATTTTACACTCGGGATATTGTATGAGCGTTTTGTGAAAATGGTGACAAAAAAATTAGGAGGGTTAAAACTATGGCAGATGTAAATAATCATCAATTTGTGATTTCGCAAGAAGACTGGTCCCTCCACCGGAAAGGCTATGACGACCAACAGAGGCATCAGGAGAAGGTTCAGGAAGCGATCCGTAACAATTTACCAGACCTAGTAACAGAGGAAAATATTGTTATGTCCAATGGTCGAGAAGTGGTGAAAATCCCGATCCGCTCACTGGATGAATACAAAATTCGTTATAATTATGATAAAAACAAACATGTGGGCCAGGGAGATGGAGAAAGCCAAGTTGGTGATGTTGTAGCTAGAGATGGATCCGCAAATCAAAAGGGACCTGGAAAAGGGCAAGGAGCAGGAGATCAGGCGGGAGAAGACTATTTTGAAGCAGAAGTGTCTTTAATGGACATTGAGGAAGCACTGTTTAAGGAGTTGGAACTGCCTAATTTAAAAAAGAAGGAAAAGTCCGAAAACGTTGTAGAGGATATTGAGTTTAATGATATCCGTAAAACAGGTTTGATGGGGAACATTGATAAGAAAAGAACGATGATGACCGCTTATAAAAGAAATGCAATGACAGGCAAGGCCAGCTTTCATCCTATTTATAGAGAAGATTTGAAATTTAAAACCTGGAATGAGATTATTAAGCCTGATTCCAAGGCAGTTGTGTTAGCAATGATGGATACAAGTGGTTCAATGGGCCTTTGGGAAAAGTATATGGCTCGAAGCTTTTTCTTCTGGATGACAAGATTTTTACGAACAAAGTACGAAACAGTAGAGATCGAGTTTATTGCTCATCATACTGAAGCAAAGGTCGTTTCTGAAGAGGACTTCTTTTCTAAAGGAGAAAGCGGAGGAACGATTTGTTCATCTGCTTACCGCAAATCATTAGAACTTATTGAAACAAAATACGATCCTGCAAAATTTAATATCTACCCATTCCATTTCTCAGATGGAGATAACTTAACCTCTGATAACGCACGTTGTGTGAAGTTGGTAGAGGAATTAATGAAAGTGTCCAATATGTTTGGATACGGAGAAGTAAATCAATACAACCGCCACTCGACCCTAATGTCCGCGTATAAAAACATCAAACACGAAGACTTCAGATACTATATCCTCAAACAGAAATCCGATGTGTTCCATGCGATGAAAAGCTTCTTCAAGAAAGAAGAAAATAAACAATTTGCATAAAACCAGCCATGTGGCTGGTTTTTTATTTAGCAAACAAATGCAAAATATGGGTACTCGTATAAGCTATTTCCATTTGAACAAAATATCAAAGGAGGTTGTGTTCATTAAATTATTTTTTAAATAGAAAGAAGGGATCCTTATTAAGTACGAGCAATTGGCCAAAGACATTATCGAAAATGTTGGCGGGAAAGAAAACGTTAATAGTGTGGTGCATTGTATTACACGATTGCGCTTTAAGCTAAAAGACGAGGGAAAAGCAAATACCGATGCGTTAAAGAATATGGAAGGCGTCATTACCGTGATGAAAAGCGGTGGGCAGTATCAAGTGGTCATTGGAAACCATGTGCCCGATGTATATAAAACGGTTGTTGAGATAGGAGGGTTCCAAAATCAATCTCCTGTGGAAGAAGATGGGGGAGGAGAAAAGGGTGGAGTATTTGCCCGTTTCATTGATATAATCGCGAGCATCTTCACACCAATCCTTGGAGTGTTAGCTGCAACTGGGATGATCAAAGGGTTTAATGCTCTTTTTGTTACTTTCGGATGGATTGACGCTACTTCAGGTACCTATCAAATATTAAATGCAATTGGAGATTCCTTGTTTTATTACTTCCCTATCTTTTTAGGATATACGGCAATTAAGAAGTTTGGTGGTAGCACATTTATTGGAATGGCTATTGGTGCCTCGTTAGTTTATCCTACTCTAACTACCCTTACAGGGGGAGAGCCATTATTTACTTTATTTACAGGATCAATGTTCCAATCACCTGTTTTTATTACCTTCCTAGGTGTTCCTGTTATATTAATGAGTTATGCTTCCTCTGTTATCCCCATTATATTAGCGGCATGGTTTGGAGCAATGGTCGAGAAAGGGTTAAGGAAAGTTATTCCTGATGTTGTAAAAGCATTCTTAGTTCCATTCTTTACATTATTAATTGTTGTGCCAATCACATTTATCGTAATTGGACCAGTCGCTACTTGGGCAGGGAATTTATTAGGACAGGCTACTTTATTTATCTACAATTTAAGTCCAATCCTTGCTGGTATTTTCGTAGGTGGCTTATGGCAAGTATTTGTTATTTTTGGACTTCACTGGGGACTTGTTCCTATCGCCATTAACAATCTGACTACACTCGGTTCAGACCCAATACTAGCAACTACCTTTGCCGCTTCCTTTGCCCAAATTGGAGCAGTTTTAGGTGTATGGTTAAAAACAAAACAGCAAAAGTTAAAATCTTTGAGTATTCCCGCCTTTATTTCAGGTATTTTCGGCGTAACTGAACCAGCTATTTATGGTATCACCTTGCCTTTGAAGAAACCTTTCATTATTAGCTGTATCGCAGCTGCCGTAGGTGGAGGAATCATAGGAGCAACCGGTGTTAAGCTTTATATGATTGGTGGTTTGGGTATCTTTGGAATTCCATCTCACATTAATCCTAAAGGGGGAGCCACTCTTGCTATTTGGGGATTAATTATCTCCATTGTTGTTGCTTTTGCGCTTGGTTTTATCTTGACTTATTTATTTGGCTTAGGAAAAGGACAAGATTCAGCAGTTGAAAAAAATGCATCTAATCAGAAAAAAGATAGTCAAACAAGTACTTCACAAACAGGAGGATCTCAAACTAAACAAGTAACTATTTTCAGTCCGCTTAGTGGAGAAGTTCTACCTCTTTCTAACATTAAAGATGTAGCCTTTGCTTCTGGAGCTCTTGGAGATGGTGTGGCAATTGAACCGTCAGAAGGAAGGTTAGTTGCCCCGGTTTCTGGAAGAGTAACTGCTTTATTCCCTACTAATCATGCTATCGGTATTACTACAGATGATGGAGTAGAAATTTTAATTCATATTGGCATGGATACTGTTGAACTTGGAGGGAAATATTTTACATCTCATGTATCGATGGATTCCCATGTAGAAAAAGGGCAACTATTAATTGAGTTTGATATTCAAAGTATTAAAGCAGAGGGCTTAAGTGTGACTACACCTATAGTAGTAACTAACCATGCTGAGTACACGTTAGTGAAAACCAAACAAACACAAATCAAATCAGGGGATCAATTAATCGAACTAAACCGTAAGTGATATGAAAATTAATTATTTGAGGTGAATGGATTGAATTCAAAGAATACAAAGTTTCCAGATGGATTTTTATGGGGTGGCGCTGTCGCGGCTAATCAACTTGAAGGTGCTTACCAAGAGGATGGAAAGGGTCTATCAACAGCTGATGTGTCTCCAAAAGGGATTATGTTTCCACCTGATTTTTCAATGAAGGATTTTAATCTTTATCATGAGGGAATAGATTTTTATCACAAGTATAAGGAAGATATCGCCTTATTTGCAGAAATGGGCTTTAAAGCGTTCCGTTTTTCGATTGCATGGACGCGCATCTTTCCGAATGGGGACGAAACAGAGCCAAATGAAAAAGGGCTTCAATTTTACGATCAGATGATCGACGAATTGTTAAAGTATAATATTGAACCCGTGATAACGATATCACATTATGAGATGCCTCTTAGCCTTGTGAAAAATTACGGTGGATGGAAAAATAGAAAATTAATTGGTTTTTATGAGAACTTTGCTCGAACCTTATTTACCCGCTTTAAAGGTAGAGTAAGGTATTACATGACTTTTAATGAAATCAATGTTCTTTTTCATGCCCCTTTTACTGGTGGAGGATTATTATTTGAAAATGGTGAGAGGAATGAGCAGGATCTTTATCAAGCTGCACATCATCAATTTGTGGCAAGTGCATTAGCTGTGAAAATTGGTCACGATATTGATCCGACTGCTCAAATTGGCTGTATGATCGCTTCTATGCTTACGTACCCTTATAGTCCAAAGCCGGAGGATATGTTTGCAGCTTTATCTCAGGATAGAAAAACATTGGTTTTCTCTGACGTACAATCAAGAGGGTATTACCCTACCTATATGATGAATGATTTAGAGGAAAAGAGGATTACTATTCAAATGGAGCAAGGTGACCTTGAACTTCTCCAAGAGAATACGGTGGATTATATTGGTTTTAGCTATTACATGTCTTTCGTAGCAAGTACCGCTCCTGAACATCAAAATGAGAAAACTGCAGGTAACTTAATGGCAGGCGTGAAAAATCCATATTTACAATCTTCCGAGTGGGGATGGCAAATTGATCCTGTTGGACTTCGAACCGTTTGTAACCAATTATATGATCGCTATCAAAAGCCTCTGTTTATTGTTGAGAATGGTCTTGGTGCTGTAGACAAGCTTGAGGAGGATGGGAAGGTTAACGATGATTATCGAATTGACTATCTGAAGGCACATATTCAAGAAATGAAAAAAGCAATTGGTGATGGCGTCGAAATTATGGGCTATACCTCTTGGGGGCCAATTGATTTAGTTAGTGCGTCAACAGCAGAGTTGAAAAAACGTTACGGATTTATTTATGTCGACCGAGACAGTGAAGGAAAAGGCTCAAACAAACGATATAAAAAGAAAAGCTTTGATTGGTATAAAAAAGTTATTGCTAGCAATGGAGAAGACTTATAGAAGAAAAAGAAAGGAAAGCTCGTTAGCAGGAGCTTTCCTTTTGACATTTCTTTGAAATCCTAGATGTACAATCACAGCATTGAGCATCTAAACTTAATAATTCATCATTATCGACAAAAATCATCAAAAACCAACAAAATCATCCGATATAAATAGTAAGTCTCGTTTGACTTTTAGGAGGAACAGCTTATGCCTTATCACTTAATTCTCGATGGAGTAATTGTAGTAGCGTATTTTTTTATTTCAGCCCAATTAAGTAAAAACATTCTTACACTAAATTCTCCAATTCCTCATAAAATGATTGCTGGTGGGTTGGCAGGTGTATTTTCTCTACTCCTATGGATGTTTGTACCTGGTGGAGCGCGGGAAGTGGATTTATCTTTCTATCATCTACCTTTTCTTATCATTGGATTATTCGGTGGAGGAGCATCACTAATCGGAGCGATGATCATTGTTTTTGGGGGATTGTCTATAAAATTAGGATGGGCAATTATCGCTGAGCCCTCAGTATATTTTTTAGTAGGAATGTGGTTCTTACTTTCTATTCTTAATAGAAAGATTGATAATATATGGAACAGATGGATTTATTCCATTACATTAGTAACCATTTTAAGCTACTTCTTCGATTATTATAGATATGCAAAGCAGGATTCAACACCCTTTTGGATTTTTGCCATGCTAAGTGCATTAACAGGTACTTTTACCATGTACTTAATCTTACATGTGCATCGATCAAGAGTTGCATATACTGAGCTTGAAAGGAAGAATCAAAAACTTTCCGAACAGCATGATGAAATCCTTCTTAAACAGAGTGAACTTTCACTAACAAAACAAAAATTTCAAACCGTAGTAGAAAGTGTAAGAGAGGTGATTTTCCAAACGAATCGGGAGGGAAAGATTGTTTTCCTAAATGCTGCCTGGGAAGAGATAACCTTATATAAGGTGGAGGATAGTTTAAACAAACACTATCTTTATTATGTTGTTCCCGAAGAAAGAACAAGGAACATCAAAAAAATCAGTAAGTTGATAGATGAAAAACAAGCGCGGACCCGTTTAGAAATTAAATTTTACACCAAAAAGCATGACGTACTTTGGATGGAGTTGAATATTTCATTTTCCTATGACAGTGATGGGAACTTATTAGGTACATTTGGAACAATGACAGATATTACAGAACGCCATAAGTCAGAACAAGTACTGAGCAAAACTCTAAAGGAATTAGAAGATATTAAATTTGCTATGGATGAATCTGTTGTTGTAATGGTTACCGATCCGACGGGAGTTATCTTAAAGGTTAATGATTTATTTTGTAGCATTTCAGGTTATACAAAAGAGGAGCTTATAGGAAAACCACAGCAGCTTCTAAACTCTGGTTATCATCCACAGAGTTTTTATCAAATGATGTGGGAAACGTTAAATAGAAAAGAAGTTTGGCGTGGAGAGTTACGCAATAAATCAAAAAATGGAAATTATTATTGGGTTGATTCCGTGATTGTTCCTCTATTGAGTGAGGAAGGAGAAGTCCATCAATTTGTCACGATACAAAGTAATATAACGAAACGTAAGCTAGCTGAACAGAAACTGGTTGAGGCCAATGACTTATTGCTAAAGCTATCTTCTGTTGATGGATTGACAGGGATAAATAATCGTCGTTCATTTGATGAGCGCCTTGCTTTTGAGTGGGATAAAGGATGTAGGGCACAAACATCATCTCCGTTGTCCGCCATTTTATTAGATGTTGACCACTTTAAGCTTTTTAATGATCATTATGGTCATCAACAAGGGGATGACTGCTTGAAAAAGGTTGCCAGGTTGATGGTTCGTGAATTGCCGCGGACAACGGACTTTGGTGCAAGATATGGCGGAGAAGAATTTGTTATACTACTTCCCGAGACTGGATTATTAGAGGCAACCACTATTGCTAAAGAGATTAGAAAAGGAATTCTCTCTTTACAAATCGAGCATGAAAAATCTAAGGTGTCTCCAATGATTACTGCTAGTCTTGGGGTTGCATCCATCATACCTTCAGAAGAGGCTTCGGCAAAACAACTGTTAGAGTATGCCGATAAAGCACTTTATATTGCCAAGAGAAATGGTAGGAACCGAGTAGAATCTTATAAAGAAGAAGAAACACGCACGGTTGATGTGAGTGAAAAAATAATGGAAGCGGTCATAGTAAAAGACCCAGTCCAGGAATATATCAATTTATTGCATTCAAAGGATACTCACACTTGGGAGCATTCTAATCGTGTGGCTCATTATGCTATTTTACTTGCTAAAGAGCTAGGTGTCAGTGAGAAGGAACGGGAAAAGCTCTATTTAACAGCCTTGCTCCATGATATAGGTAAATTAGATATTCCGCAGAGTATTCTTAGGAAGGCTAGTCGATTAACAGAAGAGGAATATACTATTATTAAACAGCATCCAATCTTAGGTGTAGAAAAATTGCAAAGACATGGAGATTTCCCATTAAAAAAAGAAATATTAGAGGGAGTCCTTTATCATCATGAAAGATGGAATGGCTCTGGTTATCCCCATAGACTAAAAGAAAAGGAAATTCCATTGAACGCTCGTTTATTAGGAATCGTTGACTCTTTCTCGGCTATGACAGAAGAACGAGTGTATAAAAAAGGTATTCCAACTGAAAAAGCACTGTTTGAAATTCATAGCCAAATGAATTCACTGTATGACCCAGAGCTTGTTCATGCGTTTTTAAGAGCAATGAAAACAAGTATCCCAGAACAACAAGTAAGGAAATTGTCCGGTTAAATCAAAGCCCTCGTACCATTACGAGGGCTTTTCTACAGCTTAAAAGTTGATAATAGCTTTCTTTTCCTACGATAATAGAGAGGTACGATAGAAAGGAGCGGTATCATGAAAGCGAAAAAAGCATTAATCGCTGGTGCTACAGGACTTGTTGGGAATGAACTTTTACATATATTGCTTGAGGCGAAGGAATATGAAACGGTGACTGCTATTGTAAGAAGACCTCTTTCCATAAAACATCCAAAACTTAATGAAGTGATTATTGATTTTGACCATCTTGAAGAATATTCCGAACAGATGGTAGTAGATGATGTTTTTTGTTGTTTAGGAACAACAATTAAAAAAGCGAAAACAAAAGAAGTGATGAAAAAGATCGATGCTGATTATCCTCTTGCCCTTGCTAGATTAACACAGAAATTGGGTGCCAAACATTTTCTTTTAATCAGTAGCATGAATGCTAATCCTCACTCGAACATATGGTATTCGCAAATGAAAGGGAAATTAGAGGAAGAGCTGTCAACCGTACTATTTCAAACAATTTCAATTCTTCGACCATCTCTATTGCTTGGTAATAGACAGGAGTTTCGCTTGGGAGAGAAAATCGGTGCAACAATTTTTCAAGCGATGTCATTTTTATTTGTAGGTCCTTTATTAAAGGTAAAAGCAATCGAAGGAAGACAGGTAGCACAATCGATGTATTCTATTGCACAAACTAATCGACAAGGTGTAAATATCTATCCTTCTGATATGCTTCAAAGAAAGATAACTACATGAGAAAGGATTTATAGAATATGCTTTTAATGATTGGTGCCATTGTATTGGCTGTTCTCTTGTATAGTGCCATTTGTTTTTACATTGGATATAATGGTTGGGTTTGGCTAAAAGCAAGAAATCTATTTCAATGGAAGAAAATTTACATTCTCATTGTGATTTGTATATCATTGTCCGTTTTTGCTGGGCAGTTGTTACCTATCTATTTATTTAAGATTGTAAGTGGATTATGGTTAGCCGTTGTTGGATACAGTTTAATTATTCTTCCGCTCACCAATCTTCTTGTCTATTTTTTGGGGAAAAGGTCTATATTATGGGCTGGTAATGTAGTTGGACTATTTTATTTATTTGTATTAATATATGGGTCCTTTCTTGCATGGAACCCAATTATACATACTTTTGATATCGAGGTTGATAAAACCGCTGGGGATCGAAAAGAATTAAAGGTGTTAATGGCCTCAGATATCCATGCGGGTGTTCTTGTTGGAAATGACCATTTAGAAAAGCTAGTTTCAATTGCGAAAAAGGAAAATCCCGATATCATATTAATTCCTGGGGATCTAATCGATGATTATATTGAACCATATTTAAAACAAAATATGGGTGAAGTAATGGCAAAGCTTGATGCACCCCTAGGAGTATACGCTGTCCTTGGCAATCATGATTATTATGGTGAGGACTCAAAAGAAATACTTACTGAGATGGAAAAGGTAGGTATAACGGTTTTAATGGATGAATGGGTGCAGGTGGAAAACCTATATTTAATTGGTAGAAAGGATCCTACTGACGAAAGTAGACAACAGCTAAAGGAATACCTAATCGGGCTCGATAAAAGTAAGCCTCTCATCATGCTTGATCATCAACCAATTGACTTTTCAGAAGCTAGTAAACAAGGAATTGATGTTATGCTGTCAGGACATACACATAAAGGGCAACTCTTTCCTGCAAGTATTGTGACAAATCTTCTTTACGAAAATGATTATGGGTATGAAAAAATGGAACAATTACATACCTTTGTCTCATCTGGATTTGGTGTATGGGGTCCGCCACTCAGACTGGGGAGTCAATCAGAAGTGTTTGTAATTAATCTTACTTTTACACGGTAAAATGAAAAGGATAGCTAATCGCTATCCTTTTATTGTTTAATGATCGGTTTCTTTGGTGTTCGTGCTCGATTTTGAATCATGGTATGAAGAAGTTCATGGTATCCAGTTGGATTACATAAGATAATTTGGTTTCCAATTTCTTTAGGAAAGGCTTCATGCAGTTGTCTCTCGATTTTGTCCGTGAATCCACCTTTTGATAGAAAGTGTGGGACAATATAAACCTTTTGATACTCCTTTAATAAAGTCATTTCAAGCTTCTTCAAATAATGCGGATCTCTACTTAAATATCCCCATTCAACAGGTTTCTCTAATTCTTCTCTAACCACCTTTGTTAATTGTGAAAGTTCTTGAGCAGTTTCTTCATGACCACTTCCATGGGCAACGAGTAAAACAAGTTCATCCTGTGTTTGTTGATAGCCTTTTTCTTGAAGCTTATCCATGATTGCTGGTAGAAACAAACGATCGCTTCCTAGAACATTCGCATACATAATGGGTATTGTAGGGAATTGTGCTTGAGAGTCAGCAATTTCGGTTGGTATATCTATTAACGCATGATTCCCAGATAATAATAATACAGGTACGACAGTCACGGTCGTTGCTCCCTTTTGTATGCAGGATTCTATGGCTTCCCCAATAGATGGTGTAGCAAGTTCAAAAAAACCATACGCTTGTATAGGAGCAATATTTTCTTTCATCGTTTCTGTTATAAATGAAATAAATTGTTCATTCCAATCATTCGAGCGACTACCATGACTTATATAAACGATTGCTTCCATTTTTCACCTCACACCCCTAAGCTGATAATTATTTCGAAGTATATCAGTTGCTGGAGTAGTGAGCAAGCAACAGTATGTTACTTAGAATAATAGTCTGCTAAGCAAATAATTGCGCTTCCCATACGTTCTGTTTCTGGGAAAATGACACGGTTAACACCGTATTCTTTAAGTGCTTGAGCGGTGACTTTTCCAACAGCTAGAGCCACAACGTTATTTTCAAATTGATTAAGAAGTATAGTTGTCTGTCCCTTTTTTTCCGCATGAGCAAATAAGAATCGTACTTGTGGTGTGCTTGTGAAGCTTACTGCATCAATGCTCCCTTCAATAATTTCTGATAGTAATAAATCAATGACCTCTTCACTTGGCGGTGTATGAATATATGGAAGAATTTCATGGAATGTGGCTTCGCTTTCCTCAAGAAATTTTATAAGAAGTGGGGCAGGGTCGCCATGGAGTTGAAGTGCCACACTTGTACCCTTAACAAATTTCTCACATGTAGAAAGGGAACGTACCAGTCCAGCCGTACTTCCATCGTCATCTCTCACAATAGGAGTAATACCAAGCGTTTTTAATACATTTACCGTCTTATATCCTCTAGCAGCAATCTTACTTTCTTTAAGCTTAGAAATAAATTCATCCTTTTTTTGCATTTTATCAGCTGTTTCTAAAAGAATGGTTAGCCCGATACCTGTAGTGAAAATAAGCCAATCATAGCTTCCAGCAAGTAATTTCGAGATTTCACCCTCTATGTTTGAATCATCCAATCTAGTCGTACCTTGTGATGGTCGAAGAAGGGGAATTCCCCCTTGATTGATAATAATCTTACTTATTTCATCCGTTTTCCTAGTACCTGCAATAACAATTCGCTTGTTCTCTAGTTTTTTCATGTATATCCCTTCTTTCTGTTAGAATAGTTAGAATCATTTTAGCATCAATCACGAAAGTAAGCCTCCTTAAAACAAAATTTTTTGTAGATATTTGCAATAAGCACGCTTATTTCTTGTTCGAAAAAAGTTCGTTATAATATAGAAATGATTTTGACTTGGAGGTGAAGGGTGATGGAGCTTGAGAAAATTATATTAAAGTTGTCGGAAAGAAGTCCTTTTGTTTTAGGAAGTGAGAACTTCTCTACCTATTCCGTTTTGCTTCCTCTTGTATATATAAATAATGAAATACATCTTGTATTTGAGGTCCGAGCCTTTTCATTGAGAAGACAACCGGGTGAGGTTTGTTTTCCTGGGGGCAAAAATGATGAAACAGATAAGGACCATATGGAAACTGCCATGAGGGAGACATATGAGGAATTAGGCTTAAAGGAAGGAAGTATATCTCAGGTTGTACCGCTAGATTTTATCGTATCTCCGTACGGCAATATTATTTATCCATTTGTTGGAGTCATAGATACAATAAATGATATGCAAGTAAATCATAAAGAGGTAGACCATATCTTCACTGTTCCACTTACATTTTTTAAACAGACGAAACCTGATATCCATTATGTAAATGCTCGGTTAGAACCAGAACCAGGTTTTCCTTATGATTCCATTGTTGGTGGGAAAGACTATAATTGGCAAATAAAAAGAATGGAAGAGTGTTTTTACTATTTTAAAGATAAAGTGATATGGGGTTTGACTGCAAGAGTCGTAAGACATTTTATTCAAGTAATTGAAGAATAATGGTACCCCACCAGTAGTCACGTCATAAATAAAAAAACATCTCAGGAGGTGACGAAGAATTGAAAACAAGAGAGCTATTATCACATGTACAAGAAGCGTATGTCTCTCTGTCGAAGATGGGTTTGGTTATTGTAAGTGCGAAAGGAGAGTATCTTACATCCGTATCCGGGATTGATCCGGTTACAGAATACCTGTTTATCAATGAGGATATTGCTTTTCGCCAACAAATTAATCAAGTTGTTACTTCTTCTACTATTACTAAACCAATCACCTACTTACTCCTTCATAATGGGGAGGCAACAGGTCTAAAAATAGCAATTCTACCAGTCAAAGTAGACGGAACGATTTATGGTTATATATTAACCTCAGTATTTGTAGAGGGGAATATTAGTAAGGAACATCTCATGTCTATCTTTAAAGATAGAAAATGGGAAGAAGCAGTAAAGGTAATTAAAGTTCTTACTATAGATGAAACAGATGTGTTACTAGATACATTACAAAAGATGGCTACCGTTTGCAGTGCTTTTTTTGTAAAAGAACTCGAAACACAACGTTTTCATTCACTGCAACAATTACTTTTACATATGAATCGAGAAAATCTTCAAATCGCAAGTCTTTTTGAGGAGCTTTATGAAAATATAGAGGATATTGATTTGCTTTGTTATGTTACACAAAATCGGAACGAGCAATGGATACTGGAACATTCAAAAGGTAAGAATGAAGCGAGGCTTGGTAATCTAAAGCTAGATATGATAACAGATTTATTGCAAAGCGCTCTAGACAAAGGCGACTACCAAAGTATTGAAAATATACAGTTCGATCCTCGACTTTCGTTTCTATATGCTTATGAAATCAAGCCTAAGTCTGTATATTTTTTTCCTGTTAAAAACGAACTCGATTCACAAGGAGCCATTATTTTAATTAGTGAACAGAAAGACAAAATTTCTCGTAAAAATCTTCAAACAATAGATGTTATAAGAGGGATGTTTGCTGTTTATCAGGCGAAACGTCAATTAAAGATAGTAGGTTTTCACCATTTAACAAAGCTCTCTAGAGTAATTGATATGAGTAAGTTAATGAGTAGTTTGAAGAGTGTCAGAGAGTTGCTGTTCTTAATCTTAGATATGACAGATCATTTAGTAAAGGATTCATTTGCGATTGTAGTACTGAGGGACGGGACGTATGAAAGTCTTAATGGTGATCAGTTAACAAAGAATCAACTAGAAGTATATAAAAAAGATGTATCGGAAAGTTTGTTTCAGGGACAGGGTGAAACACATAACCGCATAAGAAACTTCTCATTTGGTTCAATGATTGAATGTCCCATTCTTGTTAATCAGCAAGTAGAAGCGGTTTTATGTGTGAAAGTGGAGAATGTTACAAATGAGTTAGAGGTCTATTTAGAGATACTTTCCAATTTATTAAGCATGGGAATGGCTAAATTTCATGAACCTAATAAGGAACAAACTGAAAATGGCCAATCATTGCATGTCCCAGAATCCATTAAGAACCTGCTAACTAATAGAGAAAATGAAATTCTACAATGGATGTTAAAAGGTTATAACAATCAAGAAATCGCTGATGTACTTTTTATTAGTGCACACACCGTGAAAAACCATATCTCAAATATATTCCAAAAATTAAATATCACGGATCGAAGGCAATTATTTTCAACTATTTATCAGCTTCAGTTTTACACCTAAGCTCCCGGATGGGAGTTTTTGTTAATTATAAGAAGAAGAGACTATGAAAAAATTTCTTTATAGCATTTGTTTCCTATCTAAGCAAAAAATGAGCTATTTTATTAATAGGAAATTTAGGAGAGTTCCTCTAGGAGAAGAGTTGGGTTTGAAGAAAGATAGGAGAGATAGGGAATGGAGGATTCGAGTTATTGATTTATAATAGAGGTTGAAAGCTTGAATGAAAAAGTTTTTTCAAAGGAGTTTTGACAATGGCTAGAGAAATCATCACCTATGATTGGAACCAGGATGTAACATTAAAAACAGCCGACTTCTTTCGGGAGGAGTTACAATCGTTTATTCAGACTGATAATAATAAACTAATATTAAGTTTAAAGGGTGTTGGGTATATAAACAGTTCAGGTCTTGGAGTGATTGCTGATGCAGTCATGCAAGCAAGAAAGCAGGGGAAAGAACTGGTTGTAGCAAACATACAAGAACCTATTTCTGAGATCTTTGAAATTGTTAAGTTTGGATCTTTTATCCATCTCTTTGTTACGGAAGAAGAGGCGACTCAATTTTTAAATCAATAAGTAATTTTATCAATCGCCATTTTTTTGTCAAAAACATTTGAAAAAATAGTGAATGAATGGAAATAATTCACCCTATTACCACTACATTTTCTATAATAATAGTGGACCTATAGGAGGGATTATTTATGAATATCACAACGATAATCGAACTGAATAACCAAGAAGTTGAACAGATGGCAGGAGCTAAGATGGTGTTTGTGCAAGAGGAAATAACTGAACAGATCATTCATACTTGTGTGGATTGCTTTACTGTAGAAGGGTCAGAGGAAAAGATTGAGCCAGAACTAGCAATGGAGAAGGTTTTTGAGCAATTAAAAGGGAATGGTGTCATACCTCCAGGTGTAACAGAATTCTCCTTTGAAATGCCAGCTTGTGGTACTATTAAAAAAAATAATCAAGTTATAGCAGAAATCCCGCAAAATGTTGTTCTATCATTTACTATTTAATAATAGAAGAAACCACCATCCTGACTATAATGTCAGGATGGTTTTTTGTTTCAAAACAACAGAAAAATCGACATTATTTTTAGTGGTCAAAGTGAAAGTAACGTATAATAGCAAGAGGAATCATAGATAAAAAGGTGTGAATATAGTGGGTAATAAAATTGGATTTATTGGCTGTGGAAAAATGGGACAAGCAATATTAACAGGACTACTTAGTAAAAGTAATATAGAAAAAAATCTCATTAGGGTAAGTGCGAAGACAGAAACTACATTAACTAAGGTAAAAGAGTTGTTTGGCGTTCAAACAACTACTAACAATAAAGATATTGGAAAATGGGCCGATATTATAGTAATAGCTGTGAAACCACATTTACATAAAGAGGTTATTGAGGAAATTAGAACAGTGATATCCTCTAATACGATAGTGGTTACCATTGCTGCAGGTATTACTTTACAGTTCTTAGAACAATTATTTGGAAGACCAGTAAAGGGAGTTAGAGCTATGCCCAATACTCCTTCCCTTGTTAGAGAAGGAATGTCAGCGCTGTGTTTTCATGATCTTGTATTAAACGATGAAAGAGAGCAGGTTTCCCATATATTTGAGTCTTTAGGGCAGGTTGAAGTATTTCCGGAGTCGTTAATGAACAGTGTTCCAGCGATTAGTGGTTCTTCACCTGCTTATGTGTACATGATGATTGAAGCGTTAGCAGATGGGGCTGTTAAGCAAGGGATTGCACGTGACAAGGCCTATAGGATGGCTGCTCAAGCAGTTCTTGGTGCTGCCAAGATGGTTTTAGAGACAGGATTACACCCAGGCGTATTGAAGGATCAGGTTTGTACCCCGGGTGGTGCTACCATCGAGGCAGTAGCAACACTAGAAGAAACAGGCTTTCGTGCCTCCATTCTTTCAGCCATGGAAAGTTGTACAGAAAAAGTAATCAAACTAACAGAAAACCAATAAAGAGGAGTTTGGGAATGCGTAATAGGATCGAAAATGGGGAATATAAGCATAATCTGGCTGATTATCCTTTAGGGAGGTGTTTGTAATGAATATGGACAAATATAAACTCCTTCTTTTCAAAAAAATTAAGGATCAGCTTTCCATATGGTTTGAGAAGGAATCCAATAAACCTGCCACGAAAGATGAGCTGTTTCTTTTTCTACATTCCATCAAAGGTACAGCTGGTACGATTGAGTTAGGTGGATTATTTACTCTTGTTACAAATTTAATGAACGAGATTGAACGTAATGATACAAAGCATGAATGGGAGAAACAAGAGCTACGTGATTTCCTTTACGAGTTAATGGATTTAAGTTATCAGTATGAACATTTTGAGACGGTAGATGTTTCTCAGCCGATTACTAGAGATGAGGGGACACCTCTTATTCAAGTGATTGATGATGATATCTCCATGCTCATCTTATTAAAGGATACACTTGAAGAAATGGGATGGATCGTAGTTGCGCATACAGATGCGGAAGTAGGAAAAGAATTGTTTTATGAACTGCAACCTGATTGCTTAATCATAGATGTTAATCTTCCGGGGAAAAATGGTTTTCAGCTTTTGGAAGACCTTAATCATCATCTTGAAAAAATGTTTATACCGACTGTCATGATTAGTATTGAAAACGACCGGGAGACAAGAATAAAGGCTATTGAATCTGGTGCAGATGATTTTATAGAGAAGCCGTTAGATCTTGAGGAATTTGTATTGCGTGTAAAGCGTCAACTAAATAGAAAAAAGTTATTTGACCAATCCGTCATGATTGACGAACTCACACAGGTGTATAATCGCAGATTTTTAAACGATTCTTTACGGAGAAGTCTCGTTGACATTGAGAGATCTAGCACTTATTTTACAGTAGCTGTACTTGATCTGGATTACTTTAAAAAGGTAAATGATACATTTGGACATATCGTTGGAGATAAAGTGTTACTTACGTTTGCCCAATTTTTAAAGGAACATATAAGGGGGACCGATTCTGTCTTTCGATACGGAGGAGAAGAATTTGTCATCTTATTTCCTAGAACAAACGATACGGACGTAAAGAATGTTCTTACTAGATTGTTAGAGAAATTCTTTAACACCCCTTTTATCGAAAACGGAAAAACTTTTTATATTTCGTTCTCAGCTGGGGTTTTTATGGTTTTAGATGAAAAAATGGACAGTAAAACCGTGATTCAAACAGCTGATCAAGCGTTGTATTTAGCAAAAGAAAATGGGAGAGCAAGAGTCGAAAGTGCCAACCAATTAAATCTTGGAGCAGCCAAGAAAACTCTACATGTATCCCTCATTGATGATGATGTTATTATTCGGACGATGATAACGAAAATTCTTCAAAGTATGGAATTTGAATTTGTTGATCTAGATATTTGTTCTTTTGAAAATGGGGTGGAATTTTTTGACTCGGGGAGACATGAAATTTCCGGTCAGCATTTTCTTGTTCTCGATGGAGTAATGCCTGTGATGGATGGAACTGAAGTACTTCAACGGGTGAAGTCAGGGAGGAAAAGAAAACAGTTCCATGTTCTTATGCTTACGGGACGGAAAAATGAACAGGATATTGCTCGTTCACTTAAACTCGGAGCAGATGACTATGTGACAAAACCTTTTAGTATTCAGGATCTTCAAGCGAGAATCTATAGCTTTATTCAAAGGATAACTAAATGATGATTTCAAATGAAGTAATCGTTCTCTTTTATGCAACCATTTTTATACTAATGTTACTTCTACTTATCTTGCTTTATTTAATTATTCGGAAAACGGTAGAAAACCAGGAAAACCTCAAGGTTAAAACGATAAAAAAGGAGCTAGAAATTTCTCTGTTTGAAAGCATCTCTGAAGGAAAAGTCTATGAGATGACTAATCGAGACCGTTTTTCTTTGAAAGCAATGGAGGAGTTATTAAAAAGCTACTCAGATACAGTCGTTGGAGCAATGGAGCTCAAATCTCTCACAGCTATGGCAGATAAATACTTATTGGAAGGGTATAGAAAAGTATTAAAAGGTAGAAGTTGGAGCAAAAGAATCAATGCCCTATATCATATTGAAGATTTTCATATGTATAAGCTCTCAGATGATGTGAGACAGCTTTTACAAAATCGTTCTATAACGAAAGAAGAAGTGATTGTCAGTATTCGTTTTTTAGCAGTAATGGGTCGGTTCGACGAAGTTTTTGAGTTTGTGAATAAAAGATACACTGATTTAACAGATTTTGACTATAGAAGTATTTTGTTCAAACTAGATGAAAATTCCTTCCGTTTGCTCGTTGAGAAGTTTTCTGAATGCCATTCTACCCTTCAATGGTCCATACTTGAAATCATTTCAATTAGAAAAGAGCTCTCGTATCTCTCTTTTGTGGAAACGATATTCCATACATATAAGGGAGAGACGAGAATTCGTGCACTTAAAGCCATTGCATCTATTGGATTTACCACCGATATTGAACAGTTTTACCGATTAAGGGAGAGTTCGGAGTGGCAGGAGAGAATGCTACTTGCTAAGTTAATTCATTTTTTTCCTTCGGAGTTCTCGTACGACATTTTAGAAACCTTAATTCATGATCGCAATTGGTGGGTTCGTTCCCAAGCGGCTCAATCATTTACAAAGCTACCAAAAGGAAGAGAACGATTAATTAAGATAATGGAAAGCTCGCACGATCCTTACGCTAGAGATATTGCAGCAGAGTGGCTTCAAAAAGGGGAAATTTAATATGCTACAACTGATTGGGGAGTATATCGGCATTATTTTCGGTGGTTTTATCACTATATACATGGTGTTGGTGATTAGTTTTTACTCAGTGATATTACTGCTATCACTTCTTCAGCTTAGAAGAGAATATAAACTTGATAAAGAGCAAGCGTACGATGAATATCTAAATGACTTATATACAAAGCCAATTTCTATTATCGTTCCTGCCTTTAATGAGGAGGCAGGATTGATTCAAAGTGTCCGTTCCTTGCTAGGGATCAATTATCCCACTTATGAAATTATTGTTGTTAATGACGGATCTACAGACAACAGTCTTAATAAAATGATTCGTCATTATGAGATGAAGGAAATTAAAAAAGTGATTCGAAAGCATGTTGAAACAAAAAATATTAAAGGAATATATCAGTCCAGTACTTTACCAAACCTTTATCTGATTGATAAAGAAAATGGTGGGAAAGCAGATGCATTGAATGTAGGATTGAATTTCTCTCATTATCCTTATATTTGTTCACTAGATGGCGATTCCGTTCTAGAACGAGATGCTTTCTTAAAGGTCATGAAACCAATTATGCTTTCAAATGAAGATGTCATTGCTTCTGGAGGAAGTGTAAGAATTGCCAATGGTTGTAAAATATCAAATGGTAATTTACTTGAAGTGGGGCTATCAAAACATCCCCTTGTGATTATGCAGATCATTGAGTATCTTCGTGCCTTTTTAATGGGGAGAATTGGTTTAAGTCGTCATAATCTTCTTTTGATTGTATCAGGAGCATTTGGTGTTTTTTCAAAAAGCTGGGTGGCAGAAGCGGGTGGTTATAAGACCACTACCGTAGGTGAAGATATGGAGTTAGTGGTTCGTTTGCACCGACTTATTAAAGAGAAAGGTGTAAAGAAAAAGATCGTATATGTGCCAGACCCTGTATGTTGGACCGAAGTACCGGAAGAAACCAAGTTTCTTCGTAGACAGAGAAGAAGATGGCACCGAGGTTTATTTGAAAGTCTTTGGGCACATAGGAAGTTAGCATTTAATCCAAAATACGGTTCGATCGGCATGATTTCCTTTCCTTATTTTTGGATTGTTGAGTTTTTTGGCCCTATCATTGAGCTCTCTGGATATATTTATGTCTTATGCTCCTTGTTTTTTGGCGGGATTTATTTAGAGTTTGCTATTATCATTTTTCTTCTCTCTTGTTTGTATGGTTCATTGTTCTCTATGGCCTCTGTTTTATTGGAAGAGTGGAGTCTACGCAAATATCCAAAAGTATCACATATCGTAAAGTTATTTCTTTACTCTATGACAGAGACATTATGGTATCGTCCATTAACTGTCTTTTGGCGTTGTGAGGGGATTTGGCAGATTATTGTTGGTGAAAAGGGCTGGGGAGAAATGAAAAGAAAAGGTGTATCGGAATGAAGAGTTGGTTCTCGAAACAACAAATGCTTGTTTTTGCATTTATTGCAATCATATTAGTAGGAATAACAAGTCCTTTCTGGCTATGGGCAGTCAAATCAAATAAAGAGTTAAATGTATTAATTCTCGATAAGACTGTTCCTGACCAAACGTACCGAGAACATAGCGGACTAACCTGGCTCTTGAATAATGAGAAATATGTCACTAGCGATCGTGAAAGGTACAGTATTGAAAATAGCTATAGTGGTTTTGTTCCTAAAGAGGGGGAAGAGTATGAAATTCGCACTCTCCCAAAAGAATTAGAACAGTATGATGTCTTTTACTTGGCGGATTCATATGGGGTCTATGAAAAGGAATTCTATGGAGAAAACCAACAGGGAGAACGGTCTAAGCATTTGTACGGTGGATTACAAGAGGAAGAAGTAGAGGCCATTCATCAGGAATTACTTTCAAATAAAGGTAAAACCCTTATAGCTGAGTTTAATACATTTGCTAGTCCTACTTCAGCTTTAGCTCGTGAAAAAGTTTCTAACCTGTTAAATGTCGATTGGACAGGCTGGATTGGCAGGTATTTTCCTAAGCTTGAGGGGGAAGAGGTTCCAACTTGGCTGAAAGAAAATTATGAGAAATTGAACGGAGCATGGAATTTTTCAGGTGAAGGGCTCGTATTTGTGGATAGCAATGATTATATTGTGGTCATTGATAAAAATGAGTTTAAGGGTGAGGGCCCAAGTTTCCAATATACTGAATTAGGTGAGAAGCTCTTTAATAATAAGAAAAATGATGCCGATTATTCTTATTGGTTTGATATTATTTCCGCAAGAGATACGGATGAAATCTTAGCAACATACCATTTATCTGTAACAAAGGAAGCCGAATCGAAGCTTGCAGAAAATGGGATTCCAGTTACCTTTCCTGCAGTCATCAGCCATAAAAATGCTAGTTACTCTGCCTATTATTTTGCTGGTGATTATGCCGATGAGGGGGATATCCCGTCGATTTATCAGACAAGGGGAATATCTAATTGGAGAGAAATCGCTCAGTCAGATTCTTTTTACTGGCGTGTGTATGTTCCAATGATGAAGCAAATTCTGCGTCACGGCTTAGAACCATCCGATGAGCAGGAAGTGGTGGAGCTTGTTACGGAGAATGGAACCTCCATTAATAGCAAGACAGATGAAGAGTCTATTCAAATCCAAAAGGATGGTAAGTGGGAAGATCTTCTTATTAAAGGGGTTAACATGGGGATAGCTAAACCTGGTTACTTCCCCGGTGAGACGGCCATCTCTAAAGATGAATACTTTAGATGGTTTAAAATGATTGGTGCAATGAATGCGAATGCCATTCGTATTTATACCATTCACCCTCCACAATTTTATGAAGCATTCTACGAATATAATAAACAAGCCAAGAAGCCTTTATATTTATTCCACGGTGCTTGGGTGACAGAAGAAACTTTGCTAGAGACAAAGGATGCCTATGATCCGTCTGTTGTGGAAGAGTTTCAAAGAGAAATGAGAGACATCGTTGATATCGTTCATGGCAATGCTGACATAGCAGAAAATCTAGGGCATGCATCAGGTTCTTATACTCACGATATTTCCCCTTATGTACTAGGGTATATTATCGGAATTGAGTGGGATCCAGGTATGGTATTAAATACTGACACTGTCCATAGTGGAATGGAGCAGTATAAAGGAGACTACTTCTTTACGGAGAATGCAACTCCATTTGAAGCGTGGTTAGCGGTCCGAATGAATGAGATGGCAAGTTATGAGGCAGAAACGTATAATTGGCAACATTCCATGAGCTTTACCAACTGGGTAACAACCGATCTATTATCTCATCCGGCTGAGCCAGCTGAGGAAGAGGATATGGTTAGTGTTGATCCCAATCATATTAAAAAAACAAATCAATTTCATGCTGGTTTATTTGCCTCTTATCACGTCTATCCATATTTTCCAGACTTCTTAAACTTTGAGGAAGATTATGTGAATTATGTAGATAGCAGTGGAGAGAAGAATAACTATGCAGGTTATCTTCATGATTTGAAAAATGCCCACGAAATGCCAGTCGTCATTGCTGAGTACGGAGTGCCTTCCTCAAGGGGATTAACTCATGAAAATGTCCATGGAATGGATCAAGGTAATCATAGTGAACAGGATCAAGGAGAAATTGATCAGAAGCTATTTCAAACCATAGTATCAGAAAATTTTGCTGGGGGAATCGTATTTTCCTGGCAGGATGAGTGGTTTAAACGAACATGGAATACAATGGACTTCGATAATCCAGACCGTCGACCGTATTGGTCTAATATACAGACGAATGAACAAATGTTTGGAATGCTAGGGTTTTCCCCTTCTTTATTCGGAAAAGAAATGACCTTAGACGGAAAAGACAATGACTGGAGAAAGTCGTTGGTTGAACCTTTAGCACAATCGAAGGATGAAGATAATTTATTAACAGGTATGTATGTAACTTCTGATGCAGCAAATATATATGTGCGTCTCGATTACCAACAATCTATAAATTTAGAAGAAACTCCGACATATATCACATTTGATACGATAGGAGATCAAGGGCAAAAAAAGATTCCGCTCCGTACTGGTCAATCGGTGTCAACAACATCTGGTGTTGATTTCTTAGTCACACTGGCAGGCAAAGAGGAATCGAGGATTTCAGTCGATAGCTACTATGATTCTTTTTACTATCAATATGGTGAGCGGTTAAAGCTGATACCAAAAGAAACGTATCCTTCAGAAAAGGAAAATGGTGTGTTCCATCCGATTCGCTTGGCGCTAAATAAACAATTAACGATTCCTTCGACAGGGAAAACCTATCCTTTTGAAGCATATGAAACGGGAAAACTTCTTTATGGCTCTGGGAACCCTAATGAAGAAAATTATAACTCTTTGACAGATGTAAGCATTAGTGAGGATGGAAAGATGGTCGAGCTGCGTATTCCATGGTTAATGTTAAATATTAAGGATCCGAGTGAAAAAGAAATCATTGGGGATATGTGGAAGAGTGGATTAGAGGGTACAAAAAATATTGAAGGTATCTATCTTTCAGCTTTTGTATCAACAGAAAAGGGTCTGTCAGCTTTACCTGAAATGGAAGGGAAAACTGATGCCATATCTAAAACTGTAGTTTATAAATGGAATAAATGGGAGCAGCCAGTATACAGTGAACGACTAAAGGATTCTTATTATATTCTGAAGGAAACATACGGGGGGACAAAAGAGTGAAAAGGATATTATTAGCTGAGGATGAAGAAGTATTAAGAATGCTTGTTGTAGACACTCTTGAAGAAGAAGAATATGAAGTGGAAGAAGCGGCTGATGGAACGGAGGCGGTCCAGCTATTTGAAGAAAATAGCTATGATTTACTCGTTCTAGACTATATGATGCCTGGGTTAACAGGGTTAGAAGTGATTGAACATGTAAGACAAAAAGATAAGAAAGTAAAAATCTTAATGCTCTCAGCTAAGAGTCAACAATATGAACAGGAAAAAGTGATTGAGGCAGGAGCTAACTACTTTATGGCTAAACCTTTTAGCCCGTTGGAGCTAAAAGATAAAATTGAGGATATCTTAAATGAAAGATAGCCCGAAAAAAAAGCAAAGCATATTAAAACAATTTATTCAGTTAATGATTGTTTTTCTCTCTTTAATCCTTATCGGTACGTCTTTAAATCTCTATTTTCAGTATAAGCGAAGCAATGACTATGTTGAAAATAGAGCCCTTATTGTGGAGAAAGAGAAAATTACAAGAGATTTGTATTACTCACTGAATACGGCTTTATTTGATGTTAGGGGATATTTTGCTTACGGTAATGAAGAACTGAAAAAAAGAGCACACTCGCAACAGCCTGAGATTAGAAAACTAGCGAAAAAGTTGGAGGCAAGTGCAACTAATGAGGACGATACGGAGTATGTTAGAGAGCTGAACAGCTTTGTGGATTATTATTTTGTTGAAACACTTCCTCAAGCAGTCGAGTATTATGAGGCTGGGCGACAGGATGATTTAATCAATTTGGCTCAGCTTGGTGCTACAACAAGAACCAATGAATTTTTAGATTTGACTCACGAATACATGGATGTAATTGATAAAGAATTAAATACAGCCATCAATGATATGAGGCGAACTCAAACCATTTATCAAAATGTGTTTCTTGCCTTTATCATATTTCTCCTAGTGTTCCTTTTTAGAATTATCAGGGGAATGCTAACAAATATTGGTGCACCACTTTCCCAACTAGCGAAGACAGCAACAGATATAACAGAGGGAAAGGATTCAGAGATTTTTATTGATCCACATCGTAAAGATGAAATTGGTATTCTTTCTTTCGCTTTAAAGAAGATGCTCCATTCTATACAAGAAAAAGAACAGAATCTATTAGCACAAAATGAGGAGTTATTAGCACAGCAAGATGAGCTTTATACGCAACAATCTGAGCTGGAAAATGCCCTTTACGTGGTAAATGAAAGTAAGAACAAAATTGAAAATCGTAATGAATTAACGAACAAATTAACAAATGCTCTTGAAAAGCAAACGCTTCTTGATAGCATCGTGTTACACATGACACGAATTATTAAGGCTGATCGAGGGTTAATCGTATTGCTTGAGGACCAAGCGTATAGTTCATATGGAATTTCCTCATCTGGTGTAGAACAGTTTAAAAAGAACATATACAATGGCTTGAATAGCATTTTAATTGTACATCAGCAACCTTATACGATTAAGAGGGAGATAGTGGAATCAGAGAAGGGATACCATGAGGGGAAATTGTACTCTTATGATTTATATTTGCCAGTCATCTCCTCGAATGATGTTGTAACAGCAATAATGGTTTTTAGCAGGTTTGGAAATGCGTTTCGTGAGTCTGAGATTGAAGAATTACAATCGATCACAAAGCAAATGAGCAATTCCTTAGAGAAGGTATATATTTATGAATTGTCTGAAACGGAACGATTAAGGAATCAGTCTATTTTAAATACAACTCATGAGGGGATTCAGCTTATTAATCAGGACGGAGTTGTTCTGCTAGTAAATAAGGCTCTTTGCGAGATGTTCGAATGTGTTGTGGATGGAAGAGATTTAGTAGGACTTGTCCTTCAGGATTGGACATCCTTTATGCAAAAAGATATGGAAGAGAAGGATGAATTTTTACAATTTGTCCAATCTGCAATAGAAACGAACCATATAAATAACTCTAACTCATTTATATATAAACGACTAGATAAGCATCAAGTGATAAAGGTATATAGTGAGGCACTATTTCAGGATGATATTCGAGTTGGTACGATTATTGTTCATCGAGACATTACAAAAGAATTTGAAGTCGATCAAATGAAGTCTGAGTTTGTCAGTACAGTTAGTCATGAGTTGCGAACTCCTTTAGCTAGTATTTTAGGATTTACAGAGCTTATGCTACATCGTGAGCTAAAGCCAGACCGAAGACTAAAGTATTTAACCACTGTATACAATGAAGCGAAGAGACTTACCGCATTAATAAACGATTTCCTTGATGTCCAACGCATGGAGGCGGGGAAACATACGTATGAGAAAAAATATTTTGAACTATTGCCAGTTATTGAGTCAGTGACAAATACGTTAAGAGGTACAACATCGATACATGAAATAACGGTTACCTCCCATGCTGAAAACGATTGGATTTTAGGAGACCGCGAAAAGATTGAGCAAGTACTTACCAATCTAGTGGGAAATTCGATTAAATACTCTCCGAATGGAGGGAATATTTCACTTAATCTATATGAAGCAAAGGGAATATTAAGGTTGGATATTACAGATGAAGGCTTGGGTATTCCTGAAAATGTAGGGGACTCCATCTTTACAAAGTTTTATCGTGTTGACAATTCAGACCGACGAAAAATTGGTGGGACTGGACTAGGTCTTGCCATTGTAAAGGAAATAATGAACGCACATGAAGGTGATGTAACTTTTACATCTAAGTATGGAAAGGGAAGTACCTTCACAATTTTTTTCCCAATTGTCAAAAAAGAGGCAACCAGCATCACTGATATGAGAGATGTAGAAGCTTCCAGTTACAAAGTGTTTGTGATTGAGGATGACGAGAGCTTGCTAGATCTAATATCACAAGAGTTACTTGATAACGGATTTACAGTTACTCAATTTACAAATGGTGACCATGCAATGGATGCCTTAAAGGAAGAGGTCCCAGATGCAGTAATTCTAGATATCATGTTAGATAAAGGAAACGTTGATGGCTGGGATATTATGCGGTTTATGAAAGAGAAAAAGGAATTAAAGCAAATCCCAGTCATAATCTCCAGCGCACTTGATGAGAGAGACAAAGGTTTAGCGAATGGTGCCGAGGAGTACTTTGTTAAACCATACAAAACAAGCCACTTATCTAAAATTGTGATGCAATTATTACTAAGGATTGGAAAAGAAGGACAAGTGATTGTCCCTTTTGTAGAAGAACATGATCTTGAAAAACCAAAAGAATAATCTTTATCGTGCAGGAAAGGACTAGGGCTTCGCTCTAGTCCTTTTCTACATTTTTCATTTCTAAAAATAGGCTTGCTCATTTGTTTTGGACAAAAACGTTTCGGGAAAGGAAAGATTACAAGGAAAATATCGGCGATGGAGCCGTTTATATAAAGGGAGCGTCTACCAAATGGGTAGGCGCTTCTATGATTATTTCAATCAAACATCCATATCAGGAAATATGGATGGATTATCAACAAACGGTGCCTTACATACAATGTTCTCTTCGGTAAAAGGGTGAGTAAACTCTACCTTTAAAGCATGCAGTGCTTGTCTTTTCTGCTTGATACGACTTCCATAAAGGGAATCACCAATAAGAGGGTGACCAATAGAACTTAAATGTACTCGAATTTGATGTGTTCTTCCTGTATCAAGTTGGCAGCTTATTAGAGTAGTATTATTTTTTGCATTGTAAGTATGTACTTTATAGTGTGTAACAGCGGATTGACCAGTGGAAGAAACTCTTCTCCTCGTTGGATGATGACGATCTCTTCCAATGGGTTTTGAAATTGATCCTGAGCTTGTTTTCATTTTCCCTTCTACTAAAGCGACGTATGTTCTTTTAATCTTTCTTTCCTCAAGGAGTCTATCTAAGATTGCCCCGCACATTCGATGTTTGGCAAAAATAACAGCACCCGTTGTATCTCGATCAAGACGATGGATATGCTTGATGTAATAAAGTTCTCCTTTTGATTGAAGATGAAATGCTACGCCATTTAAGAGACTGAAATGGTCTTTCTCTGAATTTGGATGAGTATCCATTCCAGCAGGTTTATTTGCAATAAGAAGGTGGTCATCTTCAAAAAGGATGTCAATCTCCATATAAGTAGGTTGGACTATTGGGGGCTCGGGTAGAAAAAATGGAATAGATAAGTTATCACCCATTTGGAAATGAGTAGTCCAGTTTGCTTCTTGCCCATTTATTAACACGTTTTTTTCCATTCTCAATTCATGGACTAGTTTTTTGGGGGCCTTCCAATAATCTTTAAATAAGCTTTCTATTGTGTATTTCTCCCAATCTTTTGGAATACAAATATTGAACTGTTTTCCAACTGTTTTTGTTTGTAACATTGTACTCTCCGTTCTTAGCTATCATTTTAATCGTGGTGATAATTACCACCATAGAGACAGGTTTTTTTATGGTATTCTTAATTTATATTTTACATTAGAACTAAAGGATATTTAAAGGTGGGTTATAAGTGAAGATTGTTTTTGCGTCGACACCAGACCAAGAAGAGAAAATAAATGAGCTTGTAAAAAGGTTTTATCGAGATATTTTTCCTTTGTATTTCTCTGATAAAGACATAAAGAAATTTGAGGATCAAAATGTACTGAATAATGAAACTGCACAGCTTGATGGGACGTTAAAGGAAGCATATCATGTGATTGCTTCACTTCAAACTTTGCTATCAATTCTAGAATCAAGCATCTTATCATACGATCACCAAGCTCTGTATGAAAAAAATGTTGAAACATTACATGAGTATGGATTTATTTTCCCATTTTCTTATGATGAATTTATCTATGCAAGAGAAAACAAGACTAGCTTTTTCAGCACATACACCCAAGCAGCTAATCAATTATTAGTATAAAAGCCGACTACAAAAATAGTCGGCTTTTTCAAAACTTATTTTGTATTTTCGTTAAACCAGCTCTCGAAATCAGGCTCTTCGTGGTATCCTACGATTCTTGCTACTTCTTTCCCATCTTTATATTGAACAATTGTAGGGGTTTCTTGAATACCGTAATCATCCCATCCCTGCTCAAATTCAAGAAGATTGTATTGAACAAGATTGATATCCATCTCTTCAGATAGAGGGGCAACTATTGGAGTTGTTCGCTGACAGTGTGGACAAGTCGGACTGTAAAAATAAACGGTTGTATCCTCACCATTATCTAACTGAGTTTGAAGATCTTCTGGAAGAATTAGGTTTTGATAGTTTGGATCCTCTAATTGAGCAACTGTCTCAGGGTGAAGAGTATCTTTGTTGTAAATATTATCTTCACTTACCTTTTCTTCATTTTGCATTTTTGTAACAATAGCTAATGCACCAAATAATACGACGATAATACCAATAAAAATTAGAACTTTTTTCATAGAATTATTTTTCCTCCTTCGTTTGCTTCCATACTAGAAAGCTACAAACAAACACAATGATAAATGCGGTGAGGGCCAGAAAAGGGATAGTAATGAATCCAAGCCAATTAATGTATTGCCCTGTACAAGGAATTCGCCCACAGGCTGGTGCTGTATCAGCTAAAAAGGAGAGCTTCTGTAATCCGAAATGATAAAGGGAAATCATCCCACCAATTACAGACAGAATCATCGTATAAAATGCGATCCCATAATCCTTTTTTACAGTTGCAATCCCTAATAACACGACAAATGGGTACATAACGATTCGTTGATACCAGCAAAGTTCACAAGGCTCGTACTGGCGTATCTCCGAAAAATATAAACTGCCAAACATTGCTATCAGTGCCGCAGCGAAAGCAAGGAAAAGCAAGTTTTCGCGCTTGTCATTTTTTTTCATACAGTATTCTCCTTAAGCGTATTGACCGTGAATTTATTATAATTACAAAGGACAAAAATGTATATTAATCTACTCACAAGTCTTCCTTTTTTCCGACAATTCCATAGAAGAAGAAATGAATGAATTCATTTATGAATTGATCCTTGTTTGAGTTAGATTGGAAGATTTCTGAATGCTTTTGAATAGCGTCTGTCATTGCTTGGAGGATAAAAAAAATCGTATTCATTGATAGACTGCTTGATATATCACCGCTTTTTCGTCCTTCTTCAATAAATGTAACAATGAGAGGCATAGATTTTTCGTTTGCAAATTCTTGAAATAACTTCGCAATTTGACTATTCTCCGAGATAATCGCTTCAATAAATTCCGGACTAAGTTCATTTGTGGATGAAAGCTTTAATTCAATTAATTTGATTAGCTTGTCTTGAAAAGAAAGCTCACTATTAATTAATTGTTGAAAAGAGTCAATTTGCCTTTCAAGATAATCCTTTAGCACATCATAGACGAGCTCGTCCTTACTTCCAAAATAATTATATATCGTTACTTGAGAAACATTCGCTTTTTTTGCTATTTCGTGAATGTTTACCTTTTGAATTCCGTACTTTGTGAATAAAGAAAAAGCTGCCTGGCGAATCTGTTCCATTTTTTGAAGCCTTCTTCGTTCAAACCCGTTCATATCTTCACCTCTTTCCAATTTTAAAAAAAATTATGAAATAATACAAATGTAACATTTTAAAATTTGGAGAGATGTGTATTTTTTACAAAAAACATATATAATGAAAATGGTTTCTTAAGTTGTCACAAAAACTAACGACTAAAAAGAGGGAAACGCACAGTCTGGCTTGAATAATAAAGTTAGAAAACACTTTCAGGAGGAGACGAAATGAGCTGGAAAGAAAAAGTACATACATGGAATCAATTTGATAAGCTCCCAGAAGAGTTAAAGGGGCAACTACAAAAGCTATCCGATTTGGAATTAGAGGATGCTTTTTATAAAAATTTAGAGTTTGGTACAGGTGGGATGCGTGGAGAAATAGGTGTTGGTACAAATCGTATGAACATCTTCACGGTTAGGAAGGCATCCGCTGGCCTTGCAACATATATAGAAGAATTTGGTCAGGAAGCAAAGGATAGAGGTGTGGTCATTGCATATGATTCTCGCCATAAATCAAGTGAATTTGCAATGGAGGCAGCCAAAACATTAGCTACGAAGGGAATTCAAGCGTATGTTTTTGATGAGCTTCGTCCAACTCCAGAGTTATCTTTTGCAGTTAGACACCTAAATGCTTTCTCTGGAATTGTGATTACAGCAAGCCATAATCCGCCTGAATATAATGGTTATAAGGTGTATGGTCCAGACGGTGGGCAGCTTCCCTTAGAAGGAGCAGATAAGGTTATTGAAAAAGTAGATGCTATTTCAAATGAGTTAACTATAGAGGTTCGTGATGAACAAGAGTTAAAAGAGCTAGGGCTAATTAAGATGATTGGTGCAGATGTCGATCAAGCTTATTTAGAGAAGCTTGTAACGATTTCTGAGAATCCTGCATTAGCTAAAGAAACGGATTTACAGGTAGTTTTTACACCGCTGCATGGGACAGCTAATAAACCGGTGCGTTCTGGACTTAAGGCGTTTGGTTACGAAAATGTGACGGTTGTAAAGGAGCAGGAATTGCCTGATCCACAGTTCTCTACTGTGAAAAGTCCAAACCCAGAAGAACATGCTGCGTTTGAATTGGCAATAGAAGCTGGAAAAAAGGTAAACGCTGATTTATTAATTGCGACGGACCCTGATGCAGACCGGCTTGGAATTGCTGTTAAAAATGAAACAGGAGAGTATGAAATCCTTACAGGAAATCAAACCGGTGCTTTACTACTCCATTACTTACTAGAAAATAAAAAGGCAAAGGGAACATTACAAGAAAATGCAGTTGTTTTAAAGACAATTGTTACATCTGAATTGGGTGCAACTATTGCTGCTTCTTATGGTGTTCCAACAATTGATGTTTTAACTGGATTTAAGTTTATTGCAGAAAAGATTAACGAGTATGATTCCACGAATGAACATAGCTTCTTGTTTGGCTATGAAGAGAGCTACGGTTATTTAATTGGAGATTTTGCCAGAGACAAGGATGCTATTCAAGCTTCTCTTTTAGCAACTGAAGTGTGTGCGTACTACAAAAAGCAAGGCAAGTCTCTATATGAGGCATTGTTAATGATTTTTGATAAGTATGGATATTACCAAGAAGGCTTACGTTCATTAACGTTAAAAGGGAAATCAGGTGCAGAAACCATTAATAAAACACTTGAATCTTTCCGTGCCGAGCCACTCGAAGAACTGATTGGTTTAAAAGTAACAAAAACGGAGGATTATCTAACAAGTACAAGATATGAGGGAGGATCGGAAGAACCAATCGATCTTCCTGCTTCTAACGTGTTAAAGTACTTCTTTGAAGATGGATCATGGGTCTGCCTTCGACCATCAGGAACGGAGCCGAAAATTAAGTTTTATTTTGGCGTAAAGGGCTCTAGTTTAACTGAAAGCAAAGAAAAATTAAAATCAATTGAAGATGCATTTATGCAAGCGGTAGAAAATAAAATGAATGCACTTTCTAAATAAATCATAAAAAACACGGTCAATTTGACCGTGTTTTTTTGGTGGAATTCTGGTAGTTACCCCATGGTTATCACTGTATCAAGCAAGCCGTCATTTGCTTCAACAAGTTCGTTTGCATGGTCGATGTAACGAAGTAAAGAATATAAATGTTTCTCAATCACTTGGTAATCTTTTTCAAAATTGTACGCGTGAAGGAAATGCTCAATTTTTTTGGCTAAAAATTGGTCCTTCGTTCGTACCATCAGTATTAATAAGTTATCCCATTCAGAGCGATGCGTATAGTACAAGGCTCGATCATAATCAACATGATTCATTTTCTCTCTCCTCCTCTTAAGGAGTTGAGTATAGTGTATGATTTTCTGTTAAAAACAATCTCAGAAAAACTTGTCACTGTTGATATATCAATGTTCTCATCTTTTTCCTGAATAGGTTTATGCCATTCAAGACACATTAAAGATGGAAATTTTAATTTTAGGAATGGATGAAATGAAAACATCGATATTTCTTATTTGCTTTTTACTGTATTGCCCATCTGCTTTTGCAAATATTGTTAATTCAGACCAAACCTACACATACGAACAAATGCAATTTGATATTCAAAAATTAAAGGAAACATACGATGGAGAACTAGAAGTAAAAGTAATTGGTCAATCTTATTATGGAAATGATATTCCAGCAATTAAAGTTGGAAAAGGAAAGAAAAACGTCGTACTCATTGGTGCTCATCATGGCAGAGAGTGGCTAACAAGCTCTCTTCTAATGGTTATGCTTGAAAATTATGTGAGAGCTTTAACTACCGGTGCTAAAATTGGATCATTTGATTCTAACATGCTAAATGATGTGTCCATCTGGTTTGTTCCGATGCTTAATCCGGATGGAGTCAAAATTCAGCAGCGGGACATCCCTTTATTCTTTGTTGATCAGCTGTTTTTAATGAATGAAGGTGAGATTAATTTTTCGCGTTGGAAGGCAAATGGGATTGGGATTGATTTAAATCGCCAATATCCAGCAGGTTGGAAAGTGTTAAGGGGGCCCGGTACACCTACTTACCAATTTTATAAAGGGAAAAGACCATTGGAGGCATGGGAGACTCAAGCTCTTGCTACTTTTATTGATAATATCCAACCCTCTATTGCCGTAGCCTATCACTCAACTGGTCAGGAGATTTATTGGAAGTATAAAAATGGGAATTATGAACAAAGGGATTATTCAATCGCTGAAGAAATTGCTCAATTAACCGGATATAAATTAGGAAAGCCCCCTAAAAAGGCAACAGGTGGAGGATTTACTGATTGGTTTATTACCAAGTACCATCGTCCAGCATTAACCATAGAAATATGTCCACCAATGGTCAATCGTGCCCCGCCTTTGTCTAGCTTCCCAGAGGTATGGAAAAGGAATCAATATGTTGGGATGAAATTAGTGAATGAGGTCATGGAATTACATAAAAGTGAGGGGCAAATGGAAAAATAAAAACCACAAACAAGGAGGGAAAAGTTTGAAAAAGATACTTGTTCCAATAATAACTCTTTTATGCATTTTTGGTTCACTTTCTTCTACTTATGCTGAGCAGCCGGGTCTAGATTATAAAAAATTTGGGAGAATTGCAACAGCAGTTGTTACTGAAGACTATCCTGGACAGCAGGTAGTGGAATATAAGTATGTGGGAAGAGAGAAATTAGCTGAAAATAAGGTAGTGGATTCCTTTCGGTTTGAAGTAATGGTGAATGGCAAGGAACAGTTTGTGACAGTCAAGATTACGCATGACAATAGTGCAGGAAAAGAATTAACGATTACATTAGAAGAAGAGAAATAAGGAAAAGCAGAGCTCTAAAAACAATAGGGTTCTGCTTTTTTCTATTCTATAGTACATCATTCTCTCTCTCGTTTCATACATTGTGATAAGAGCAAAAAGGGGGAGAAAGCTAATGCGTGAACAAGAACAGAAGGAATTACAGTATGCCATTGAAGAGATAACGGAGATAGCGGTTGGCTTTGGACTCGATTTTTATCCAATGCGTTATGAAATTTGTCCGTCTGAAATTATTTATACCTTTGGTGCATATGGCATGCCAACAAGATTTTCTCATTGGAGCTTCGGGAAACAGTTTCATAAAATGAAGCTTCACTATGATCTTGGGTTGTCTAAAATTTATGAACTTGTTATTAACTCTAACCCTTGTTATGCGTTTTTACTGGATTCCAATTCTCTTATACAAAACAAGCTAATTGTTGCCCACGTTTTAGCTCACTGTGACTTTTTTAAAAATAATGTTCGATTCCAAAATACAAAAAGAGACATGGTAGAAAGCATGGCCGCAACAGCTGAGAGAATCCGAAAGTATGAAATACAATACGGGAAACATGAGGTTGAAACGTTTCTTGATGCCGTCCTTGCTATTGAAGAACATATTGACCCCTCATTAATGAGGCCCAAACTTGCTTGGAGCATGGAGGATGTGGAATACGAAGAGGATGTTGTTGCGGTCAGTCCTTATGATGATTTGTGGAATTTGGATGAAAAGGATAAAAAGAAACTAGAACCCGTAAGAAGAAAAAAGAAATTCCCTCCACAGCCTGAGAAAGATCTTTTATTATTTATTGAGAGTTATAGTCGCGAATTATCAGACTGGCAACGTGATATTTTAACGATGATGCGCGAGGAAATGCTATATTTCTGGCCACAGTTAGAAACAAAGATTATGAACGAAGGATGGGCGTCGTTTTGGCATCAAAGAATTCTCCGTGAGATGGATTTAACGAGTGGCGAAGCATTGGAGTTTGCTAAACTAAATGCTGGTGTTGTTCAACCTTCTCGAACAGGAATAAACCCATATTACCTTGGGTTGAAGATATTTGAGGATATTGAAGAACGATACAATAATCCGACCGAGGAAATGAAGCGTCGAGGAGTCCAACCTGGATCAGGTCGAGAGAAGATGTTTGAGGTACGTGAAATAGAATCAGATATTTCCTTCCTCCGCAACTATTTAACGAAAGATCTTGTTATGCGAGAGGATATGTATTTATTCCAAAAGCAAGGGAAGGATTATAAGATTGTTGATAAAGCATGGGAAAATGTTCGAGATCAGTTAGTAAGTATGAGGGTAAACGGTGGCTTCCCATACTTAACGGTAACGGATGGCGATTATATGAAAAACGGTGAGCTTTATATCCAGCATGGATACGAAGGAATTGAACTTGATATTAAGTATTTGGAAAAAGTTATGCCGTATATTCATCAGTTATGGGGAAGAAGCATTCATATGGAAACCGTTATTGAAGGGAAAAATATGCTTTATACGTATGACGGTAAAAGTATACACAGAAAGTATTTATAGTGAAAAGTAACCCCATTCAGAAATTGAATGGGGTTTTTAAATATGAATTTATTTTCTTTTTTACAAGTTCAACTGCTATTTTGAGGTTATAAGACGACGATCGCTTGACTTCCCATTTGCTCCCAAGCTTGAATAAATGACTCTCGGTCAAGTTGCTGATTTTTCTCTCCGTAAGGATTGTTTATATAAATAGATTCATTATCATAGCCTGTTATAACAACACTATGCATTTTATAAGTAATAGTAACTTCTCCTTGTGGTGTTTCCCACGTCTCGAATTCGTCAATAGGAGAAAAGGTGGAGGTGGTAATAATCCAAACAGGATGACCTTGAGCTACTTGTTTTAATAGTTCATCAAATGATTGATTTGTTAAGTCAATAACATGATCCGAATAAATTGTTGCCAGATCATAAATGGGACCATGATATACTCCAAGTCCAGGCCCGTCTTCCATATTACCAACAAACCCAATATTAGGATTCCCATATTCACCACTATTATATTGAAGCGGTGTTCGAACTACTTCTTCTGCTAATTGATTTTTTGTTACATCAAGACCATTGTATTGTAAAATCATTGCTAAGCTTGTTACTTCGCAACCATTGTATAATCTAGGACTGTCCATCTGGTTCAATAAAGGAACATCAAGTAAAATCTCAGTAACTTCTTGCTCTTCTTCTACAACATCCTCTTCAACCATATTTGCTGCGGAGGCAGTCTCTTCAGTAAAAGAAGTGCTAGATGTAGTCTGAACAGCTGCCGTTGTTAATTCCTTGTTCGTGGTAGATTGAGCCTGTTCATCGTTAGTTAGGAACAATGCTGCTGCAAATAAAGTGGTAGATAATATGAGTGCAGGGATTTTAAAGCTCATGGAAACCTTCCTTCTTCATAAAGTAATAGATTCCATAATGATAGAATTAAATTATGAACAAACTATTAAGAGGTTAGGAAGAATTGAGGAATGTTTAAGGAACAATTATAATGTGGTAAGAGGTGAGTTATGAAGAAAACAAAGGGTTCAATCGAGGCAGAAATTAGTAAAGCCATTACTCAATGGGAAAAGGACTACTTAGGTAGAGGTTCAATATCTGTAAAGGCAGATATTCTAAGAGATATGATCATTGTATCTCTAAAAGGAATTCTAACTCCTGCTGAGTATTCGGTGTGTGAAACAAAAGACGGGATGTTATCCATAAAACGTACACGTGCTGATTTAGTTGAGTCTGGTACAGGTGAATTAAAACAGCTAATTTCTAATATAACAGGTCAAAATGTCCTTAATTTTCATACAGATATTAGTACTCGGACTGGAGAAAGAATGATGATCTTCCGGCTACAGGGTGATCTTGAAAAGGAGTTTATTTGAACAACAAGAATTTTCTCATTGACGATTATTCAAGAACATCATATGATAATAATAAGAATTTAATAAGATATTCCTTTAAAGGGGAGTAGCTTTTACAACAAAGTCGTCATTTCAGAGACACGCGCTCTCGGCTTTGTTGGCAACGTACTAGTTGTTAGCAAGACCTTTACCTATCAATGGTAAAGGTCTTTTTTGCGTCTCTAACCTTTACCAAAATATAGTATTTGGGAAGGGGGAGAGTGTATGAACAAATAAATGATTACACCCGATTTAATCGTTATAGATATATATGGAATGTCAAAAGAGTACATGGTGGAGAGTTCTCAATTGAAAGGGGAAACGAAAATTGGATCTTAGTTTATTATTAGAATATGGTTGGGTATTATTAGTTCTTATTGCATTAGAGGGATTACTTGCAGCAGATAATGCCCTTGTATTAGCTATTATGGTAAAGCATTTGCCTGAAGAAGAAAGAAAAAGGGCATTATTTTATGGTTTAGCAGGTGCTTTTATTTTTAGATTTGCTTCCTTATTTGTTATTTCGTTCTTAGTGGATGTATGGCAAGTACAGGCAATAGGTGCGATCTACTTATTATTTATCGCCATTAATCATATTGCGAGGAAACTATTTAAGAAGAAACTTGAAGAGAAGTCAAGTGAAAAAGAAAAGCAAGAAAAGAATTCGGGTTTCTGGACAACCGTTATCAAAGTTGAGTTAGCAGACATAGCTTTTGCAGTAGATTCAATTTTAGCAGCAGTTGCTTTAGCCGTAGCTTTACCAGATACTCCACTTCCTCCTATCGGTGGTTTGGATGGAGGTAAGTTCTTGGTTATCTTTGCTGGTGGTTTAATTGGGTTAATTATCATGCGTTTTGCAGCAAACTTCTTTGTAACACTTCTTGGCAAACGCCCTGGTTTAGAAATCGCTGCCTTTGCTATTGTAGGTTGGGTAGGGGTGAAACTTGCAGTATACACATTATCACACCCTTCATTATCCGTACTTCCTAGTACATTTGCAAAATCACCTGAGTGGAAAATTACTTTCTATATAGTATTAGTTCTAATTGCATTAGCTGGTTGGTTTTTCTCAAAAGAAGCGAAGGAAGTAGAAAATGCAGCTTAATTAAAAGAGCGTTCATTAGAATTTTCTAATGAACGTTTTTTTTCGACAAAAAATGATAAAAATCTATTGACGATAAAAAAGACGGATGGTATTATAAAAATCTGCTTACGAAACAACATAATTTAAAAGTTGATACACAAACTTTTTGAAAAAAATGTTGACGAGTTAAGTGGAAAATGTTATTCTAATATAGTTGCTTCTGAGCGACAAAGTGAGAAACGAACTGATTTTGTTCTTTGAAAACTAAACAAATCATACGTCAACAAAAATGATTAGTGTTGAAAATACACTAGCCAACGTTTTAACTTTAAGAGCTAATCTTACTCTTTATTGGAGAGTTTGATCCTGGCTCAGGACGAACGCTGGCGGCGTGCCTAATACATGCAAGTCGAGCGGATCTTTGGGAGCTTGCTCCCGAAGATTAGCGGCGGACGGGTGAGTAACACGTGGGCAACCTGCCTATGAGACTGGGATAACTCCGGGAAACCGGGGCTAATA
>NZ_JBPCCH010000027.1:0-52688 GCF_050971805.1 Robertmurraya mesotrionivorans | reverse complement strand
AGTCCGGTACAATACCGGACTCAGACCTTAAGAGCTGCCTGATGAAATAAAATGTCTAACTTTATGGGGTCACTTCAATCCGGACGTTTACTTACATTTCTAAAGAAGACTATATGAGGGATGGAAAACGAATGGTAACGGTTGTTCCTTCTCCTTTTGTACTTTTGAAACTTATTTTTCCTTTGTAATTCTCTGCAATATTAAAACAAATCATCATTCCCAGTCCGGTCCCTTTACTTTTTAAAGAATAAAACGGAGTTCCTAGAGACTCAATTTCTTTCTCTGTCATCCCTTGACCATAATCAATAACGTTAATTTCAACAACATCTTTAACTTTTGAAGCATTCACTACGACAGAATCTCCAATATTCGATGCTTCGATTGCATTTTTAATGATATTAATGAATAACTGTTTCATTTCAATTGTATTAGCAGCCACATAGGAGTCTTCTACAATTTGTAACTCGATTTGATTATCGTGTAATAGACCGTAGGAATGGAGCAAATCGGTCACACTTTGAAGAACTTGCCTGATATTTACCGGTTCTAATTCCTTTTCCTTTGTTGGTTTTGCAATCGATAAAAATTGCGATATGACCTGTTCCGCTGTGTTCAGCTCATCCACCATTAAATGAAAATGTTTTTTCAACTCAATATCTACTTCATTGGATTGCTCGTAAAACTGTAAAAATCCTTTAACTACTGTCAAAGGATTTCTGATTTCATGAGCAACTGCAGCTGCAAGTTGTCCAGTCGTCTTCAAACGCTCTGCCTGTTTTATTTGTTGAAAATATAGTTGTTGTTTCTTTAACCGACCATAGGATATATAAAAAATAAAGTAAATGATAGCTTGACTACCAAAGAAATTGATTATATTTCCCACAAGATCCTCTTGGATATAGGAATAACGAACACCTTGATCAACAAGTATGATATATATGAAAGTCATTATGATAGCAAAACTATTAAGTGCCAGTGAAAAGTAAAAGAGTTTTGGATCAAAAAATAAAATCGATATAGCTGGAACAAAGCACAAAAAGATAAAGTTTGACCATGTATCAGGATACATAAAGAATAGTGAATAAAAATACACAAATGATGAAATCATGATGAGCAATCGGGAATAATGAGATGTATATCTCGGATACAACAATAGACAAATAGCAAAGAATACGAGGAATAACCCATGGAGAAAAAATGCTATTCCACCTTGACTAAAATGTGGATTGTCAACTAACAGACCCATTAACATAATGGCAATAACAACAGTTATCGTAAAATAATACAGTGTTTTATTAATTTCCGTATAAAGTTCCTTCATACTTACTCCTTTAAACCAGGGTTGCATTTCGGTTAATACGATTTACCTCTTCCTATATACTACCATAAATACCCTTTTGTTTTGGAAAAAATTTAAATCAAAAATAGAGTAGCTCGAGAATCTGCTACTCTATTTTTGACTACTTTTTATTCTCTTATTTGCCCCGTTCCACGAACAATGTACTTGGTGGAGGTAAGCGCTGGTAAGCCCATTGGACCGCGAGCATGAAGCTTTTGCGTACTAATCCCTATCTCTGCCCCAAATCCAAACTCAAAGCCATCGGTAAACCTTGTAGAAGCATTGTGATATAGGGCTGCTGCATCTACTCTATTAAAGAATGCCTCAACATTCTCAGCAGATTCCGAAATAATCGCTTCTGAATGCTTTGAACTATAGCTCGCAATATGACTGATTGCATCGTCTACATTTGAAACCACTCGAAGTGCTACTGTTAGGTTTAAGAACTCCGTTTCCCAATCTTCTTCAGTAGCAGGAAGTAAATCTTTATCGATTTGTCTTGCCTTTTCATCTGCTCGTATTTCAACCTTTTTCTCATGTAACGCTTTAATTAAATCTTCTAAATGCTGATCTGCCCATTTTTGATGAACAAGTATCGTTTCTGCAGCATTACACACGGATGGACGTTGGGTTTTCGCATTTACGGCAATATCAATTGCCATTTTATTACTTGCACTTTCATCAATATAAATATGACAATTCCCCACCCCTGTTTCAAGAACAGGAACAGAAGCATTATTTACAACTGTTTGAATGAGGTTTGCTCCTCCTCTAGGGATAAGAACATCTAAGTACTCGGTTAACTTAAACATTTGTGAGGCCGTTTCCCTACTTGTATCTTCAAGTAACTGCACCGCTTCTCGAGGACATTCACTCTTTTCAAGTGCACGGTGAATGACCGCTACGATCGCTTTGTTTGAATGAATAGCAGATGAACTTCCACGCAACAACACCGCATTACCCGTTTTCAGGCAAAGACTTGCTGCATCAACCGTTACATTTGGTCTTGCTTCATAGATCATTCCGACCACTCCAAGAGGAACTCGGACTTTCTCAATATGAAGACCATTCGGGCGATCCCAGCCCTCCAAAATCTCACCAACAGGATCTGTTAAGGTAGCTACTTGTCTTACACCTTCTGCCATGTCTTGAATACGTTCTTCTGTTAATTTGAGACGATCGAGTAAGTTATCCCCCATCCCGCTCTGTTTCCCTGCCTCAATATCCTTCTTATTCTCTTGTAATATAAAAGGAATATCCTCTAGTAATTGATTAGCTATAAGGAGCAATGCATCGTTTTTCTGCTTGGTTGTACAAAGTGCTAAGTTCGTTGCTAGAGTACTTGCTAGACGTGCCTTTTCTAATAATTCTGTCATCTTTGTTTCCTCTCCTTTGTAAAAGTAACCCAGTTATCTCTGTGAATGACTTCAATTCGATTATGCATATTTACTATATTGGCTTCTTTACTAGAAAGTCCTTTAATTTTGGATAGCTCATCAACTGTATAATTGATTTGCCCTTTTCCAATTAACTCACCTTTTTCATTCCATACCTCAACCACATCACCACGTGTAAAGGAACCATCAACATGTTTTACCCCTGCTGGCAAAAGGCTTTTTCCTTGGTGAATAACGGCATATTCAGCACCTGAATCAATGTCAATTCGTCCGGCAATATGCGAGTGAATCCCTATCCACTGTTTCTTACTTTTTAAGGAAGTCCCTAAGTTATAGCCAATATAAGTGCCATCACCCTTACCAGTAACGATATCTATTAGCTTATCCGTTCCTTCTCCTTTGCCGATAAACACCTTCACACCGACAGATAAAGCCGTTTTTGCTGCCTCAAGCTTAGAACGCATCCCACCTGTACCGACCTTTGAACCAGAACCTCCCGCAACCTCTAATACATCCTCTGTAACCTCAGGGAGGAAATTATACTTTTTAGCGTTCGGGTCCTTGCGGGGATTTCCGTCATACAAACCATTTATATCTGTAAGAATAATGAGCATATCGGCATGAATAAATCCACTAACCAAAGCAGAAAGCATGTCATTATCGCCAAATGTTAGTTCATCTACCGCAACCGAATCATTTTCATTAATTATCGGTATGACCCCACGCTTTAAAAGCTCGGATAGTGTGGAATAGGCATTATTGTATTGTTCTTGTTGGGAAAAATCATTTCTTGTTAGAAGAAGCTGTGCTGACACGATTCCTTCTTTTTGAAACTCTTCAAAGTAGCTTTGCATGAGCAAGCCCTGGCCCACAGCGGCAGCCGCTTGTTTACCAGCAATGGTCACAGGTCTTGTCTGATAACCTAAAACTGAAAATCCTGCAGCCACTGCTCCTGAAGAAATAAGAATCACTTCGTTTCCTTCCTTCTTCAGCTTAGACAGGGCAGCCACATGTTCTGTGATCTTATTCTTTGATAGTCCACCTTGCGAATTCGTTAACGAACTACTCCCGATTTTTACAACGATGCGTTGTTTGGCCACTTCCATCCCTCATTCTCTAATATTGTCCGTCTAAATAAAAAAACTCCTCCATCCTTAAAAGGACGGAAGAGTTAATCCGCGGTACCACCTTTTTAGCAACCTTAAAAAGGCTGCCTCTCAAACCCCCGTAACGAGGGGAAACGGTTAGTTTTTGCTAACTGCTCAAGGACAGGTTCTATCTGTCAGCGGTGGCAGGGACTCTCAGCCTAGGCCCCCACTCTCTTCACACATGTACAAGATGTACTAATTCCTCTCATCGCTTCTTCGTTCATTTCTTTGCAGAATATTATAATTTTTATCCATATATTCGTCAAGGATATTTAGCCTATTCGCCCTTGTTAATTTTTTCTTTTTAAAGAACAACTTCACTCTGTTAATCTCTTCCAAAATTGATCTTTCATGCAATTATACCTATACCAATTGATATATTAGAGGGAGAAAAGACCACGTGAAAATTGTCGTTTTTTCTGCATATTAGGACTATCTATTCAACTTATCAAACTTATTAATTTTTTAACACCAACTTAACATTAGCCATGCTATATTTTAGTTTAGAGACCCTAAATATCTCAATAAGACGATAAGGATGGATGGATCGAATGAAACTGCAAAGCAAAAAGAAAGGTAATAAAATTTTATCTAGCACACTTGCTCTAAGCATGATTGCAGCACCATTAATACCAACCAATGTACTTGCAGCAAAGCCTTCCGTTGACAAAGTTCAATCAGAAGTTGAACTTCGTATCATGGAGACAACTGATATTCATACGAATCTATTAGACTTTGATTATTACAAGAATGCAACCGCTCCAAAGTTAGGTTTGGCAAAAACTGCTACACTTGTAAAAGAAGCACGAGCACAGGCAGATAACTCTGTACTAGTAGACAATGGTGACCTTATCCAAGGGACTCCTCTTGGAACATACAAAGCCAAGATTGATCCTTTAGAGGACGGAGAAGTTCATCCAGCTATTAAAGCAATGAACTTAATGGGTTATGACATGGCAACCCTTGGAAACCATGAGTTCAACTATGGTTTAGAATATCTTGACGAAGTATATGATGATGCGGACTTCTCGTTCGTTAATGCGAACGTTTATGTGGATGATCATGATAACGATCCAACCAACGATGTAAATAAATATACACCTTATAAAATTATTGAGAAAAAAGTAACGGATGAAAACGGCAAAACGGCAGTTATTAAAATTGGTTATATCGGATTTGTCCCACCTCAAATCAACGAATGGGATAAAGCCAATCTTGATGGAAAAGTTATTACCAAGAATGTCGTAGAATCTGCCGAACGTTTTGTTCCAATGATGAAGGAAGAAGGAGCTGACGTAATTGTTGCAATGGCTCACTCTGGATTTAGCGGGAATGAAGGGAATACAGAAGATACCGTCTATGCTTTAAGTAAAGTAGATGGAATTGATGCGATTACTTTCTCACACACTCATAAGGTATTTCCTGCAAAAGATGTTAGTTCACTAGATGCATTATTCAAAGGTGCGGATGGACAACCTCTACCAGGTGTAGACAATGCAAAAGGAACCATTAATGGCGTTGCAGCTGTACAAGCTGGTTACGGTGGTGGAGCTTTAGGTATTATCGACCTTACCCTACAAAAGGTAAAAGGAAAATGGTCTGTTGCAGATTCTCAATCTTCTACACGTGCAATCGATACAGTAAAGCCAGATGAAAAAATTGTAGAAGCAGTAAAAGCTGATCACGATGCAACGATTGAATATGTAAACACTCCTATCGGAACAACAACCGATGATATTTATAGCTATTTTGCCCTTGTGCAAGATGATCCTTCTATTCAAGTGGTGACAAACGCACAAAAATGGTATGTAGAGAAATATATTGGTTTGAACAAACCAGAATTAAAAGACCTTCCTATCCTATCTGTTGGTGCACCATTTAAAGCAGGACGAAATGGTGTTGAAGAGTATACAGAAATTAAGCAAGGTGACTTAACGATTCGTAGCGCTGGTGACCTATACCTTTACGATAACACATTAAAAGCTGTGAAAGTAAAAGGTGCAGTTGTTAAGGAATGGATTGAGATGACTGCAGGGAAATTTAATCAAATTGATCCAGCTAAAACAGAAGAACAGCAGCTTCTAAATCCATCCTTCCCAGTTTATAATTTCGATGTGATTGATGGAGTAGAGTATCAAATTGATGTAACACAACCAGCTAAGTACGATACAAAAGGTAATCTAGTAAACCCAGAATCTAGCCGCGTCGTGAATCTAGAATACAACGGTGAACCCATTGACCCTGAGCAAGAATTTATTGTTGTAACAAATAACTACCGTGCTGGTGGTGGCGGTAACTTCCCTGGAGTCAAGGGCAGTGAACTAGTGGTTGATTCTGCGGATGAAAACCGTCAAATCTTAATGGATTATATTTCTGAAGAAAAAGTCATTACACCAACAGCTGATAACAACTGGTCAATCGCACCTATTTCTGGTGATGTGAATGTGACGTTTACAACTTCACCAAAGGCAGAGCAATACATTGGGGAAAATAGCCCTTTCACTTATACTGGTAAAAAAGATTCAGCTGGATTTGGTATTTTCAATATCAACCTAAACCGCGGAGTGAAGGTTCAGCTTTTAGGTGTAAATGACTTACACGGTCAGTTAGACACTGTTACAAAAGTTGGTACTTCTTTAGCTGGTCAAATTGAGTACACAGCTGGTGCTTTAAAGCAAGAAGAAGCTACGAACCCTAACACATTAATCTTACATGCTGGTGATATGATTGGAGGAAGTCCGCTTATCTCTGCTCTTTTCCAAGATGAACCAACGATTGAAGTTCTTGAAGAAATCAGCTTTGATGCTGGAACTTTAGGAAACCATGAGTTTGATGAAGGAATCGATGAGCTTAAGCGAATAATCAACGGTGGAGACCATCCGAATGGGACTGTTGGTTATAATGGAATGAACTTCCCTCTTGTTGCAGCAAATGCATATGATACAAGAGATGGAGAGTTAATCACTGAACCATACACAGTGCTTGAAACTGGTGGGCAAAAGATTGGAGTTATTGGTGTGGTAACGCAAGAAACTCCTTCAATGATTGTCACAAAAGGCAATGAATCTCTTAAAATCACAGATGAAGTAGAAGCCATTAACAAGTACACAGCTGAATTAAAAGCTCAAGGTGTAGAAGCAATTGCTGTTCTTGCTCATAATCCTGCTACACAAACTGGATACACTGATTACTATGATGCTAGTAAAATTGCAGAACAAGTAAATGATGAAGTTGACGTGATTTTTGCTGCTCACAATCATGTAAAAGTGAATCGTGTAGTTGATAATAAGCTGATTGTACAAGCCTATTCCTACGGTTCTGCATTCTCTGATGTAGACTTAGAAATCGATCCTTTTACAGGAGATATTTTTAAGAAATCAGCAGAAATTAAAACCGTTTACCAAGACAAGTACACTCCAGATCCAGCAGTGGCTACGATTATGAAAAAATATGCTGAAAAAGTAGAACCTATTAAAGCACAAGTAGTTGGACAGTCCCTTACTACCCTTGAAAAAGGATATCCAATAGTTGCTAAAGAATTTGGTGATTTAGGTTTAGGAAACCTCATTGCCGATGGTATGAAAAAAGCAATGGATTCTGATTTTGCACTTATGAACGGCGGTGGAGTACGCTCTCAACTTGATGCTGGAGAAGTAACTTACGGTGATTTATTTGCTATTCAACCATTTGGTAATGTTCTAAATAAAGCTACTCTAAGTGGCGCAGACTTACGTGTGATCCTAGATGAGCAAATTACAGCTAGAGGCCTTGATTACCATATTTCTGGATTCAAATATACGTACACATATGACGATACTGCTAAGACTGGAAAAGTAGTAGATATCACATTACCTGATGGAACTCCAATTGACCCAGTAAAAGAATACACGGTGGTCGTAAACAACTATATGTACGGAAACACAGGTTCAAGCATTAATGAGCTATCTTCAAGCATGGAAGTTGGCCCAGTTGATTTAGATGCAACTGTTGATTTTGTTAAATCCCTTACTTCCTCAATTGACTACAAGTCTGAAGGAAGAATTAAAAGAGTAAACTAAGGCCAATATTTGCCCTCAGGAGATGATTCTCCTGGGGTTTTTTATGTTTTTATCAATTGATTGCTTGTCCCATTCCTCCAAAAAAACTCCAAATACACGGCTGAGACGCTGTTATCCATGCTGAGACGCTATCTAACGGATATAACTCCGCATGGTAACGCTTACACTAACTAATTGGAAGAAATACTCCTAACCTTTCTTGAACCCCTTGAATATGAAAATCACCATGTTAGTATTAAATTCTGAGATATATTACGAACAAAAATACGAACAATATTGGAGAGATGAGATGCTACACAATAAGACAGTTGCATTTATAGGTGCAGGCTCAATGGCAGAAGCAATGATTGCTGGATTAGTTCTATCAGAAAGAATTCCAGCAGAAAATATTATTGCTACAAACCGCTCGAATGAACAAAGATTAGCTGCACTTGAAGCGAAGTATGGAATTAAAGGATTGAAACTTGACCATCTACCGTTTGACCAAATAGATATTTTTATCTTGGCTATGAAGCCAAAGGATGTCGATCAAGCATTAAACCATTTAAAACACCGAATTAAATCTAATCAACTCATTTTATCCGTTTTAGCTGGAATTACAACAACATATCTAGAACAAAACCTTCATGATGGCCAGCAAGTAGTTCGAGTGATGCCGAATACATCAAGTACAATCGGTGAATCCGCTACTGCCATATCCCCAGGTCATAATACAGCAGAAAATCACGTATACGTAACAAAAGAGTTACTTGAGTGCATAGGTGAGGTCTTTCAAATCGATGAGAAGAATATGGATATATTCACAGGACTTGCCGGAAGTGGCCCAGCCTATTTCTATTATTTAATGGAGCATATGGAACAACAAGGAGCAAAAGCAGGCTTTGATTTAGAAACAACTCGACAAATTATCGCTCAGACGATTGTTGGAGCCGCAAAAATGGTCCAGGAACAAGATGATACCCCTACCGTTCTTAGAGAAAAAGTGACCTCCCCTAACGGCACGACAGCTGCTGGCCTCCACGCACTAGATGTAAATGGCGGTGGAAAGGCGATAGCAAAAGCCGTAGAATTCGCTGCCAAACGTTCAAAAGAAATAAGTGACCAAATAAAAGAAAGTCTATTAGTTAGACCGTCAACAAAATAAAAAAATATATAAATTTGCCTCAGGAGTGATAAAATGACGACCCTCGAAAACAGAAAGAAACGGGTTGTAATAAAAGTAGGAAGCAGTTCTTTAACCAGTCGACATGGGGAAATTAGTCGGCGGAAACTTGAAAAATTAGCAGATGAAATTGCTCTTTTAAAGGATGCTGGTCATGAAATTGTATTTGTATCCTCCGGAGCTGTCGCGGCTGGATATCGTAAACTAGGTTGCATTAACCGCCCCACTTCTCTCCCAGAGAAACAAGCGGCAGCCTCTATTGGCCAAGGACTACTAATTGAAGCCTATTCAGAGATTTTCTTATCCCATGGGTATATTGCCTCACAGATATTAATTACACGTAGTGATTTTTCCGATGAGACCCGCTATCATAACGTTCGCAATACACTAAATGTCTTATTAGAACGAGGAATTATTCCTATTGTTAATGAAAACGACACCGTTACAGTCGACCGTCTAAAGTTTGGTGATAATGATACATTATCTGCTAAAGTGGCTGGTTTAATTGAAGCTGACCAACTGATCATTTTATCTGATATAGATGGACTTTACGATTCAGATCCCCGCAAAAATGAACATGCCAAACTTCTAGAAAAAGTATACGAAATTACACCTGAAATTGAACAAGGTGCTGGTGGTTCGGGAAGTTCTGTCGGAACAGGAGGAATGAAGTCTAAGATTGATGCAGCGAAGATTGCTATGGCTTCAGGTATTAGTACGTTTCTTGGCAAAGCAACCATTTCAAATATATTAAATGATGCCGTTCAAGGTACCGCCAAAGGGACTTACTTCGAACTTTCTACCGAGACGGTCAACTTAGATCAAAAGAAACAATGGATTGCCTTTCACTCCGGTCCAAAGGGGGAAATTTTCATAAACGAACACGGAAAGCTCTCCATTGTTGAGTGTAAACAGAGCATTCTATCCTCCCATATTGAGAAGGTGAACGGACGGTTTGAAAAAGGTTCTGTTATTCGAATCCTAGACCACCAGGGCGAAAGAGTTGGATTAGGTGTAGTGAATTATTCAACTGAAGAACTTGAGCTGATTATGAAATCTATAGGTAAAGAATTGAGGAATGATGAGGTTGTTCAATTCGAACACTTTGTGTGTGAACTAGAGCTATCACTGCCTGTTGTCATATAAAAGGAGGAATTGCATGTCAGTAACTAAGGAATTTACAAATGTTGAAGCCCAAGCCATTGCTGCAAAAAAAGCAGCAAAAGTCCTTAGCCAATTATCAACTTCTGAAAAAAATACGGTTTTGCATGTTCTAGCCGACGCGTTAGTAACAAAGACAGACGTGATTTTAGAGGCAAATAAGCTAGACTTAGATGCGGGTCGAGCAAAAGGCTATGACGCTGCTTACATGGATCGTCTGGCCCTTTCTAAAGAAAGAGTATTGGAGTTTGCTGAAGGTTTACGACAAGTAGCTACTCTAGAGGATCCAACGGGGAAGATTCTATCAAGTTGGACATTAGACAATGGTTTATTGGTTGAAAAAGTATCCGTTCCATTAGGTGTCATAGGAATGATCTATGAGGCACGTCCAAATGTGACCGTTGATGCCACCGGTCTTGCCCTCAAATCGGGAAATGCTATTGTCTTAAAAGGCGGATCATCTGCTTTATCATCAAACCAAGCAATCGTTCAAGTCATGCATGAAGCACTAAATCACACCTTGGTTCCAAAAGAGGCTGTTCAATTCATCGCAAGTACAAATCGCGAAGCTACTCAGCAGCTTTTTACTATGAAGCAACATATCGATGTGCTCATTCCTAGAGGTGGAGCTTCTCTTATAAACGCGGTGGTGAATCAAGCAACCGTTCCTGTACTCGAAACTGGTGTTGGAAACTGCCACTTATACATTGATGTTGAAGCAGATGTTGATAAAGCATTAAACATACTCATTAATGCGAAAACGGACCGTCCTGCTGTATGTAATGCGTTAGAGACAGCCATTATTCATAAAGATTGGCTTATCAAAAACAAGAGTCATCTAGTTGAGATTTTCAATAAACATGGCATTATCGTTCATGGCGATAAAATGGCTCAAACCTATATACCAAATACGGTCCCAGCGACGGAGGAAGATTGGGCAAACGAATATTTAAGCTTAGACATAGCTGTCAAAACAGTTAACAATGTCGAAGAAGCAATTGACCATATTGAAGTTTACGGAACTAAGCATTCCGAAGCAATTGTAACCGAGAATAAAGAAACAGCGAAAAAGTTTATGAGTTTAGTAGATGCTTCAGCTATATACCATAATGCATCCACACGGTTTACAGATGGCGGAGCACTTGGATTTGGAGCAGAGATTGGAATTTCTACTCAAAAGCTACATGCTCGCGGACCAATGGGCTTACCTGCCTTAACAACAGTGAAATTTATGATGTCTGGTAACGGACAAATACGATGATATAACGAAAAGGACGATCATGATGAGGGATGTGCTCATGATCGTCCTTTTCGTTTTATAACATCTCATTAGCTATTCCATAACATAAATACAGCAAAGGCGATCACCCATACCATCGGAACCAAATTAAGAATAACTGAAAGCTTCTTTCTTTTTCGATGGAATACCCAAGAAAGAATCGAGCTAACAATGACCGCAACCGGATATAAGGTAATAATGATGACAAATAAAGAATTATAGAAACCAATGCCAGCATCAAAGCTCATAAAAGACATACCCCAAATGACAAACCAAGGCAGTAAAGATAGGACATACAGAATTTGAGTAATAATTAAAAATGGCTTCACTTGTTTCTCCTCCATACATACAATGAACCTTACTAATTATCGAAATCTTAATACACAAAGTAAGTATATTACAAGATAAATATAATCATTCGAGTATCTACCCGCTGGACTCTTGTTTCCCGCCCTATGGGCACTGAGGCATAGTCAATTGCCCTTTTTTACACAAAAATGTTAAACAAAATGTTGTTAATACTTCCTGGGAAATTTTTTTAGGAAAATAAATAATCCCTTCATCTAGAAATAGACAAAGGGATCAGGTATGACTATTTATTCATTTTTGAAAGAAAATCACCTAAAAGACTATCAAGGTCATTCTCATGATCTTGGTCTTCGTCCGTTGTTTCTGGTTCTTCCTGACTGATACTTTCCCAACTAAAGGCATCCAGATCATCTTCTGATGCCTCTAGCTCTTTTGAAACTGCTATTTCAGGGATGGGCTCAACGAACTGCTCATCAAGTTTAGAATCCTCCTCCTGTAAATATAAGGCATCTGATATATCTAGAGCATTACTATTTAAGGACGCGAGCAATGCAGTTGCTCGAACAGGATCCGTTAACAGCTGGTACATGATACTTCCAAGCAAAGCCTCTGAATGCTCATGCTTTAACCAGTTTCGTTGGGATTTGCTTAATTTATGTGGAATGGGAATCGTGATTGTTTCCTGCTCCCTGGACGAAGACTGGCTAACTCCCTGCATGACAAATTCAGCTATTTTACTAGAAAAATTTCTTCTTTCGGTTTCCTTCAACTTTTGTAAATACTTTAATAAATGATCTGGCGTATCAGATGGAATTCGAAAGGAGATTGCTTGGCCCCTCTTCACTTCATTGGAAGCTGATTTATTCATATCATCACCTATGAGTTCTTAACTGGTTCTTGGGCTTTCTTTGGCTTTTCAACTTTCCTTACATAATCCGTAATAAGCTTGTAATAGGCATTGGCCATCATCCAAATACTCTCTTTTTCATCTTCAAAAAACTCAATATTGTAACCATCTAAATTATTATTTAGTGTTTTAATATAGTCCTTTAATACATGTGCGCCGCCACCAACAAAATAACAGATTTCCGTTTGAGAGTTCTTTTGCCAAATATTCCTCAACAAACGGTATTGTTTTTTGGCTAACTCCAGTAAAATACGATCCGTTATGTCATGAACACTCGTACGACTACCTTTCACCATAATATGATTACGATCATTTTTTCTGGTGATAATTTCTACCACATCACGACGGCTATCTAACTCCACCCCATGTTTTGTTCTTATTTCCTCTCTTATGGCTTCTAGAGATTCAGAAACGCCTAGGTTGAATCCTTGTGCCTTATCATCGTCGACATTACGATTTTTAATGACGGCAATATCCGTGGAAAGTCCTCCGATGTCCTGAATAAGAATTCTTTTATCTATTAAATCCTTATTAATAATCTTTAGCTGGGTATCCATCACAAGATTAATATAAGCCGCAAAACCTTCTGGATATATTTTCACTTCGTTAAATTTAATATTTACTTTTAACCCTTGATACTTAGGTGTAACAAGAAATTCCACTTGGTGGACTGAACCGACTAATTTCGATCGGTACCCCGCATCCTTTCCTTCCTTTACTTCTCGTAGTGGAAGACCAGTACCAAGCGTGTAATTGGCATCAATCACCTGTTTTGATCTCGGAAAAATGCCTGTATTCTCTTCTTTCACTGCATCCAATGCCAATGTAGCAAAGAGCATTACCAATGTTTGATCCTCTTCTGATTTGCTACTTCCTGGATCCAATTCTGTTGCATTGCTGCTTTTCGTTGCAAGATTACCTACTCGATAAATGGCATTATTGTCTTTTAAGGCAGGAGAATGAACCTTAATATGAATGCCATCAAAGGGATTTTTGCTATCCAGTTCCTCTATTCCAATGACCGGCCGATCTTCTGTATCCCTGGCAACAATATTAGGAATATTAATTTCATATTCCATCTCCCCAAAGATCGCTTTAATCGAGTCATTTCCAACATCTACTGCTGCAATTCTAGAGTTTGACATAATAGATCATCCCTTCTCTTTTAATAGATTTATAGCTCCTAGTTGCTGATAATTTCTATGTATCTTTCTATTAAAGGGTATAGGAGATTACTAGATTATTCAATGAACCTTACTGAAAAGAAATATAATTGTAAACCTGTAAACACCTTGTAAACAAAGGGCTTTTTGTAAACATAATTGTAAACAACCACTACAAAGGCGTATACATATGATTAAAACGGAATGTATACACGTTTGTATACATGTAAACACAAAAGTATACAAGTTGTTTACATTAAGTAAACATGTATACGACTTTTGTAAACAAAGGGCTTGTGTCAGGTTAACACCCGTAACACAAAAAGGTCCTACTTTAAGTAAGACCTAATTACTTTTTGTATTTATGGTTTGTAATAGGGAGGAATGCGTAGCCACTCATTTTGCTCTAAGTACTGTTTTACTTGTAACCCTGCGAGTGTTTTTTTCATTATAATCTTTGAAAAAAGTAACCCAACGTCTGCCCGTATGGACTCTGTAAGTCCCCTAGCAGCGTATGCGACACCACTTGCTAAGTTATATGACATTAGATTAGCTAGCTCTTCATCATTTAATTTGGCACCCTCAGGTATATCACGAAAATCCCCTACAGGTTTTTCCGGTGTATTTTTTGGGAGTGGGACTCCTTCTTTTATTAAGAATTCTCTTAACTCGTCTCTGATGGGAATATGTACGTTCTCCTTTGAATCCAAGATGATCCTTTTTAATTCCTCATCCTGAGCTAAATTGTACCCAAGTTCCTCGTTGCGCAGTGATGTTTCCGTACCTAATAAAAAAAACCATAAATTCGAGACTTCCATTACATTTAATGGCTTTTTTTCACCATCTAAAAATGGTTCGAATGTGTCATGAATCATCTCAAAAAGATTCATATGATAACCCCTCCAGGCATGTTAATTCCTATAGTAGTATCATGACCATTCATTTAGTAATCATACTAATTGAAATATTTTTCAATTAGTTTTTCAGCTGTACGTGTCGCTAATGCCTGCGTGGTAAGTGTGGGGTTTACTCCACCCAAACTGTTATAATGAACACTATTATCAGCGATAAATAACTGTTTGACCTGGTAAGCTTCACAATTAGAATCCACTACAAACCCTATTCTCATTGTACTTTCTAAATGAATCATGATTCCTGCTGGCCAGTTAGATGAAATCATTTGTTTCGCCCCAGCCTTATGCAAAATATGAATAGCCATTTTCATTAATTCTTTTCTATTTTTTATAGATTTCTTTGTAGGAATATAGCTCAGGTTAGGTACTGGACCATGTTCATCACTTATTGTAGGATTGAGGTTCACTCCGTTTCTATGATCAACCTCATCGTCTGTAATGATTAATATATTTAACGTTTTTCTGTAATTTAACATTAAATCTTTTAATTTGCTTCCAACAATTTGATTATGAAACTCCCAGTTGGACTGTTCCTTTTGATAGATATTCCACCCAAATTGACTAATTCCATAGGAAAGAGAAGCTGTTAGTCCTGGGCTCATACCGGCCGTTTGCATCGAGCCTAAGCCAGGAAAATCGAGTCTTGCACCACATGTATGTCCAATAAAAGGATTGATGTCCGGTTCGCCTAAGATAGACATAAGGTCTTTTTCATTAAAGATTCCAGTTACCCAATCCATATAATGGTTCGTTAAACCCTTACCTACCCATGGATTTTGTGGGAGATTAGAATTTAACCACAGTCGCGGGCTCTCTATGCTACCTCCAGCAAGAACAACTACCTTCGCTCTTAGTTCTTCCTCTTCTCCTGTCCATGTATCCCTAATAAGGACTCCAGTCGCATGTAACTCTCGAGAACAACTGGTATCCGTTAAGATTTTTATTGTAAATGAATTAGGTCTAATCGTGACATTACCAGTACTCATAGCCAAAGGTATGTAACTAACGGTTGTTGATCTCTTTGCAACCTTATCTACGGAAGGACCATGTGGGCAGCCATTTATACAATGTCCACAAAGGGTACATCCTTCCATCCACGATAATTGCTCAAGTGAAACATTTACATTATTAATATTTTTATTTACAGGTAAGATTGCGTTGGGCTGTGGACGATAGCCCGGACTTGTAACATTTAAGGTAGAATTAAGCTGCCACCCCGCTCTTTTTGCTCCGAAATAAAATAATTCTTCCTTTGCTGTTGTTGGTGCAAAGTGGACTGGCAATGTGGCTTCTACCTTTTCATAATAAGGAATGAGTTCTCGATAGGAGACGGGCCATACTTGGTCAATGGCTGATGGAAAAGCACGAGGAGAATTAGCTGTATAATGCTGTGTGGACCCTCCCACACCCGCACTTTGCCAAATAATTTGCTTATGTGGTGCTAAGCGAACCCATGGTGCCCGATCTCTATTTGCTGGTCCCCATCGAAATCTACCTGTAACCAAATTATTCATATTGTCTTCATACTTGTTCATTTGTTGCCTATAAAGAGTAATATCCAAATCATTTTTATCGGAACTTTCTTTATCTCCAGCTTGAAGATTTGGTTTGGGCCACTTTTGATTTCCGTACCATGGGCCCGCTTCTAAAATTAATACCTTTAAACCCTTTTCCCCAAGCTCCTTCGCTATCACTGCTCCACCACCTCCTGCACCAATGACTATAACATCTGGATTAGACATGATGATTTCCCCCTTTGTTCGATCCATTCAATAGAAATCCACGAAGATTTCGATATCCAAATGCTGGTCCTGGGTATTTTGTTTGAATCCATCCAATTGGAAAATACTCGATACGTTTAAAATCAGGTCGGTTGAATCGAGTTGATCCATATCCAGTCCATTCCGAATAATAGCCCAAAAACGTAATCTGGGTTATCGTATTCTTCATACTTTGAGTCAAACCTGGATTATTGGTAAAAGGTTCTGGTAAGCTCTCCAATGGTACTTCTAATCTCTCAAGCAAGTTGATTGCCCTTAACCGCTCACTACGTGACAGAGTAGAAAAGATCCCTTCCCTAGGAAACGCTGATATAGGGTAAAAATACATTCCTTTTTCTATGTACATTAGTTGAATACCAGCCATGTCTAATAAATTAGCTGTCTGTTTTGACAAAGGGTTAGTTACTCCTTGATTTATGGTAGATGGCAAAGTCTGATCCAAAACCGCTATAACATACCCATAAATCACTTCATCCATTGGAGAATCCTGAAGAATGGCGTCCACTGCAGCTTGGATGGTTATCCTCGTATGAGCATCATGTATTTCACTGGTTAAAGGTTTTATCATTTCCTTCCCCCTTACAAACAAAAATCCCCATCCTCCAATTTATTTGGGAATTTGAAAGAATAGAATACATAAATTTGAGGAAGAAAAAAACCCGCACCATCTTAGTAACGGGTTCGGCTTTCGAGTACAAAAACTATTGGGGATTGATGTGCTGAAAGTGGTAGGTAGGTGTTTGGATATTCAAGTTAGAAAGACAAGTTATCTGAAAAGAAAAGACACTGTTGTTATTCATTGTTAACTTTTTCGAGGAGGTATGGAAATTCATAGTCGGAGAAATTCCGGTTAATGTCTATAGTAGGGGCTCAAGAAGCAGATATAAGCGGAAATATTCCGATTAACTTCTCTATATTTACCTAAATCTAAAGATTAGGTTCATATAGGCGGAAAAACTCCGCTTATTTTGCGGGAAATGTTGGTATTTCCCAAAATAAACGGAATTTCTCCGTTTATTTTTCAAACTTAGTGAAAACAATGTGTAAAATGCTTGGAGACACACGTTCCAAGCATTTTTGCTTATCAAATTGCATGTAATTTGGTGTGAATTACCGTTTGAATAGCAAGGTTAGTTCTAATTTTGTACTTCAAAACGAACTACTTACCTTCTTAGGCACAGGTTTTACTTTAGAATTTACTCAAAGGTCCCTTTCACTAAAGGAGAACCTTGGGCCACCATTATTTGACCCTTTGCAAGGACCGTATGAATGGTTAATGTTTCTTTATCTAAAATTACAAGGTCAGCATCCTTACCTTTTTGAATATTGCCTTTTTGAGGTAGTTTGAGAACTTGTGCTGGATTTGATGTAATCACTTGGATTGCTTGCTCTAGAGAGACTTTCTCATTTAATACTGCATCCCTTACCTCCCGGAATAACGAAGCCGTTTTCCCCACTTTTAGCCCTTTAAATTCGCCCCTTTCATCAAAATAAGGAAGACTAGCCTGCCCATCTGACGAAAAAGTAATACTGCTAATAGGGACATCTTTTTCGAGCATTAATCTTAATCCTGTCGAACACTTCACTTCTCCTTCTTCTAAAAATTGAGGAATGGTGCTAGTGGTCAAGTCGACATACCCACCCTTCTTTGCATACGTAATACCCGCATCAAATAACTCCTTATTGCGATTAATATGAGTAGGATGGAAATGTCTAGCAGGGATTTCTGTTTTCTCGATTATCTGTTCTAACAATGATAGTTTCTCCACTCCATCCCCTACATGGATTTCTATAAGTCCAGCTTTTCCAGATAAGATCCCACCATTTCTAGCTGCTGTGGCAATTTTAACTATTTCTTCAAATGTAGGCTGAGAGGAGCGATGATCAGAAATAGCAATTTCTCCAACACCAATAATTTTGTCAATTAAAATCAGATCATCTTCAATTCTTGAGGTTAATGTCTTGACTGGTACTTGATAAGAACCTGTATGGATATAACAGGTAACGCCTTCTTCTTCTAGTGCTCGGGCCTTTGCTAGGAGGCTTTCCATTCTCCTTGTTGTACCATCAGTTCCAAGCACACCAACTAGAGTTGTTACACCAGACATCGTTATATCTGTTAACATAATTTCTGGGGTTCTTGTTTTGAATCCACCTTCTCCTCCACCACCAATAATATGAACATGAGAATCAATGAATCCAGGCACGATAAGTTGACCAGATGCGTCAATCACTTCGATAGGGACAAAAGAAGTAGGAGTGTTTATTTGCTCCTCTATAAAAGCAATTTTATCGTCTGCAATGAGGATATCTCTTACACCAAGATAGTTTGGTGCATAGACCTCTCCGTTTTTTATTAACTTTAACAAAGTTCTTCACTCCTAACTGTCAGTCCATACGAGCTAAAATGGCCCATAACCAATAAAATAGGCAATTACAACAGCCACTAAACCAATAAAGTATTGAATAAATACTAATGGCAACACCCATTTAGCCCATTTTGTCCACGGAATACCTGCGATAGCTAGACCAGCCATTAATGTACCTGCTGTTGGAAAAATAATATTTCCAATTCCATCTGCAAAAGAAAAAGATAACACGGCGGTTTGTCTAGTGATGTCTAATAAATCAGCAAGCGGTGTCATAATAGGCATAGTTAACATTGCATGGCCACTTCCAGATGCCAAAACGAAATGAATGATAGCTTGAAAATTATACATCCCAATTACACTTAAATAAGCCGGCACATCTTTAATGGCTTCAGATATTCCATACAACATTGGGTCAACAATAGAACCCTCATTTAAAACAACAAGCGTAGCACGAGATAAGCCAATAACAAGCGCTCCTCCAATTAATGCCGCTGAACCGCTTGTAAAGGAGCTTACTAGCTTATCAACTGATAATCTCCCTATTAATCCAATAATAACCGTTAATGCTACGAATAATGCAGCAATCTCTGTGATATACCATTGATATTTAATAACCCCAAATGCCAAAACCACATAGTTTAAAAGAAAGGCTGTTACAATTAATTTATGCTTCGCTGTAAACTTAACAGAAGTAGACACTAAATCTGATGCACTTTCCTTTGAATAATTTCCATAGAATCCAATTTCAGGATTTTTCTTTACCTTCATTGCGTACCGATACACAAATACTACAGAAACAAGATAGACAATCACAAACAGAATCAGTCGATATCCCATTCCGGAAAACATAGGTAACTCAGCAATTCCTTGAGCAATTCCTACTGTAAATGGATTCATCACAGCTGTTGTAAACCCTGCTGAAGCCCCTAATATCACCATAGCTGTACCAGTAATGGTGTCAAAACCCAATGCTAAAGCTAAAGGGATGAGTAGCGGAATATAAGCGAGTGTTTCTTCTGCCATACCCATTAATGACCCACCTGTAGCAAAGAATAACATCATCACCGGGATAAGTAGCTTTTCTCGTTTAGTCAGTTTATTGGCCATTGTTTGGATTAATACATCAACGGTTCCTGTTGCACTTAATACGCCAAAAAAACCTCCGATAATAAGAACAAAGAAAATAATATTAGCTGCTTCTACCATTCCAGTATGAATAGATTGGATCATATCAAACGGGCCAACAGGAGTTGCATCCTTCCACTGAAAGGTATCAGGGTCTACAACAGTACGTCCATCTACTTCCACGCGAGTATATTCCCCTGCTGGAACAATATAAGTTAGAATCGTAGAGATCAATAAAATTCCTAACAACAAAGCAAAAACATTAATCTTTTTTTGTTTCTTATTGCTTTGCTTCTCCGGTGAAATTATTACAGAATTCTTTAACTGTTGACTCATCCATTTTTCCCCCTTTTTTATTCAAACAATCACCATTCAATTCTAAAAAAAACATTCCACAGTTTGAATATTCAGAATTGAGCTAGTCACATACTTTGATGCAAGTACCGTGCCAGAAATTAAAACCCTTTCTTATTGCCATTTCTTTATTTCTTTATTTTATTAATTGGTTGTTTTTGACCTTAATTGGGTTTACTATTAAACCAATTAAGTGTATAAGGAGTGTTTTTATGAGAAAACCTTGTATTACTTTAATCGCAGGAGGTTCAACAACAAAAAGAGTGTTGCATGGCCAACTTCAACAATTACTTGGTGATTATATTGATGTGAAAAGCTATGCAATGGATGAAGAAATACCCTCTTATTTAAGGGAACCGTTACTACTATTTTCATCAGAAGTAGTGAAACAGGAGGCTTTTGAAAAGTTAGAAATACAATGTGAACATTTTTTTGTTGGAAAACGTATGATTCACCATGAATATATTGACCAGCTGTTGAAGATCCCTGAAAATAAAAAAGTTCTTTTAGTAAACGATAATTATTCAGAAACCACAGAATTTATTGAGTCTTTATATCAGCTGGGTATCAACCATATTCAATTTGTCCCTTTTCAAATAGGACAATTATATTATGAAGATATTGATACAGCCGTCACACCTGGAGAACCTCATCTTTGTCCACCATTTATTCCAAATATTATTGATGTTCACGTTCGACTTTTTGATATGACTACCATTCTAAAACTAGTAGATTACTGTCACTTACATACAGATATTTCGTCTCGGATATCAGAAAGATATATCCGTAATATTGTAGAATTACATAAGAAATTATTGAGCGCTGATCAAAAAACAAAACTGTTGAACGATCATTTACAAAAGGTCGTTGATTCCGTTGATGACGGAGTATTGGCGGTGAATTCACAGCAGGAACTTACCGTTTTCAACCACCATTTAGAAGCACTATTTCAACTCTCTTCACAAAATATTTTGCATAAACCAATCGGAACCCTACTTCCCGCTGAGATTGTTGACTTTATCCTACACGGAAATGAAAATAGTAAATTTTTTACCGTTAAAGGGATAGAAATTGTTATCTTTCGCTCTCAAATGAGTATAGAAAATACCATTGTTGCTACCTTTAAAAGTGTAAATCAAGCATTTGAGATTGAAAAAGCAGCTCAACGACAGTTAAAAAAGAAGGGTTTATATGCAAAATATGATTTACAAGATATTATTGGACACGACCCGAAAATTTTACAGTGTAAAAACATTGCTAAAAAGCTAGCTAAGTCAGAACATCCCGTTTTTATTCAAGGAGAAACAGGAACTGGAAAAGAGCTGTTTGCCAACGCGATACATCTCCACTCACCAAGAAAATCCGGACCATTTTTGGCTGTTAATTGTAGTGCATTAACGGAGAGCTTACTAGAAAGTGAATTATTTGGATATGAGGATGGAGCATTTACAGGGGCAAAGAAAGGCGGAAAAAAAGGATTATTTGAGTTAGCGGATAATGGAACCCTCTTTTTAGACGAGATTGGAGATATTAGCCTTAACGTTCAAGCCCATTTATTAAGAGTCCTACAAGAAAATGAGATTCGTAGAATTGGTGGAGATAAAATCATTCCCATTAATGTTCGAATTATCGCTGCTACTAATAAAAATTTACAAGATAAGATCCAAGCAGGTACGTTTCGTTCTGATTTATATTATCGTCTTAATGTTCTAACCTTTTCAATCCCTCCTTTAAGAGAGAGAAAAAGTGATATACCCTTACTTGTTGATTCTTTTATCAAAAAACATCGGTTAGATATAAAAATCGAGAATCAGGTAACGAATCTCCTTTTACAGCATGAGTGGCCAGGTAATATCCGAGAATTAAAGAGTGTGGTTGATTATATGCTTACCGTATGTGAAAATCATCTCATAACTGAAAATGACATTCCCAGTAATGGACTAACCCCTTCTATAACACAAGAACGTTCAAGCTTGATTCTAGTTGAAAGTAAACTAGAACAGGATGAGTATTTGTTTATTTTAGATGCAATTAAAGCATGCAATGATTCTGGAAAAGCAGCTAGTAGAGAATGGATTTCCTCATATAGTAAAGAATCTAAATATTACTTATCTCCCCAACAGGTTAGGAAACGACTTGATTTCTTAGAATCTCAAGACTTAATCATTAAAGGGAAAGGAAGAGCTGGAACAAAAATCACCTCAAAAGGGGTAAATTTCCTCTCTTCTTATATCAACCAATAGTAATAACAATTCTTCAGTAGGTATGGTAAAATTCTTGGTAACTAAACAATAATTACAATACAAAGTAGGTGTTATAGCTTGTCCTCCGAAAAAGAACTAAAGCTTTATTTTGTACGTCATGGTGAGACTCAATATAATATAGAGAAACGTATGCAAGGGTTTTGTGATTCCCCGCTTACCGAACGCGGAATTGCTCAAGCTAAGTCTGTAGGAATGGGCCTAGATGATATTGAATTTACTGCTGTATACACTAGTGAAAGCCAACGAGTCATAGATACAGCTAAGTATGCAGTTGGTCATCGAAATCTCCCAACTATGACAGACCCACGCCTGAAAGAAATGAACTTTGGTGCTTTAGAGTCACTTGTAGAATCAGAAATCACCGAGCGATATGGAAATATACTTGAACAATTATTTACCCTTAACGACCTTAATATGGCTGCACCAGAAGGAGAAAGCTACTCCCAGCTTTATACACGCACAACCTCCGTGGTTAAAGAAATCATAGACAAGCACAAAAATGAAGGCGGAAATATACTCGTTTTCTCACACGGAGTAACGATCGGTAACTACTTAATGCAATTAACAAAAATGAGCGATTATCCACACCATGATAATTGCAGTGTTTCCATAATTAAGTATGGCAACGGTGAATTTAGTGTAGAAACGATTGCTGACACTTCCTTTAGGGACAGGTATCAATAATATAATAACACCTCTATACGGATGGTATAGAGGTGTTTAACTACTGAATTAATTTCCTGACTTCTACCACTCCGCCAAATCACCACTATCCCACATTTCATTAAATGTATCATTCATAGATGAAACTAAGTCCGAATCACTTACGGTTAAGAGGACTTCCTGGTTATCTTCTGCAGAGTCTTTTGTGTAATTAAAGGAGCCTGTTACGACGGTTTGGTTATCTGATATGGTTAGTTTTATGTGCATTTTTTCATCTGTATTTATTTTAATCGGTATATCTAGTGCCTCTAGCTTATCGAATATTTCTTTACTATCTTTGTTTTCTGTATTTTCCCCATCGGCTATGATTCTAATGGAAACGCCTCTTTCCGCTGCGGCAGAAATAGCAGCTACGATGTTATCATTATCTAGGTTATAGATAGCAATACTAAGCTCTTCTTTTGTGTTATTAATTACCTCTATTAAATCATCCTCTGGGCTACCTTGAAATCCACTAATTGCGTAGGACAACTCTGTTTCACTTGAATCTATCATGATCTTACCTACTAATAAAAGGTTCACTACGAGTGATATGATCAAAAGAATCCTTCCTAGTTTTCTATTCAAAGTTAAACCTCCTTGTTTTTCTCTCTAAAGCTATATCATTTTTACACCATTTATCTTAAATGAACCTTAAATGAATCCTTTTTTAGAAAAACAAAAAAGGTGATACAAAAATTTGTATCACCTTTGGTAAACGCTCATTAAAGTATACGTACAGTTACAATACCTTCAATTAAGCTGATTTTTTCCTCTAACTGAGGAATAATATCACTCGTTACATTATTATCAATATCGATCATTGTATATGCATATTCTCCTCGACTTCTGTTCACCATGTCTGCAATGTTTAAATCATAGCTTGAAAGAGCTGAGGTAATCTTCCCAACCATTCCAGGGATATTTTGGTGGAAAGCTGCTACACGTTGTTTTCCTGAATACGGTAGAGTGGCATTCGGGAAATTCACTGAGTTTTTAATATTTCCTGTCTCAAGAAAATCCTTTATTTGACGCCCTGCCATAATCGCACAATTTTCCTCAGACTCTGCAGTTGATGCACCAAGATGCGGAACACAAATGGTGTTTTCCATTTTCAATACATTTTCATTAGGGAAATCTGTAATATATTGACCCACGATTCCTTCTTCAAGAGCAACTGCCAAATCTATTTCGTTCACAAGTTCCCCACGTGAGAAGTTCAGAATATGAACACCTGGTTTCATAATGCTAAATGTGGCTTGATTAAACATTCCCTTTGTATCATTAGTTAATGGTGTGTGTACAGTGATATAATCAGCGTTTGCAAACAATTCTTCAATGGTTAAAGCACGTTGGACCGTACGTGATAAATTCCATGCTGTATCAACAGAGATAAATGGGTCAAAACCAATCACATCCATGTCTAAAGCAATGGCATCATTCGCTACAAGTGCTCCAATTGCACCTAGTCCAATAACACCTAGAGTTTTACCTTTAATTTCTTTTCCTACAAATTGTTTTTTCCCTGCTTCTACAAGCTTTGGAACCTGTTCCCCTTCACCTTCTAGGGTCTTTGTCCATGACACACCAGCAAAAAGGTTTCTTGATGACGCCATTATTGTAGTTAAAACCATCTCTTTTACAGCATTCGCATTTGCTCCAGGAGTATTAAAAACGACAATTCCTTGCTCTGTGCATTTGTCGACAGGAATATTATTAACACCTGCTCCAGCTCTTGCAATTGCTTTTAAATTACTACCGAAATCCATTGAATGCATATTAAAGCTACGAGCAATGATTGCATCCGGATTTTCACAGTCATTGTCGACTGCAAAGTTTTCCTTACGAAAGACTTTTAACCCGCTTTCAGCAATATTATTTAATGTTTTAATCTGGTTCACTTTTTTTAATGTAATTGGGCTCATATTGTTTCTCCTTTTTTATTATAAATTTGAACAAAAAGAGGTAAGGGTTAATAACCCTTACCTCTGCCCAGGCGAACGGCTACGACACCATGTGCTCCCTCGCGGTTATCCGCGTTTCGCCAGTCACACAAAGTCTTTTCATTTATCTTATTCTAACAATTTCTTAATCAGTCTTCAACCTTAAATATGATTATTATTTTAATTTTCTTACTACTAAAATTTACCTATCGACTTGCCCTAGCAGAAACTTTAAATCTCCATAATAATTCCCCTTCTGCCCTATGCTAGAGTTTTATAGGATTTGTTCACTTTCTGTTACTTAGCAAGTTCTGCTTTCACTAACTCTGGGTTTACTTCTTTTAATAAGGTTAAGTCAATATACTCAGATTGTTCTGGTGCAGATTGGATGTTTCCAACGCTTAGTAGATAATCGGTAACGGCTTGTCCGTTACTTCCCTCAATAAAGGATTCGTCTGCTGTCATGTCATATACGTTACGATTCATGATTTCCGTTAGTTCTTCCTCCGATAAATGAAGTTCTGGCGCTAAGATCTTAATTGCTTCTTCCCGGTTCTCGTTAATATAATCAGTTGCCTTCTCAAGTGCACGGATAATGGCTTTTACCGTGTTCGGGTTTTCTTCAAGGAATTTATCGGTTATTTGTAGAGTGGAATGAACACTCATCCAATCCACTTCTTTTGGTTCCCCTTCAAGCTCGCTACTTGTTCCACTAAATAGTAACTTTCCACCCGCCGTAATTCCTTTTGTAATGAACGGCTCCCAAGCAGCCATCGCGTCAATATCACCACTTTCTAGAGCGGTTAAAGCATCACTTGGAGCTAAGTTTGCAACCTTCACCTTTTCCAAATCTACGCCATATTCTTCTGCCATATTATTGATAGCAATCTGTACATCAGCTCCAGCTGGAATTCCAATTGTCTTACCCTCAAGATCCTTTGGTTCATTTATATCTGCCTTTGGCCCTGCAACAACCGCTTGCGTTCCAGCAATTTGTGCTAATGGAGCGACAATTTTAACATCTACATCATTTGAAGATAAGATAATATCCATAAAGTTGGTTTGAAGACTTACAGGGGCACTACCTCCAGAGACCATGGGACCAATATCCGGGCCACTTTCAATCAACTTATTCGAAACTTTTAATCCTTCTTCTTCAAAATAACCTAATTTGTCTGCAATGATTTGTTGAGACGAAATTTGGGCATCCCTCACCCCTACTATTTCAAATTCTGTCATTTCTAATTCTTTACTAGAATTATTGCTTTTGCTACTATCAGAACTGGTTTCTTCGGTACTGTTGCCACAAGCTGATAAAATAGCTAAAAATAATGTTGTAATCATGACTAGAATATTTTTTCTCATCTTTTACTCCACCTTTTTTAATTTTTATTTTTCAACGGCTTGTGAGAATCCACCGCGTCTCCACGTAAGCATTTTTTTATCTACTATTTTTAGCATGACTGAAAAAAGACTATATTCAATCCCGATAGCAATGATGGATACGTACATATCAGACAGCTTAAAGTAGTTTCTCGCATCTACAATGATATAACCTAAACCCGAAGTAGCTCCCATCATTTCAGAAACAACTAAAGCACCGAAAGCTAAACCTAAACTAATCTGACAGCCTGCTAAAATATTAGGCAAAACAGAAGGTAAAACAACCTTTCTATAAATCTGCTTTTCATTAGCCCCTAAGCTTAACGCTGATCGGATCAAGGTAGAATTGACGGATTTTATGCCATCTACTGTATTAGTTAAAACAGGAAAAAATACGGTCCAAGCAATTAAAGTGATTTTCGGAACCTCTCCAATTCCAAACCAAATAATGAATAGCGGCAAGATCGCCAACGCAGGAATTGGACCAAGCATATTCAGAACAGGTGTTATCCAATCGTCCACTCTTTTAGACTTTCCAATTAGTAAGGCCATTGCCACACCAAGTACACCGCCAATTAAGAAGCCGATTAAGACCCTAAGGGTACTTGATAATAAACTTTCCAGCAAGATTCCAGTTTGAATCATTTCCCACGCTCGAACTAACACCATTGTTGGTGGCGGAAGGAATTTCGGATTCATAAGTTCCAAAGTAATATTGACTCTCGAGAAGGTTTCCCAAAGGAGAAAGAATGCAAGAATCGGAATATAACTTTTTACCGGTTTTTGACGTTTTTTTACTTTTACTTGTTGGGGAGAATCTAGAGAGGAGACAAATGCATTTTTGTTTACTTCCGCCACTTTATTCATTTCCATCCTACTTCCTCCTAATGAACTAACGTCTGTTCAAGCTCTGTCATTAATTCACCAAATCCTGATTCGGTGATCTTCCGTGGACGGGGCAATTTAACACTAACATCACGAGCAATTTGACCGTCTTTCATTACAATAATCCGATCAGCTAAGCAAATCGCTTCAGATATATCATGTGTAATGAAAATAATAGTTGTCTCTAACTTTTTCCAAATATCAATTAACTCATTTCTCATATTCTCACGTGTAAAAACATCCAATGCTCCAAACGGTTCATCCATCAATAACAACTTGGGTTCTCCTGCTAACGCTCTGGCAATACCCACTCTTTGCTTCATACCACCAGAAAGTTCAGATGGATAATGATTTTCATAGCGATCCAATCCGATCATGTTTAAATATTTTTTTGCTTTATGTAACGAGGTTTCTTTATCCGCTCCTTGAACAATAGGTCCAAAAGAGATATTTTCCAAAACTGTATACCATGGAAACAATGCATGCTCTTGGAATACCACACCTCTTTCCTTTGAAGGCTCACGTACGATTTCATTATCAACAATGACTACTCCTTCATCCGGCTGGGTAAAACCTGCAATTAAATTAAGCAAGGTTGATTTACCACAACCACTGTGACCTAGTACACAAATAAACTCATGATTTTTAATATGAAGATTAATTCCTTTTAGAATTTGTCGATCATTAAAGTTCTTTTTCACATTCTGAATAGTAAGTTTCATTTTCTTACCTCTCATGTAATATTTTATAACATGGACTCATTATAATCATAAAGGTTAATCTTCGTCATTATTTAAAATGACTAAAAATGTATTTTTATTTTGTAATAATTATCTAAAATATCTGTCTCTTTATTTTAGATAGGGTCAATCTCCACTTAGAATTTATCCCTCTTTTCATCATTCTTCTTTGTGACTTTTCTTTTAAAATGGCGGTCTATAAGCTTTCCTTAATAAAAAACTCACCTGAACTTGCTTCATGATTCTTCTAAAAATATCCTCAAGCAGAAACGGTTCAGAATCACTATCAAGATAATTAATATGTTAGGTTTCCTCACACACTTTTTTTTAATAGAGTGGGAGTTTGTATTCAATTAAATGTATTTTGATTTTTAAATGTAGATTGATGCAAGGGTTAGTAAAACATTAAAAGGATTGAATCCTGTGAAATACAGGAACCAATCCTCTTAAGATTTGGGGAACAGTTCATCATCGTATACCATTTATCCTGTAGTACTAGGCTTTCATTTACCCTCGATACAGGCTATTATTCTATCTGAATCTGACCAGCTTTCGTTATAAGTGAAAAAGTTTCTCTATTTATGATACGGTTCACCGTAACGCATCTATATGAGGTAATACAAAAGATGCTGAGTTGAAAGAGGCATTAACTTAATTATTTTTGTACAGAAGTGTGCGTTTTTGATTAAATTAATGAAGTAAAAACAAATATGAAAACTTCACAATGATGACAGGTACCATGTAAAGTCTTCACATTCCTAGTGAGTCTTTTAGAAAAGTGGCTAAATATTCTACACTAGTTATTTTTTTATTGCATTCGCTGCTATCGGAGCAAATAAGATTACCGATGGACTTGTAATAATCCGAGTTTCGTGGATTTTTCGCTTTTGTTACGGTGGAAAAATAGGAAACTTCACCAAAGTTATTACAGAAGGAACAAAGATTTTTTTTACTAGTCGGTGCAAATTCACATTCAATACCGACCAGTTTTCCCTCCAGCTCATATACTATAAATTTTTTATTGGATCTTAGATCGTTCCAGCTTAAATAGGTCAGCTGGCTGTGGTCTATATTTGATAAATCAGGCAGCTTTAATTTTTTTTGTTTCGGAAACATTTTTTTCAGTTGCTGCTCGGTGATTCTTGGAAAGGGCAGCAAATAGTCCGAAAGATGTTGGATATATTGCTCATACTCTTTATCTGTTTTCAATCTGGAAAGATCCAGCATTTCTTGTTGGTCCATTGATACATTGGGAAAGAGTTCCGAGATTTTGGCATTGGCTAAGTCGATCACAGCAGCCAAAACGTTTTGAGGTACGTTCTTTTTAGTGCTGTCCTTAATTAAGGCAATCTGTTTTTTTATAAAATTTAATTGTTCATTTTTAATAAATTTTTCGGTCATTACGTTTATCTCCAATCATTTTGCTGCCGTCTCTTTACACTTATTTTAAATAGTGCAGTAAACTTCTAAAATGGATAAAATGACTTAGAAACGTTTTTTACATAAGAACAGCACTGATGAAGGATTTTCACCAGTGCTTTTCGCCTACTTTTTATATGAATAAACTATTTTCTTAATCGTTTCTGTTGAAAGGTAATATTCCTCAGCCAGTTGATGAATACTACTGCCACTAATAAAAGAATTTCTAATTGCTGCATTACGGTGGTCAAGCAGCCGTCTTCCTCCACTTGAAGTTCCCCACTTTTGATACTCCGTTTCCTGCTTAGGAATATAAAGGGTTTCCCCCTGAACATACTTTTGGATTTCCACGATTAGCTTTTCAGGTAAAACTTTGTTTGCATTAATATATTTCAATTTTGCCCGCTCCTTATTTTGATTTTGAAAAAATAAGGTGCAAAGCCAAAATATTAGAAAAGCTTATTCAGCGATAAAACTAAATGTTTCGCCCCATGCAAAGTATCGCCTTTCCAATAATAGGCTTTGCATGAGTGGAAGAAGTACCAGACAATCTTATGTGATTCTCCATTTGTAAGCACCCCCTTTATTTTCATTATATCGAAATTCACCTTCTATTGAATTGTTTTAGCCTTGTTTTTTCAAGAAAAACAATCGCGTTTTTACAATTTACTCAAAAAAAACCGCACCTATTTATGATACGGTTCACCGTGATGTGTTTAAGTGAGGTTGTTCTATTAACCTGTCTATACATGGTTAATAACCTAACCTATCTTATTTATTAATATATCATGCTCAGGAACTGACTTCATTTCATTCTTTCCCTATTTACAACATAAAAATCCCAAATATTTAATATTATATTGATGGCCTGATTTTTTTCAATTAAGGAGTGAAATGAATGCATTATTTTATTGGTAAAAATCAAGACAATCATGCTCCTATTTCAAATGGTATTGTATTAGCTTGGCTTCAGCAATATGATGTTGCATGTCGTCCAGTTGATAAAATAAGTCAACTTTTTTTCGAAAGCTTTGACATGTCAAGTTCACTTTTAGATAATTCAGGTTCTTACATACTAGCAAAAGACCATAATGAGAGAATTTGGTATGATCCCTATGGAATCATTCAAGAGAAGCTGGGACAAATCGGGGAAATTATTTCAATAAATAGCACTAGGTACATTCATGGCTATGGAATATATGAAGTAGTCTCTCATAAAGGTAATACAATAGTTAGAACAAAAACATGGGCTCCTCCTAATAGAAACTCTTTTATACGCTCTATCGAAATTAAAACTCTCCGTAGCAACCCTTCAGAAGTATCGATCTACCCTGTCGTGCATTTACAAAACATTGTTCAAAGAATTGATAACATCTTTATTTCTCGAATTTCTGAAAACAAATGGCTGGCAACCACTATTTCCCCTTCTGTAGAAGGAATAACAGGCGATATTTCTAAAGCAGTAACTGGAAGTCAGGTAACGATCTTTGAACACAGTTTGCTCCCTGTTCCCTTGGTCTTTACCATTCCCGCTCAAAGGGTCCCAGGTCCGGAATATAGCAAGCCTGTCTTTCAGGTATTTGCAGCAGGTGCTTCTAAAGAGGAAGCCCTTAAAGAATTAGAAAGTACATTGGTTCACATTAATCAAAGTGAACAACAGACATTAAAAGCATGGCAAACATGGCACAGTAATACAGTAGAAATCAAAGCACTCCCACATAAGCTAGACTATTTTTGGAAAGTAAGTAACACTTTATTAAAAATGAGCCTACAAAAAGATGGAACACCTATTATCATTGGATTTAAACCGTATCAAGGAAATGTATGGATTCGTGATAGCTTGTGGATTGCATCTACTTTAGCGCTAGCTGGACATCTTGAAGACGCCGTAAGGGCATTATACGCAACGTTGAGTTATTTAAAAGAACGCCCCGATGGCAATTATTACTTTGCTTATAATGTAGTAACACGTTTACCGAACGAGCATGCTTTTGAAAACGATACGACTGGACTCATTTTATACGGAATATGGCAAGTATGGTCGTTGGTAAAAGATCATACGATCATACATGATCTTTGGCCAATTATAAATTATTCTACCGAATGGATTTTGAAAAATCGTGACTCAAGCGGACTTATCTTCCCAGATGCCGGCATTTGGGAAACATTCGGGCCGCATTTAGGGGAAAAATTCGAACATATGACATGGACATCAGCTATTTCAGCATTTGGATTATTAAGAGCAGCAGAAATGGCTGAAGCTATCTTTGAAAATAAGAAAGCGTATCGATTAAAACAAGGAGCCTCTGAATTAATTCATGCAATTTCTAAGCATAACGTCCATAACGGAATTGTAACTCGATCTATGGAAACAAAACGATTAGATGCATCTGTTACTCTATTTTTCTCTGAATTCCCTATATTTCCAAAAGAGTGGCTGAAACCAACACTTAAAGCCATTCAGCAAAGACTTGAAGATCCCTTCATCGGAGGTATTTGGAGACATGAGAGTTTAACAACGGAAGAAGGTGATTTAAAACCGTGGACAGGGCCAACCTTCTGGTTAGGAGAAGCATTCTTAGTTAACAATGATGTAAACCAAGCCTGGAAATATTTTAACCATAATTACAATAACAGCGCTTTTTGTGGACTTTTACCCGAGTTGTTGTACAGTAAAGGCCGTCCAAGAGGGATTGCGATGCCAAGTTATTCTCAATCAGGTGTGATAAGATCACTATTGTTATATAATAGTTTATATGGTTGAGAGCCCTGCTAATTTTTCTATAAAATAACTTAATAATTTTATCGGAGAAATCGTTTCAAAAGTCATTACTATTTATAATCCCCATTTGCCCCACTAAGGAGAAAGTAGTTTAACTATTACTTTCTCCTTTAATTTAAGGAAAAACCTCATTTACTTATGGTACGGTTCATTCCTATTAATCCGGTAAGCCCGATATACCTGTTCAAGCAGGATCAACCTCATTAATTGATGTGGGAATGTCATTTTAGAAAATGATAACTTCTCATCTGCACGGTTTAGTACATCCTTACTTAAGCCAAGCGAACCTCCAATAACAAAGGCAATTTTACTTTTTCCGTATGTAGCTAACTTATCAATCATATCCGCCAGTTCTTCTGACGATCGTTGCTTTCCTTCAATGGCTAGGGCAATGACATATGTATCTGGAGAAATTTTCGCTAACAGCCGCTCTCCTTCTTTATTCTTTACCTGTTCCATTTCTATTTCACTTAATTGCTCTGGAGCTTTTTCATCTGGGAGCTCAATCACTTCGACCTTCGCATAGGCCGTTAGTCTTTTCAAATACTCATCGATCCCTTGCTTTAAGTATTTTTCTTTAAGTTTGCCAATTGTTAATAATGAGATATTCACACTTCATCCTCACTTTACGAACAAGATATCCACAGAAGTTATCCACATGTCCACATTTTTAATCCACATGTTGTATAGGATCATTTGTTCCCTACCATATATATAGCATCATTTCGACAATATTCACAAGTTGTTGATAACTCATTTCCCTCAACTTTTAGTAAGGTTGGAAATGTCTCAAACTCATCTACGACCGTATCTATAGCAAGATCTACGTGTTCTTCACAGCAGTAAATCATGTTATTTCCCTCCTTCAAAATTCTCCAAACTTCAACAAAATCCTATGTGGATATCTTATATGTAGTTTGTCCAAAACTTATCCACATTCCTATCCCATCCTACCAAAAGTACCGCGAAATTTCTATCCACAAAAAAGAAATACAGACATCATGCCTGCATTTCTCCCTCAACTATAATGTATTTCCACCTAGCTTCATCGTTGTTTCTTGAAGCTTTCCAGCACGGTAGAATTTAATTTTCAGCTGATCTCCAACTTTCTTTTTATTATATAGATGCTTTCTTAAATCAATTACATCTTTAATTGGATCGCCGTCCATTTCAACAATCACATCCAAATCTTCTAATCCTGCTTGTTCTGCAGGTGAGTTTGGATCCACCGTCATAATCACCACTCCAGATGTTACATCTTCCGGAAGTTTCAATGTTTCTTTCTGATGATAGGCTGATACTTCATTTACTGATTGAAGTTGGATTCCCATGTATGGTCGTTTTACCTCACCAAACTCCTCTAGGTCACTAATAATTGGCTCAGCGGACTTTATTGGAATGGAGAGGCCGATTCCCTCTACGGAACTCTGAGCAATCTTCATAGAGTTAATGCCAACCACTTGCCCACTGATATTAATTAATGCTCCACCACTATTACCAGGGTTAATTGCAGCATCCGTTTGGAGAACTTCAGCCTGCCAATCAATCGCACCATCTTGGTTGATATCAACAGGAATCGCACGCTCTAAACCTGATACAATCCCTTGTGTAACTGAGCCAGAAAACGTTGCCCCAAGTGGATTTCCAATGGCGATAACTGGCTCTCCAATTTTTAAAGCATCCGAATCACCAAACTCAGCAACAGTTTCTATTTTGCTTCCATCAACCTCAAGAACAGCCAAATCAGTCCAAACATCACTGCCTCTTAGCTTAGCTTCAAGCTTTGTTCCATCAGACAATGTAACCTCAAGTGAGTTTGCCCCTTCGATTACGTGATGGTTTGTTACAACATATGCTTTGCCATCCACTTTTTTATAAATAACACCTGATCCTGACCCTGCTTCCTGACTACTTGTTTCTGACCAAAAACTGGTCGTTTGAAGATTCGTAATTCCAACTACCGCATCTCCTGCTTTTTCTACTGCCTTTGTTATATCTGTCACTACGTTTAAGCTAACATTTTCTGTCCTAACAGCGTCGTTGTTTGTCGTACCGTCTTCTACATCTGAATCTGTTTCTGTTGAATATGGAAGAACATCAAAGCCAATTCGAGGCAAGGCAACCACAATAAGAAAAACACCTAAAATGGCTCCAACTAAGCTTGCTAAAAAGTACCCTCCTCGATTTCCCTTTTGTTTTCTGTACCGTGTTTCGTAGTCTTGATCATAATAACCCACGATTCACCAATCCTTTCAAACAATCATTATCTATGTAGTTTTTATCCCTATATATAATATAATCCCTTCTTGCCAGAGAATAAACCAAAAAGGTGACCCGAAAGTCGGAATCACCTTTATTATACCGCAGTTAACACCGTTGGAACTTTAGGATCGGTATCGTATAAATCAAATTGCTCTCCAATGATGATGCCCTTGCTTTGAAGTGTTTGCTCGACAGACATTTTAGCTAAATCTTTCATATTGTTGTCTTGACTTAAATGAGCTAAGTAAATACGTTTTGTGTTATCACCAGCTACTTCACTCATCGCAATGGCTGCATCTTCATTCGATACATGTCCAACGTCACTCAAAATTCGGCGCTTAATGCTCCATGGATACTTTCCCATACGAAGCATTTGAACGTCATGGTTGCTCTCAAAAACAAACACATCTGCGTTCTGAATGATTCCCTTCATACGATCACTAACATATCCTGTATCTGTAATTAGAACGAGCTTCTTTCCATTATGATGAAATACATAAAACATGGGCTCTGCCGCATCATGGGACACGCCAAATGATTCAATATCTACCCCACCAAAGCTTTTGACTGTTTCCATGTCAAACGTAAATTTCTGCTCCACAGGAATTTCCCCTACCAAATGATTCATGGCATCCCATGTTTTTGCATTAGCATAAACAGGAAGCTTGTACTTTCTCGCTAATATTCCGACTCCTTTGATATGGTCACTATGCTCATGGGTTACAAAAAGTCCAGACAGCTTACTAATGTCCCGATCAATTTTTTGAAAAAGAGCCTCCATTTGCTTCCCACTATGTCCTGCGTCTACTAGAAAGGACTGACCTTCCGATTCTACATAAATCGCATTCCCTGTACTCCCACTCGCTAGGATACTAAAATGCAATGACATACTATTCACTCCAATTATTTTCTTCGTCCTTTAGTTGAATGACTTGTCCTTCAAAGGCATTCACAAATAAATTCTCCCCTCCGTTTAACACAAAGCGCCACGCAGGTGTTAATACCTGTGATGAAGTTAAACGAACAAGTGTGTAATAGCCAAACTCGACTCTCTCTATCTTCGTTCCATACGGTAAATAGCCATTTTCATAAAGTGTTTCTATCGCCTTGATGGGCTGAATAATTCTTTCATCTTCCGACAGCTCCTCGATTTTACCGAGGAATGTTTGTTTGTAGGAAACTACTTCATTATCACTATTTAATTTGAACGTGATTTGGCCACTTTGGTTTTTATAAAATAGCTTTTCTTGGTACTGCTGATAATAAGTAATACTATTTTCGGTATCATCTCTACCCCAATAACGATACTGGTCACCATTCATGACTGATCCTTTTAAAAACGCATCTAACTCAGGTGGTTGCCCTTTGCTACTCACTTTTAAAGGTGTATCCAATTCTGATTCAATGTATTGGTTGTTTCTTATCGTAATGGTTTGACCACTGAGTGTTGTATCTATAAGCATTTCAACCTCTTCCTCTGTAAACACTTTCGGTACCGTACTTAAGTACTTGTCCTTTTCAAGGTTTTTTGGAAGATCATTGTATGTGATTTCATCCGCCTTTAATCGGTTTTCTAAAGAAGGATTGGTCGCATATTCATATTTGGTTGCGGTACGAATCTTTAAGAACTCATTCATAAGATAGATATTTAAAACGAAAAAGGAAAGGATAAAGATGGTTTTAATTCTACTCCAATCCATGCTTTATCCCCCCATTCTCGCTGCTGGGTACCATTTTCCACTCATCGTTATACTTATAGTACCAAGAGGGTTCTAAATAAATTAGTGAATTCTGGGTAATTTCGGTTTCGGTAACCTTAGACATGTGATAGCCAATCGTAAGATCCTGAAGAAAATCAAGGTCAACATCTTCTACTTTTTTCAACTCCTCTAGTACACTGACACCAGAGGGAAGCGTAATTTCAGTTGCTTCCAATCTTCTTCCTAACATGAAATTACTTCGAAAATATTTATTTATTCCACTAGCATTCCACATTTGTAAAATTTCCGATATTCCATTGTCGCCAAAGATGGGGTAACCATTTAAATCGTATAATCGGAATAATATGACCTGTTCTGACTCATCCATTCCTACATATCGATAATTATCCGTCCAGCCACCATGACTATTAATAAAATCAATACTTTTTTCCAGGAGGTGACTCGATTTCGTTGTTGTCTCACTTTCAACATCTTCTGTTTTCACATAGGAAACGGTATTTGTTTCATTATTGATACTCAACAATGTAGTAGTATCCGTGTACTCTTCACCGAAAGAGCTATAATTCTTTGACACTACATTCGGATCGCTAAATAAGGCGCCACGAAGTTTTTCCGTCGATAAGTCCACAGTTAGATGCTTATAAAAGGCAATTTTTACAGGCTCTTTTCTAAGCATCGTAAAACTTTCCCGATTAATTGGTTCATATAGTGCAAGCTTTTCATTCTCATTTATGTTCGTATAATAGCGCTCTTTAAAATCATTGATATAAGAGGCTGAAACATATGCTCGAAGCACTTCATGTTCTTTGGAGGAAATAAAATAAACGACTCCTCCCTCTCTTGTTTCTGGCTCTAAATCAATAACAATTCGGTCAAAATTACTTTTAGGAAGATCATTACTAGGTAATTGTAACGCGCTTCGATACTCCTTTAAAGGAACAATATCAGGAAAAATAAGTTCTAAAGCGTTTTTATCATAAATAAAGGAAGGAATGTTTTTTACGAGTTCTGATATATCTTCAAACTCGCTGAATCCCCATAAGCTTAACTCCTTCATGGTTTGATCAATTTCAAAGGAATCAAATGTACCATAGTGTTTCTCGCCTTGATGTAAAAACAATCGTTCAGGGCGAACAATTTTGCTCAATTCCTTCGTTTCACCAAGCGATACCTCTTCAACGGTATTACCACTTTCCTTCAAAGTGTCATAATTGGGCTGATATGTCCACAACATCCATGTAAGAAGAATGCTAAAAACAACAAGAATTAATAGGACGATAGACTTTATCGTTTCATATTTCATGTCCAATCATCCTCCTCATTTCGATCATAAGGGAGGGTGAATGAGACTGTTGTCCCCTTCCCTTCCACGCTCTCCGCCCAAATCTCTCCTCCATGGGCTTCTACCATTTCTTTTGCGATGGCTAGTCCTAGACCTGTTCCACCAAGCTTTCTTGTTCTTGCTTTATCCACTCGATAAAATCGTTCAAAAATTTGCTGAAGATTTTCTTTTGGAATGCCCATCCCCTGATCACTGACATTAACTACAATATGATCTTCCTTTTCCTCCACTTTAAACGTGATTTTCCCACCCTGTGGAGAATACTTCATAGCATTTGAAATGATATTATCAAGAACTTGTGTAAGCTTGTCTGCATCTCCCTCAACAAAGGCAGCATGATCTAATAGGTTTCGTTCAAAAGCAGTATTTTCGTCCTTAATAATCTCAAAACGATCAATAATTCGATTGAAGAAATCTATAAAATTAAACCATTCCTTCTTAAGGCGATAATCCTTGCTGTCCATTTTAGAAAGCTGAAGCAAATCATTCACTAGACGTATCATACGCTCTGTTTCTGTTTGCGTCACACTTAAAAAGTTTGGAGCGATTTCCTCGTCCTTCCATGCACCATCTGATAATGCTTCTAAGTAGCTTCTCATCGTGGTTAAAGGTGTCCGCAACTCGTGTGACACATTGGCAACAAATTCTCGTCTCTCTAAGTCAATTTTTTCTTGTTCTGTAATATCATGAAGAACCGTTATTAGTCCATTTACAAAACCTGTTTCCTTTTGAATGACTGAAAAATTCGCCCGTAGAATAAGAGGTTTTGTCGCTGTGCTATAGTCCAAAATAAGCGATTCTTTCTCTACAAGTAAGTCTTCAAACGAATAGTCTTCTTCTAAGCCTAATAAAGACACAATGGAGCTAGATAATATTGTTTCACGTGAAACACTTAAAAGCTTTGCCGCAGGTTCATTGATAAGGATTACTCGCCCTTTTCTATCGGTAGCAACTACACCATCTGTCATATAGGAGAGAACAGACGATAACTTTCGACGTTCTCCTTCAGTCGTTGCATGTGCCTCTTGCAACTTTTTTGTAAGGTTATTAAAAGTAATGGCCAACTGACCGATCTCATCATATCCGTATACTTTTACCTTTCGAGAGAAATTTCCTTTAGCCATTGCCTGTGCCTGCTTTCGCATATCAGAAATCGGCCTTGTAATCGTTTGTGCTAGTAAAATTCCAAGTACTGCTGTAATCAATAATGCAATACCAGTCCCTGTCGCAAGAATATTATTAATGGTTTTCATTTGTGAATACACATTTTCTTTCTTCGCTACCAAGTAAATAACTCCGGTAACATCATCATCGGAACGAACAGGTTTTACTAATATCCAAATCCGTCCTTTCTGTCGATCTATTTGAGTGACATCCTCTCCTTCATCAGAGGATGTAGCAATGACACGCCTAATTAATGTATCGGTAGATCTTTGACCTACAATTCCTTGATTATAAGGATCTGATGTGCCAATTATTTTTTGAGTACTAGCCTCTATTAAACGAACCTCTGTTATATCTGTCGTATTTAAATCAGACAGTATGTTCTTAACAGCCTCTTCGATAGTTGGCCCTTCATCATCTGGATTACGTTCCTTGCCTAGCTCTTCCCCTAAGTAATAGGCTAAAAGATTAACTCTCTCTTCAATAGAGGTTTCAAAATTTCTCAACAATGTGTTTTCAAGCTGCCTAACAAAATAAACACCGATGATTTGCATTGCAATTAATATTAACAATACGTAAATCATGACAAATTTAAGATGAATAGATCGAAAGAACCCAACCTTTTTCATTTACTGATTACTCCTGCTCAGGATTTCGTAAATAGTATCCAACCCCTCTTCTTGTCACAATCCATGTTGGGTGACTTGGGTTATCTTCAATTTTCTCACGAAGTCTTCTAACGGTCACATCGACTGTACGAACATCGCCAAAATAATCGTAACCCCAAACGGTTTGTAATAGATGTTCTCTCGTCATCACTTGTCCGATATGCTGGGCTAAGTAGTGAAGCAGTTCGAACTCTCTGTGAGTAAGCTCGATCATCTCACCGCGCTTTGAAACAATATAAGCATCTGGATGAATCGTCAATGAGCCTAGTTCAATCTCATTTGTCTCATCTTCTTCCTGCTGACTTAAATTTGTTTGATGTCTTCTTAAATTTGCTTTCACACGAGCAATTAATTCTCTTGTACTAAATGGTTTTGTTACATAGTCATCTGCACCAAGTTCAAGACCAAGAACTTTATCAATTTCAGAATCCTTTGCTGTTAGCATGATAATAGGCATTTCATATTTTTTACGAACTTCCCGACATACTTCCATTCCATCACGTTGAGGAAGCATAATATCTAATAAGATTAAGTCTGGCATAATTTCTTCTACCATCTTTAATGCTTCGTTCCCATCATATGCACAATATACGTCGTACCCTTCCTTCTTAAGGTTAAATTGAAGGATATCTGCAATCGGTTTTTCATCGTCGACAACTAGTATACGTTTTTCCATTTCATAGCTCCTTTAGTTGACTGTAATATTTATTTTATCTTCCGCTATTTTTACTGTTCATAATCCTTACTTTATCATGATATGCCATTGAATTCACGCTTTTAGCAGGCATATCACTTCATTAAGAAATAGAAAACCTCTAGTTTTCACTAGAGGTATTAATATATTATCTATTTACATAATTTAGTGGATTTACTAAACTACCATTTTTATAAACTTCAAAATGAAGATGGACACCTGTTGAATCTCCAGTTGAACCCATCACTCCAATAGCTGACCCTTTAACAACTGTTTGGCCAACACTTACACTGATTGAAGCTAAATGCGCATAAACCGTACGCATTCCGTTATTATGATCAATGACAATCTTGTTTCCATACCCGCCATCATACCCAGCAGATACGACTGTTCCATTGTCAGCAGCTTTAATGGTTCCACTGCTAGGTCGTGCAATATCTATACCTTTATGTTGTTTGCCCCATCTAAAGCCCATTTGGCTGGAAACATAACCTCCATTTGCAGGCCATGCAAGGGACCCGTCACCACGAGATGGTACAACTTTTGTTCCTTTTCTAACAATATAATTAACAGGTTCTTGAAGGACCTGTTCACTTGTAACCTCTTGAGCTACAGGGATTCCATTTTGCTCTGAGACTTTATATGTTACCTCACGAGCCCCTTCTTTTCCCTCTTGTTCTACTTTTGTATCACCTTTATACATTGCTTCATCTTCTATTACTTGATTAGCAAATGGTATTGTTTCCTTTTTTGCTTTTTCTTTCACTACTACTACTTGAAGAAGGGGTTGCAGGAAGGTTACATTCAATTCTTGCCCAATCTTTAACACACTATCTTCTGTCATACCCGGGTTAATGGATAATAATTGTGACATTTCCATTCCATGTGCTGAGGCGATTCCACCTAACACATCTCCCTCTTTCACAGAGTATTTCTTTTCTTCTAATGTACCCTTAGTTAAAAAGGTAACTGCTTCCTCAACAGTTAGTATTTTATCTGGAGTAACTTTTTCTACATTTTGTGAAACTTCTTTTGTGAATGAAACGTCTAATAGACGAACTTCATTTTCCTTTAGAGGAGATAATACCACTTCAGGAGTTGCCTTACGAGTTTCCAACTCTGTTAGTTGGTCCTGTGAAACATACTTTAGCTTCAAAGCATTTAACACCTGATCCGCCTCTGCTTCGCTATTTAAGTAAGCTACAGCTTTTCCATCAATAACTAATGCTGAAGCATTTGCTTGAACGGCCAGTTTACTTTGGATGATTTCTGCAACTTCTTCGTCATTTGTTTTAGCACTAGAACTAAACACTTGCTCTGAAACATATGTAAGTTGTGAATCAACTGCTAAATCTAAATTTGTATATGATTGCTTAAACTCTTCTACTTTTTCATCTAGAATTTCTTGAACCACTTCTTTGTCAGAAACAGTACCAACATATTCTTTATTCATATATACATAGTATACGGTGCTTAAATTAGAGCCACTAGCAGATGCAGTACTTACACCAAATGTAAATGCTCCTATTGCCATTGCTGAAATAGCTGCCATTTTTATTGTAGGTTTTAGACTATTAGATGTGTTGATCGTTAGTTCGGAAAGTCTCTTATTGAAAAAACCCATTCTCTAATCCTCCTAGACTAGCGCAACAAAACACTTTTAGTGCTTTTAACTCTTTTATTTTTATATTATTGCATAATAAGACTTCTTTACTTTACCATAAATAAGCCAGTAAGAGTTTACTAGCACCTGATATGTAACACAAATGTATAATTAATGACATTATATTACAAAAGCTAGTCGAATGAATAGAATGATATCTTGCGTAGGTTTTCTAGCAAAACATTGATATAACAGCTTTTCCAAAAGAAACGCTTTCATTTCTTAGAAAAATCACTACGGCTATTTTCGACAAATTTCTTGGAAGAAATTTACTTGAATATTACATCTCTGTAACAAAAAAGAGGAATTTGTCATAGGACAAACTCCTCTTTCATAGATGGCTCAGGACGGAATCGAACCGCCGACACAAGGATTTTCAGTCCTTTGCTCTACCGACTGAGCTACTGAGCCGTAATTAATATTTCACCCTAGATATGTATTGTTTCGTCCTTCGTCCCGATTTTTCAAATCGGTACGCTGGATGTTTCTTCTTTGGAGCTTATTCATCGTGCTCTACCGACTGAGCTACTGAGCCGCATTTATTATTTAACCCTAGATATGTATTGCTCTGTCCTTCGTCCCGATTTTTCAAATCGGTACGCTGGATGTCTTTTCTTTGGAGCTTATTCATCGTGCTCTACCGACTGAGCTACTGAGCCATAATTATGTATTTATAAAAATTCCAACCTCTTGCCTTTGAAGAGATTGGAATAGTGTGATGACCCCTACGGGATTCGAACCCGTGTTACCGCCGTGAAAGGGCGGTGTCTTAACCGCTTGACCAAGGGGCCATGTGCTTATTCGACATATTATGACGACGTTTTTTATATTAGCATAATAGCTTTATAGTTTGCAATATGTTTTTATAAAAAAATTCATTTTACTTAAATAAAATATTCGCCACTACGATCAGTGGCGAATATTGAGATTAATTTGATTAGCTTTGTCTCCATGGATTTAACACAACATTCGTTTGTGTACGATCTGGACCTACAGAGAAAATTGACAATGGAATACCTGTTAACTGTGCAATTCGCTCTAAATAGTGACGAGCATTTGCTGGTAGCTCAGCAAGTGATTTGCAGCCTGTGATGTCCTCCGTCCAGCCTGGCAGCTCTTCAAAGACTGGCTCACATTCAGCTAATGTTTTTAAGCTAGCCGGGAATTCTTCAATTACTTCCCCTTTGTAACGGTACGCCACGCAGATTTTTAATGTTTCAATACCTGTTAACACGTCAATGGAATTTAGAGATAGATCTGTAATTCCACTTACTCTTCTAGCATGTCTGACGACTACGCTATCAAACCAACCGACACGACGCGGACGTCCCGTAGTTGTACCATATTCACGGCCCACCTCACGAATTTGGTGACCAATTTCGTTATCTAATTCCGTTGGGAAAGGACCGTCCCCTACACGAGTCGTATAAGCCTTAGATACCCCAACTACGTGCTTAATTTTCGTAGGACCTACACCCGATCCAATCGTCACTCCACCTGCCACAGGATTTGAAGATGTAACAAACGGGTATGTACCTTGGTCAATATCAAGCATAACTCCTTGAGCACCTTCAAAGAGAACGCGACGTCCTTCATCAAGTGCATCGTTTAACACAACTGAAGTGTCACACACATAGTGTTTAATTTGTTGACCATACTCGTAATACTCATCAAGAATATCTTCAATCTTAAAGCCTTCAGTCTCATATATACGCTCAAGCAAACGATTTTTCTCTTCTAGGTTACGTGCTAGCTTTTCCTCGAACACTTCACGGTCAAGAAGGTCAGCAATACGTATTCCGATACGCGCTGCCTTGTCCATATAAGCTGGGCCAATTCCCTTTTTCGTAGTACCAATCTTATTTGCTCCCTTGCTTTCTTCCTCTACTTCATCAAGGCGCAAATGGTAAGGCAAAATAACATGTGCACGGTTGCTCACACGAAGATTATCTGTTGTAACACCCTTGTCATGTAAGTAAGCAAGCTCTTTTACTAAAGCTTTTGGGTCTACAACCATTCCATTTCCAATCACACAAGCCTTATCACTATAGAAGATTCCAGAAGGAATTAAATGCAACTTATACGTTTCTCCGCCGAACTTAATCGTATGGCCGGCATTATTTCCTCCTTGGTAACGAGCGATCACTTCTGCATTTTCTGATAAGAAGTCTGTGATCTTTCCTTTTCCCTCGTCTCCCCATTGTGTTCCAACTACAACTACTGATGACATATAACAGCACCTCCAAAGGTAACTTAGTTTTTTTCGTGCAATCAAACATCATTAGTTTACCAATGTGAACCGCTAAAAGTCAATAAAACCCGAACGATTTTTGTAAGATTAATATTTTTTGTTCGTAATTAATTCGTTTTTCATAGAAAAAAGACTAGCCGGTTCTGCTAGTCTTTTATTATTCTAATCTATTAAGCTCCAGATGGAACTCCATTATCATCAAAACGCCGCTCTAAGTTAACAAACTTATTATATTCCTTCACAAACGCTAACGATACTGTTCCAGTCGGACCATTACGCTGCTTCGCAATAATGATTTCGATAATGTTCTTACTTTCCGATTCACGATCATAATAATCATCACGATATAAAAAGGCAATTACGTCGGCATCCTGCTCGATACTTCCTGATTCACGGATATCTGACATCATTGGACGCTTATCTTGACGCTGTTCTACTCCACGAGAAAGCTGTGATAAGGCAATAACAGGTACTTTCAGCTCACGAGCAAGAGCCTTTAAGGAACGGGAGATTTCTGATACCTCTTGTTGACGGTTCTCGCCAGATCGCCCACTTCCTAGTATTAACTGCAAGTAATCAATCAGAATCATACCTAGGCCATGTTCCTGCTTTAAACGGCGACATTTTGAACGAATATCTGTAATTCTTACCCCTGGGGTGTCATCAATAAAGATTCCAGCATTCGATAAGCTCCCCATAGCCATCGTTAGCTTACCCCAGTCCTCGTCTGTTAATGAACCCGTTCTAAGCCTTTGTGCATCAATATTTCCTTCTGCACAAAGCAAACGCATCACAAGCTGTTCAGCACCCATCTCGAGACTAAAAATAGCAATATTTTCACCGGTTTTTGATGCGACGTTTTGCGCAATATTTAAGGCAAAGGCTGTTTTACCAACGGATGGTCGTGCTCCTACAATGATTAGGTCATTCCGTTGAAACCCTGCTGTCATACGGTCAAGCTCTGAGAACCCTGTTGCTAAACCCGTTACTTCCCCAACACGATTATTCATGACTTCAATATTGTCATATGTTCGGACAAGGACGTCCTTTATATTATGAAAAGCACCCGCATTTTTTCGGCCGGATACTTCTAAAATACTTTTCTCTGCTTCTCCTAACAAAACTTCAACTTCGTCTTCACGCGTATAACCGTCTGTAGCAATGGTGGTTGCTGTACGGATTAATCGTCGAAGTAATGATTTTTCCTCAACTATCTTAGCATAGTATTCTATATTAGCAGCTGTCGGAACCGAACCAGCTAATTCACTTAAATAGCTTACGCCACCAGTATCTTCAAGGAGCTTCGCAGCTGAAAGCTCTTCTGTCACTGTTATTAAATCGACGGCTTTTCCTTTGTCGCTCAGCTGTAACATCATTTGGAAAATTTTCTGATGTGCTGCTCGGTAAAAATCATCAGGAATTAATATTTCCGAAGCCATTGTAAGAGAAGATGGTTCTAAAAATATCGCACCTAAAACCGCCTGCTCAGCCTCTATATTTTGAGGAGGGAGACGGTCAGCATATAAATCATTCATTTATAGTAACCTCCCTTTGCTTTCTTAGAGGATATGATAAAAACCAGAAAAAATGTGACCAGAAAAACGGGTCACATTTTGTTAGCTACTCTATTTTATCATGAATATACCGAAATGGAACTTCCAAATTTAGTTTACTTCTTTTACGTGTACATTTAACGTAGCTTGAACTTCGGTATGAAGCTTTACCGGTACTTTTGTATAACCTAAAGCACGGATAGCATCTTCTAATTCAATTTTACGTTTGTCAATTTTAATATTATGCTTTTTTTGCAGCTCTTCTGCAATTTGCTTACTAGTGATAGAACCAAAAAGTCGCCCACCTTCACCAGCTTTTGCAGTTAATTCTACTGTGATTTTTTCAATCGTTTCTTTTAGTTTTTTTGCTTCAGCAAGCTCTTCTGCAGCTAGCTTCTCTTGCTTCTTTTTCTGTCCCTCAAGGGTACTAACATTTGTTGAATTCGCTTCTACTGCAAGTCCTTGTTTAATCAAGAAGTTTTGTGCGTACCCATCGGCAACATTTTTCACTTCTCCCTTTTTTCCTTTTCCTTTAACATCCTTCAAAAAGATCACTTTCATTCTTTCTTTCTCCCTTCCATATACTCGTGAATGGCCGTTTGCAGTCTTTCTTCCGCTTCCTCAATAGTTACATCAGTCAGCTGTGTTGCTGCATTTGTTAAATGGCCTCCACCATCGAGATTCTCCATAATAATTTGGACGTTCACGTCACCCAACGACCTGGCACTAATTCCAACTGTTTGATCTGAACGCTTCGAAATAACAAATGAAGCTTGAATTCCGTCCATCGTCAGCAGGGTATCTGCCGTTTGTGCAATTAAAATTTGGTCAATAACCTGCGTGTTATTTCCTTTTGCAATAGCGACCCCTTTTTTGAAAAAATAAACCGTTTCGATCAATTTAGCACGTTTTAAGAATGAATCAACATCTTCTTTCAAAAACTTTTGTACAAGAACCGTGTCAGCCCCTTGCCCTCTTAAATACGAAGCAGCATCAAAGGTTCTAGCTCCTGTACGAAGAGTAAAGCTTTTTGTATCTACAATAATACCAGCTAAAAGAGCTGTTGCTTCAAGCATATCAATCTTTCCACGTTTTGGCTGATATTCTAATAACTCGGTAACGAGCTCTGCTGTTGAGGACGCATATGGCTCCATATAAACGAGTAGTGGACTTTGAATGAACTCTTCTCCTCGTCTATGATGGTCAATAACCACAACATGGTCAATTTTTGTTAATAAACGCTCTTCAATAACTAATGAAGGTTTATGTGTATCAACAACCACTAACAGAGTGTCCTCCGTTGCAAGCTCTAGTGCCTGCTCCGGTGTAACAAATCGTTCAAACAATGATTCATGTTTTTTGATCTCTTCTAATAACCTTTGAACACCTGTATCAATATCGTTTGGATTTAAGACGATATGAGCATCCCGTTCATTCATTTGGGCAACCTTTTGTATACCTATTGAAGCTCCAATAGCGTCCATATCCGGACTTTTATGCCCCATAATGATGACCTTGTCACTTTCTGTTACAAGCTCCTTAAGTGCATGCGAAATGACCCTCGCACGTACTCTTGTCCGTTTTTCAACTGGATTCGTCTTTCCACCAAAAAACTTAACCTTACCATTTGTTAACTTAATCGCCACCTGGTCCCCACCACGACCTAGCGCTAAATCAAGACTAGATTGTGCTAATGAGCCTAACTCTGGTAGTGACGATACACCAGAACCTACTCCAATGCTCAAGGTTAACGGGACATTTTGTTTTGAAGTCGTTTCTCTCACGTCATCAAGGACAGAAAACTTCCCTTTCTCGAGCAGCTGTAAGATATTTTCATTAAATACAGCAATAAAGCGTTCAGAGGTAATTCTTTTTAGGAAGACTCCATTTTCCTGCGCCCACTTATTTAAAATCGATGTGACAAGGTTATTCAAACTACTTCTTGTCTGATCTTCCATTCCTTGCGTTAATTCATCATAATTATCTAAGAAAATAATTGCAATGACGGTGCGTTCATCTTCATATAACTTTTCAATTTCTGTTTGTTCAGTTACATCAAAGAAGTACAGGAGTCTTTCCTCAGGACGGTGAATGACTCTAAATTTACGATCATGAATCGTGATGATTTCTGTTTCAACATCTTGCTTAATTAAAGGAATAAGTGATTCGCCTACATCATAGAGTGACCTACCAACAAGTGTATCCTCTTCAAAGCATGAAGCTAAGAACGGGTTCGTCCACTCAATATAGTAGTCATCATTAATTAACATAATACCAATTGGCATTTCCATGAGCGCTTCCTCGCCCACTTTTTTCACTCGATAGGACAATGTAGTTATGTATTCTTCCATTTCTTTTCTTTGTTTTCTTTCAAGCTGAAAGATATAGAAAAAGGGAAGGAATGCTACTATTAATCCGATTAAGCCTAGTAACCAATTGTACACAGCAATTAATCCGAGAAGCACCACTGTTATGGCAATTAATGCGTAGATGGGGTAGCGAATCGATCGCTTTTCTAGATAAGAAGGCATAATTTCAGCTCCCACACAGTAGTGTATTTTATTGATTCTTTATCCTCTTTCTTAAATCAAAGCCTAAATCAATTATACCTAATATCCGTACAATATAAAGTAGTTGTGGAAATAACAAGACTCCAATTGTGAACATTATTGGCACTGCCCTTGGAAACTTCTTTGCATTACTAAAGTAATAAATGAAAGCCAAACCTTGTAAAACCATTAACCATTGAAGTAAAAAGGCGATATTTACAATGGCCATAAAAGCAAAACTTCCCTCTTCAGGGTTAAATATCATCGAAGCAATAATGGAAAATAAATAGATCCATAAAATACTTTTTGGCAACTGAAGTTGACGAAAAGGCTTCCAATTCGTAATTTCAACTTGAAAACGTTTTGCTATAGGAAAACTAACTAGTTGAATAAAGAACACTGCAAGAAATGCAGCCATAACAAACAAAGTTGGTTTTAAAAACCTTCCCGCCTCTATTCCAGCAAGTAGTTCTTCCATCTGCTTCTCATTGGGAGTTTGTCCTAATGATTCCATGATTGAAAGGGAGGATTCTATGGAAGCTTTGGTTGCTGCTATGGTTTCGTCAATAAAGTCAATTTGGAAAAAAGCAACTGAAATAGCATAGGTCAACACAACGGTTAATAGAAAGGCTATGGAGCCACCAAAGTAAATCGCTTCCCTACTTTTCTTCTCTCTTATAAAGTCTCCCATCACTAAGCCTGTTAGACCAAAGGTAATGGCTACTGGGATGGCAAATACTGTTCCCACAATTAGTGATAGTAAAATGGAAGCAACAAAAAACACTAGCATACTTTTGCGATCATTTTTATACGCAAAAAGAATAAAAGGTAATCCCAAGAACAAGTTGGTTACCATCCCTAATAGGGGCAAATACGTTGTTAACAAAAGAAGAGCTGCATAAATAGCTAGTAACAAAGCTCCTGTTGTTAACTGTCGAACATTATTCAATCCCTCACCTCATTTAATTGCATCACTTCTATTTTATCTAGTTCTAGAGATGGATTCAACTCATACAGATTAGATGTCAAAGTTAAGAATAAAAAAAGACACCACTAAGGGTGTCTTTCTCCGTTCATTATTCACCAGTAACGTATGGTAGTAATGCCATAGTACGTGAACGCTTGATAGCAACTGTTAATTTACGTTGGTATTTAGCGTTTGTACCTGTTACACGACGAGGTAAGATTTTACCACGTTCTGAGATGAATTTTTTAAGAAGATCTACATCTTTGTAATCGATATGAGTGATTCCGTTTGCTGTAAAGAAGCAAACTTTACGACGCTTCGCGCGTCCACCTCTACGTCCTCCGCCCATTGCCATGAGTATTTCCCTCCTTTAATAAAAGTTATCGTATGTTCAAGGATTTAAAATGGTAAATCATCATCAGAAATGTCGATTTGACCACCGTCATTTGCAAATGGATCTTCATCCATTCTTGTAAAACCTTGGTTATTATTATTGTTGTTTCTATATGGTTGATTCTGATTGTTATTCCCGTATGGTGAAGCTTCTCTTTGCCCTCCGAAGCCTCCTGCGTTTCCGCCAGGAGCAGAACCACCAGAAGCACCTCTTGGCTCCAAGAATTGAACACTTTCAGCTAATACTTCAGTGACATATACTCGCTTACCATCTTGTCCATCATAGCTGCGTGTTTGAACACGACCATCTACGCCAGCAAGACTGCCTTTTTTCAAGAAGTTTGCTACGTTTTCTGCAGGTTTACGCCAAATCACACAGTTGATGAAATCTGCTTCTCTTTCTCCTTGCTGATTCGTAAAAGCACGATTGACCGCAAGTGTAAAAGTAGCCACAGGAACCCCATTTGGTGTATAGCGTAATTCAGGATCTTTCGTCAACCGACCGACTAGAACAACACGATTCATCATCAGAATCAACCCCCTTTCTTCTACGTCTAATGTTTCACGTGAAACATCAAGATTAGAAGTGCTTATCTATTCTTATTTTTCGTCTCTAGTAACCATGTGGCGGATAATATCTTCGCTGATTTTAGCTAAGCGAGAGAATTCTTCCACTGCAGCTGCATCAGAGTTAACTTTTACAAGTTGGTAGTAGCCATCACGGAAATCATTGATTTCGTATGCAAGACGACGCTTACCCCACTCTTTTGCTTCAGTAAGTTCCGCACCATTATCAGTTAAGATAGTGTTGAAACGCTCAACTAAGGCTTTTTTAGCCTCATCTTCAATGTTTGGGCGGATGATGTACATAATTTCGTACGCTCTCATCACGTTCACCTCCTTTTGGTCTAAACGGCCCAATTGGGCAAGGAGCAATATTCATTACTCACAAGAAGAAATTATATCATAGTAAGAAACGAAACACAAGGTTAGATTGAAGTCACTCATTGATTACAGTTAAGCATTCTTTTTTAAATTTACTAATTTCCGCTTAATCGTTCGTTTACACTCATTGATTAAATCGTCGAAGATTCCTTCCCATGTTTGCTTTAGTGCATATTCTCTTGCATTTTTCCCCATGATGAGCCTACTCACTTTGTTAGTGAGTAATTGTTCCGTCTGCTTAATAAAATCCTGGTAATCGCCAGCTTCACATATCTTTCCAGTTTTGTTATGCTCTACAATTCCACTTACTCCTCCACGATTAGAGACAATTGCAGGAGTTCCACTAGCAAGTGCCTCTAGTACAACGTTCCCAAATGTTTCTGTTTGAGATGGAAATACGAATAAATCACTAGCTGCATAACAAGAAGCCAGTTCATTCCCACTTAAATACCCCGTCATTGTTATATTTGTGCTCTCGTTCGAAAGACTAGATATCTCCTCAAAACTAGGACCATCCCCTACAATTAACCAGTGGACGCTTACTTTCCACTTTTTCGAGAAATGTTCAATGATCTTTTGTAGTGTAGATAGGTCTTTTTCTGGTGCAAGTCTTCCTACATAAAGAAGAATATAAGGAGCTTTTATATTATATTTTTCTCGAATGTTGACCGTTTGGTTAGAAGGACGAAAAAGTGAGCAGTCTACCCCTCTCGACCACATAGATAAATTGGTGAAGCCTTTTGTTTGGAGATGCGTTAACGTCTCCTTAGAGGGAACAAAAATTCGTTCTGAGGAAGAATAAAACCATTTTAAATATCTCCACAGAATTGGAGAGATCCAACTCAGCTTGTAATAATCCAGATACTGATCAAAATGTGTGTGATAAGAGGAAATGATAGGAATATGCAATTTTTTAGCTGCATGGGAACCTAGTACTCCCATCGTTAATGGCGTAGCCACGTGGATAAGGTCTGGAGAAAATGCTTGTACTCGTTCAAGGATGGTATTCGGCAGAGCCAATGCTGTTCGACATTCTGGGTAGATAAAAAAAGGAATACTCATAAATTGGTGAACATAGGGGTACGTATTACTCCCCTCCAACTCAGGTGCAAATATTTCTACTGTATGCCCTTTTTGTAGTAGGTAATCAGAGTATCTTTTCAATGATTTTGCTACACCGTTTACTTGCGGAAAAAATGTGTCAGTAAAAATAGCTATTCTCAAACTGATCCCCCCTAGAAAAATAGATGACAAAATCCCATTGCTGTGAAAGCACCTAGTAACGAACCTGCTAACACATCGGTTGGATAGTGGACGCCTAGTATTACACGAGAAAGCGCAACCATGATTGCAATAGGAAACAATAAAGGAGCTAAAAATGGATCAAATAAAATAAAAGGTGTAACAACTGAGAATATTGCTGTAGAATGGCCAGACGGAAAGGAAGGATCCTTTAGTGTTGGACCATGTATGGTAGCTTGTAAGGTTGATAAGTGAGGCCTAAGTCGTCGAAATTGCCTCTTAGCTAAAAAGACAAACAAATGGCTTAAGGTCAAAGAAAAGTAAACGACGATAACTACTTCTCTAAGCTCTAACGGACCAAACACCCAAACGAATAAAGGTATTCCCATAGAGCAAAGAGCACCACCTAAATGAGTAACCCATCTAAAGATTTGAATTAGGAATAACGGCTGCTTGTTTAATAAGTAGAAAATGATTTCATCAGATTTTACAATCCAATCCATTGTTCGCTTCACTTATACACCCACCTTTCTAATGCTTTCAGTTTAAGCGGAAAACATTGAAACCAGGTTGATTTACTGTTAAGAAAACGTAAAAAACCACCTTGATTTGAAGTGACCCCATAAAGTTAGACATTTTATTTCATCAGGCAGCTCTTAAGGTCTGAGTCCGGTATTGTACCGGACT
>NZ_JBPCCH010000026.1:0-54067 GCF_050971805.1 Robertmurraya mesotrionivorans | reverse complement strand
TATTAGCCCCGGTTTCCCGGAGTTATCCCAGTCTCATAGGCAGGTTGCCCACGTGTTACTCACCCGTCCGCCGCTAACCTTTGGGAGCAAGCTCCCAAAGGTCCGCTCGACTTGCATGTATTAGGCACGCCGCCAGCGTTCGTCCTGAGCCAGGATCAAACTCTCCAATAAAGAGTAAGATTAGCTCTTAAAGTTAAAACGTTGGCTAGTGTATATTTCAACACTATCATTTTTGTTGACGTATGATTTGTTTAGTTTTCAAAGAACAATTTATTAGCTTGTCGCTCTTGGGCGACTTTTTAATATTACCAGAAGCAACTACGAGAGTCAACAACTTTTTTAAATTATTTTCTCAGAAGGTTAACTTCTTTTGCGGCAACAGATAATAATATATCACCATATCGAATCGAATGCAACATGTTTTTTATAAAAAAATAGCGTACAAGAATAATTCATAATCTTGTACGCTACATAGGTAGTTAACGATGTCTCATTGCTGGGAATAACAATACATCTCTAATAGAAGGTGCATTTGTTAGAAGCATAACAAGTCTGTCAATTCCGATTCCTAAACCACCTGTAGGAGGCATACCATACTCAAGAGCTTCAATAAAGTCATCATCCATCATATGAGCTTCATCATTTCCTTCTTCTCTTTCTTTTAATTGTGCTTCAAAACGTTCACGCTGATCAATCGGATCGTTCAGTTCAGTGAAAGCATTCGCGTGCTCACGAGCCACAATGAATAATTCAAAACGATCTGTGAAGCGAGGGTCTTGATCATTTTTCTTAGCAAGAGGAGAAATTTCAACCGGATGACCAAATATAAATGTCGGTTGAATTAACTTTTCTTCTACTTTTTGCTCGAAGAACTCGTTAACAATATGGCCATAAAGCATGGTATCTTTAATTTCTACTCCATGTTCCTTCGCTAAGGATCTTGCTTCTTCTACACTCATTTCCTTCCAGAAATCAGCACCTGTATATTCCTTAATCGCGTCTACCATATGAAGTCTCTTCCACTCTGGCTTAAGGTTTACTTCATATTCACCGTATTGAATAGTAGTTGTCCCTAATACTTCTTGAGCAATATGAGCAATTAGGTTTTCTGTAAGGCTCATAATATCTTGATAATCAGCATAAGCCTCATACAGTTCAATCATTGTAAATTCAGGATTGTGACGAGTAGATACACCTTCATTACGGAACACACGTCCAATTTCATAAACTTTTTCTAAGCCACCGACAATCAGGCGCTTTAAATGAAGTTCGATTGCTATACGCATATATAATTCCATATCTAATGCATTATGGTGTGTAATGAACGGACGAGCAGATGCCCCACCTGCGATAGCATGCATCATAGGCGTTTCTACTTCAAGGTACCCCTTAGAATCAAGGTATCTTCTCATTGATTGAATGATCAAACTACGAGTAATGAATGTGTGTCTGCTTTCTTGACTCATAATAAGGTCAACATATCGTTGGCGATAGCGCTGTTCAACGTCCTTCAGACCGTGGAATTTATCAGGAAGTGGTCGTAATGACTTTGTTAAAAGCTGAAAGTCTTCTACCTTTACAGAAAGCTCTCCTACTTGTGTCTTAAACAATGTACCAGTTACACCAACAATATCTCCTAAATCAGCAATATTAAAGATTTCATATTGCTCTTCACCCACAGCATCTTGACGAACATATATTTGCAGTTGTCCCTTTAGATCTTGGATATGTGCAAAGCCAGCTTTACCTTTTCCACGCTTTGTCATGATACGTCCAGCAATCGTTATTGCAATATTTTTATTTGCCAGCTCTTCTTTTTCCATTTCTCCGTACTGACTAATAAACTCTTGGGAGAAGCCAGAACGTTCAAATCTCTTTCCGAATGGATCGAGACCTTTTTCTTGAAGAGATGCTAGCTTTTCTCTTCTGACTTGCAATTGGTCATTAAGTTCCTCATGACTCATTTTTATCAACTCCATTTTCCTTCTTGTATCTATCAAACATCAATTGCTTGAATTTATGTAATAACACCATCTTATAAGCATACTATATTATTTTACACAAAGTGAGAAAAACAGACATTAAAAAAGTAAAATAAAATAAAAACTGCCAGCATCAACTGGCAGTTTGCATAATCAAACGTATTATATTGAATGTTCACTTAGAAGTCAAACCTTAACCTACTTGAGATTCCATCGCTTCTTTTTCTTCTGCTTCTACAACTAAAGCCGTTAATAAAGTAACGAGGTCCGCACGTGTATTACACTCATTTATCCCATTACGCACCTTCGCATTTCCTTTAATGCCTTTTAAATACCAAGCTGCATGCTTACGCATTTCACGGACAGCTACATTTTCCCCTTTAAGAGCGATCAGACGATCTAGGTGAAGAATGCACACATCAATTTTTTCACGAACGGTTGGCTCACCCATGAGCTCCCCTGATTCAAGGTATTTAACCGTACGGTAGATCATCCAAGGGTTCCCTAGAGCTGCACGACCGATCATTACTCCATCACAGCCGGTTTCTTCTAGCATACGCTTTGCATCTTGAGGCGTCGTTACATCCCCATTACCGATTAAAGGAATGCCGATTGATTGCTTAACTTCACGAATAATATCCCAGTTTGCTTTTCCTTCGTACATTTGGACACGAGTACGACCATGTAAAGAAACTGCCTTACCACCAGCTCGTTCAACGGCCTGGGCATTCTTAACAGCATAAATATGATCTTCATCCCAGCCCATACGCATTTTTACTGTAACCGGCTTTTTCACAACATCCGTAACCGCAGAAACCATCTCATAAATTTTATTAGGATCTAAAAGCCACTTTGCTCCTGCATCACATTTTGTGATTTTTGGAACCGGACATCCCATATTAATATCAATAATATCTGCATTAGTGTTTTCATCAACGAATTTAGCAGCTTGGACTAATGTCTCTTTCTCACCGCCAAAGATTTGCAAGCTCAATGGCTTCTCTCTCTCATCGATGTAAAGCATATTCATTGTTTTTTCGTTTTTCAAAATAATTCCTTTATCACTAACCATCTCCGCACAAACTAGACCTGCACCAAACTCTTTAACCGTTAAACGGAAAGCAGCGTTACATATTCCGGCCATTGGAGCTAACACTACTTGATTTTTCATTTCAATATCACCAATTTTAAGCATGTTACCCCTCCAACTTAAATAATATATTTATTCATCCACCTCTTGTGGCATTAAATCCTTTATAGAAACTTTCAGTGCTTGAGCCGCTGTTTCCACTAAATGATCTGAAGGCATTCGATTTCCTCGTTCTATTTCGCCCAACACTGAAACAGAAACACCGATTTCCTTAGCAAACCCTTCTTGTGTATAACCCTTTAGTTTTCGAAAAGCGCGAATACGTCTTCCCCATTTTTCTGCTTCCATATTCGTACCCCTTCTTTTTCAGCGTTCATATTAAAATAGTCCTCTATCGACTTCTCCTGATTAGGTATCATGATCGAAGAATCTATCTCAAGTAATGGCGCAAGAACAAAGGCGCGTTCCTGCATTCTTGGATGTGGAACAATAAGGTTCTCTGCTTCAATATTTTCTTGATTGTAGAGCAAAATGTCAAGGTCTATTATTCTTGGACCCCATTTAAATTCCCTTTTTCTCCCTAAATCCTTTTCAATACGAAGGCATATTTCTAATAATTCATACGGTGTAAGTGTTGTTCTAATCAAGATTACCATATTTAAAAAGTCATCTTGTTCCGTATATCCAACCGGAACCGTATCATAAATAGAGGAGCATTTTACCAAATGAATTTCGTTCTCCTCTTTTAAATAATGGATTGCATCTACTAGGTTTTTATATCGGTCTCCCATATTTGTACCTAAGGCAATATAGGCCAAGTTATTCAATTTGATCTACTCCTCATTATTTCAACTGCGACTGATTCGTAATGTCCTTGAATCGGTGGATCAGGCTTGATTACCTTTACCGTTACAGCATGGGCTTTAGAATATTCTCTTAAAACGCGTGAAGCAATTTCCTCAGCAACTGATTCTACTAGCTTAAATGGTTCACCTTCCACAATGTCTTTACACAGTTGGTAGAGCTCACCATAGTTAATAGATTCATTCAAGTTATCGCTTTGGCCCGCCTTCTTCAAATCCACTTCAACAACAAGATCAACCATAAATCTCTGTCCTAATCGATTCTCTTCTGGGAATACACCATGAAAACCATAAAATTGCATACGGTTAACGTAAATTTTATCCATCATATTCTCCTTTTCCTATCATCGCATCCATCATTTTTGCCATTCGACTAATTTCCTTCACATCGTGAACTCTAACGATTTGGCATCCCTGTTGAATACCGTAACATACAGTTGCTCCGGTTCCTTCCATTCGTTCATGTACAGGTAAGTCTAATACAGCACCTATCATTGATTTACGAGAGGTTCCGAGAAGAACGGGGTAACCGATAGCCACAAGCTTATGTAGATGTCTCATCATTTCCAAGTTTAACTTTACATTCTTTGCAAAACCAATGCCGGGATCTAATATAATTTGTTCATCACTCACACCAGCTTCCTTCACTAGTGTTATGCTTTCATATAAATCATTCATAACATCCCTGAAGAAAGACTGATAGTTCCGATCCTCCCGGTTATGCATTAGAATAATTGGTGCCTTTGTTTCAGCCGCTACCTGTTTCATATTCACGTCAGCCTTAGCACCCCATACATCATTAATAATATGAGCTCCAGCAGCCAGTGCCTCTCGAGCAACATCTGCTTTGTATGTATCGATGGATATAGGAACATCAACCGCTTTTGATATAGCTTTTATAACAGGAACCACACGTTCAATTTCTTCTTCTGCAGGTATAAATCTCGCCCCAGGCCTTGTGGACTCCCCACCGATATCAATAATATCTGCTCCTTCTTCCACCATCTCAATCGCTCGTTTGACCGCTTCATCAGTTCTATTAAAGCTTCCACCATCTGAAAATGAATCAGGGGTAGCATTTAAGATTCCCATGATGATTGTTTTCTTCTCAAAGTCTAATGTATATGGTCCGGCAGTAATCAATTGATTCGCCTCCTTTGTTGATTTATTTCCCTTCTACTCCAAAGACTATTTGAATACAAACGATACTCTTTATGCAACTTTTGAAAAAACTCACCGTTTACACCTGGAAAAACAAGTGAATCTACTTTCGAAATTGCGACAATCTCTTGAATCGAGTTTGTAACAAATATCTCAGTAGCAGTATTAAGTACATCTGGTTTATAGAAACCTTCCTTAACCCGGAATCCCCTTTTACCAGCAAGTTCTATTACAAATGATCGGGTGATTCCATTTAATATTCCTGTACCAACGTCAGGGGTATACAATTGGTTATCTATTACCCAGAAAATATTTGAGACGATTCCTTCTGCGATAGATCCATCCTTTGTTAGAAAGATCCCTTCCACATCTGTCCGACTTCCTATTTCTTTTTTTGCCAATAGATTATTCATATAGTGATGAGACTTCAAACGCAAGGGACCTTCCGGAGTATTTCGACTGACCTTCAGAAACTGAGCTTCCTTCTCTGTTGGTCCACCGGCTTCAGGAAGAGGCTTTACAAACATCATTACATTGGCATGTTCATACGGCTCTACTGGTAAACCAACCGCTCCGACACCTGCTGATACGTTTAGTCGTATATAAGCATTGGCCAACTTGTTTTTTTCCAATAGAAGCTTGAGGGTTTGAATCACTTCGTCTTTATTTAGGCTCTTTTGAATTCCAATCATCGCTAAACTGCTATTTAGCCGCTCAAGATGATCTACTAATAAAAAGGGATGACCTTCATAGACACGAAATGTTTCAAATAATCCCATTCCATAAAGGAAACCATGGTCAAAGGGGGAGATTCTCGCCTCCTCCTCCTTGATCATTTCTCCGTTCATATACAAATACATCATAATCCCTCATTCTTTGGAGACAGTTCCATTTTGTAAAACGAAACAAAATTCTGAAGCAATTGTTTCCCTGCGGTAGTCATAATGGACTCTGGATGGAATTGAACCCCTTCTATCGGAAGCTCCTTATGCCTAATCGCCATGATTTCTCCTTCTTTTGTCCAAGCAGATATTTCAAAGCATTCTGGTAGCGTTTCTCTCTTTACAATTAAGGAATGGTATCTTGTTGCAGGAAATGGGTTTGGTAACCCTTCAAAGATTGTTTTTCCGTCATGATACATTAGAGAGGTCTTGCCATGCATTAACCGCTCTGCTTGCACGACATCTCCCCCGAATACTTGAGCGATCGACTGATGACCAAGGCATACACCAAAAATAGGAATCTTCCCTGCAAATTCCTCAATCGCCCTTAATGATATCCCTGCTTCATTTGGGCTACACGGGCCAGGTGAAACCATAAGAAAGTTTGGACCTAACTCTTGAATGTCTTGAATACTTATGGCGTCATTTCGCTTAACTTCCAAAGTCTCACCAAGTTCACCTAAGTACTGAACAAGATTAAAAGTAAATGAGTCATAATTATCTATCATTAAAATCAATGGAATTCACCTTTTTCCGCCAGTTCTTTTGCTCTCCATAGAGCCATTGCCTTTTTCAAAGATTCTTTATATTCATGCTTAGGATTGGAATCAATAACAATTCCTGCTCCCGCTTGAACAAAAGCTTGTCCGTCTTTTACTAACATTGTTCGAATGACAATATTAATTTCCATGTCATCATTAAAACCAATCCAACCCATGGAACCTGTGTAAATTCCGCGCTGAACCGGCTCGAGCTCTTCAATAATTTCCATTGTCCGAACCTTAGGAGCTCCTGTAATTGTACCACCCGGAAAGGCAGCATCAATCAAATCAAAGGATGTTTGATCTGGTCGTATGACTCCTCTAACATTCGAGACAATATGCATAACATGCGAATATCTTTCAATTACCATAAATTCGTTTACTTCAACCGTTCCGTACTCACAAACTCTTCCTAAATCATTTCGTTCTAAATCAACGAGCATCACATGCTCTGCTCTCTCTTTTTCATTTTCAATGAGTTCCTTAGCAAGTCTGAGATCTTCTTCTTCATTCTCTCCTCGAGAACGGGTCCCAGCAATTGGCCTTGTACTAACCTCTTTTCCATGCTTTTTAACAAGGAGCTCGGGAGACCCACCTACAATCTGAAACTCAGGGGTATGTAAATAACTCATATACGGTGACGGATTCAATTGTCTGAGCTGATCGTATACATTCACCGCTGGAATAGATATCGCTTTTGCTTGGCGGACAGATAAATTCACTTGAAAGATGTCACCTTGTGAAATGTATTCCTGAATTCTTTCTACCGCTTTCATAAACTGTTCATCGCTCATGGATACTTGAAGTTCATCATTATCAGGGATGATTCTTTCTTGTTCGAACTTCATTAGTGGGTCTGTCCACTTTGACTCCCACTCATTGAGAGCATCCGTATTTTCATATCCCTTTTCTTGAATCTGCAAGAGCCAGAGTGTTTCATCTTCATGATCAAATACAAACCATTCATTAAAGAGGAAAAAATAAACCTCCGGCATTTCCAAATCATCCGATGAAAATTTAGGGAGTTTCTCTATATAGCGCGCATAATCATAGCTAATATAACCAATAAGGCCTCCTTGAAAATCCGGAAGTCCTTCCTGACGCTCAAACTTATATTGAGCAAGATATTCTTTCATTAAATGAAGAGGATTCCCTTGTTGTTCCTGCTTGTTTCCTTTTTCAACAATTGTTAGTTTGTTATTTTTCCCTATAAAGATTATTTCTGGCCCAAAAGCAGCAATATTGTATCGTCCACCCCGGCCACTTTCTAACAACACATGGTGTTTATATGGATGTGAAAGTTCTCTGTATTTCTGGTAAAACCTTTCTTTATCAAAAGGTATCTGTTTGCTATTTACTGTTAATATTTTCAAAAAGGTTCTCCCCTTTAAAAAGTGAAAATAAAAGTTCCATTTTCTTATTTTACTATGTGCATAAATAAAAACAACAGCCCTAGGGACTGTTGCTTAGATTTGATTAATCTTCGAATTGATATAATGGAGTACTTAGGTAACGTTCTCCATTACTTGGAATAATTGCCAGTACTTTCTTACCTGCTCCAAGCTCTTTTGCTACCTTCAATGCAGCACATATAGCTGCCCCAGAAGAGATTCCTCCAAGAATTCCTTCTTCCTTCGCTGCACGACGTGCATATTCGAAAGCTTGGTCATTAGAGATTTGAATAACTTCGTCGTAGACCTTTGTATCTAGAATATCAGGAACAAAACCTGCACCGATTCCTTGAATTTTGTGTGGACCTGGCTTACCACCAGACAATACAGGTGAATCAACCGGTTCAACCGCATAAATTTTAACATTGTCAAAATTTTGCTTAAGAACTTGACCAGCACCTGTAATCGTTCCACCTGTTCCGATCCCTGCAACGAATGCATCAAGACCTTCACTCATTTGCTCAACAATTTCCTTACCTGTCGTTCTTCTGTGAACTTCAGGGTTAGATACGTTTTTAAATTGTTGGGGCATAAAGTAGCCATTTTCTTTTGCAAGTTCTTCCGCTTTACGAATAGCTCCGCCCATTCCTTCTGGACCAGGTGTTAAAACAAGCTCTGCTCCGTATGCACGAAGTAGGTTACGTCTTTCCATACTCATCGTTTCAGGCATAACTAGAATAGCTCTGTACCCTTTTGCCGCAGCAACCATAGCAAGACCAATTCCCGTGTTACCACTTGTTGGCTCAACAATCGTATCTCCAGCTTTAAGTTCTCCACTCTCTTCAGCTGACTCAATCATTGCAAGAGCAATACGGTCTTTTACTGAGCTCCCTGGATTCATATATTCAAGCTTTAAATATACATCTGCGCTACCTTCTTCTACAAGGCGATTAAGCTTTACAATCGGCGTTTGTCCGACTAGTTCTGAAATAGAGTTTGCTACACGTACCATCAACAACCACTCCTTATTCCGACTAATTTTATTGGTTTAATTTAATTTATATCATAAATTTGCCAAGTGTCAATCTTTTTACACAAAACTCTACTGATATTTCAAGTAAAAAATCGTTCTAATGAACTATCCTAGTTCTGTTCGTAAAACCAATCAACCTTGGCCTCCTCCCAAAAGTCACGCGCCGTTGCGGTTACATCCATTTGTTCTAAGGCTATTTGTCTTCGAATGCTGTCTTTCACATCCTTATACTCGAACGTTCTTCCTTTTATTTGATCGTGGAGCATAACAATGGAAAAACCATTATCCGTTTGTATCGGACCTGTCCACTCGTTTTCCTTCAACTTCTTGACAGCTGCTAAGTAGTCGCGGGCATACTGATCCATTTCTTCACTAACATAACCAATATCGCCCCCTTGATTTGCACTAAATTCATCAATGGAGCGTTCCATTGCTAAAGCCTCAAAACTTGTACCCTGTTCAAGTTCCTCTATTGCCTTTTTTGCTTCTTCTTCCGTCTCTACAATGATATGAGAAAGGTGGTAAGCGGTCGGAATTTCGTACAGGCTAGAATTTTCCTCATAAAACTTTTTTAGATCCTCTTCTTCCACTACCACATCTTTTGTCAGAAGCTCATCAAGCATGATACTATATTGAATTTGCTGTCTCCACTTTTCTTCATCTATGTTCTCATTAGATCCTGAACCGTACATGGTTTTCACTAGGAGAAGCTCTCTATCTACTGCTTTTTTTGAAATTGAGATATCATATTTATTAGCTAATTGAGCGATTGCTTTTTGATCAATCATCTCACTTAATACATCGCGGCCATAACGCTCTTCCATTTCCCCAAGCCATTCCTGTCTAGTTATTGTCTCATTCCCTATCGTTGCCACTACCTCTTTACTACCGCCGTTATCCCGTGATAAGAAAAAAATAATGGTTGCACAATTAAGCAAGAGAAGGCCGACAACTAAAGACTTTAAATACCTTTTATCCACCATTTCTCCCCCAGGTTTTTATTAAGATTTCGCCTGTTCCTTTAAGCTCTCTAATTCTTCTTTCGTAAATTGATATTTTTCATTACAGAAGTGGCATTGTGCTTCAGCTTGACCATCTGTGACAATCATATCTTCTATTTCCTCTTTACCTAAAGAGATGATTCCATTAGAGAATTTCTCCTTTGAACATGTACATGAGAAAGTAACAGGTAATGTTTCGAGGATTTTTACGTTTTCTTTACCTAGTAGCTCATTTAATATTTGTTCAGGAGTGAGGCCCTTTTCAATCATCTTAGAGATGGGTTCAATGGTTTTTAAGCGATTTTCTATATCCGTAATGGTTTTATCTTCGGCTCCTGGCATCAACTGAATAATAAATCCACCTGCAGCGAGAATACTATTATCTGGATTTACTAAGACACCCACTCCCACAGATGAAGGAACTTGTTCTGAAGTGACAAAGTAATAAGTAAAGTCCTCACCCAGTTCTCCTGAGATAAGAGGCACTTGACCTGTAAAGTTCTCACGTAGCCCAATATCTTTAACAACCGATAAAAAACCATCTGTTCCAACTGCTCTTCGAACATCCAGCTTTCCATGTTCATTCAAATCAAAATGAGTTTGAGGATTGGTTACATATCCGCGGACTTCCCCTTTTGCATTTGTATCAATTAAAATTGGACCAAGTGGACCCCCACCATTTATCCTGATAGTGATTTTTTCTTCACCTTTTAACATAGCCCCCATCATAACACCAGCAGTCATAGATCTTCCTAAGGCAGCTGATGCAGTCGGCCATGTATAATGACGTCTTTGTGCCTCTCCTACTGTTTCTGTACTCCTAGTCGCGTAGGCACGAACTTGCCCATCATAGGCAAGAGCTTTTATTAAATAGTCACTCATTTGTTTACCCCTTTCAGTCATACAAAGCTGTTATCTTACTTTATCGTTTCCAAATTTCTTTTATAAATTATCTGAAGGCCCTTTAATGTTAAAAATGGATCAACAATGTCAATAATATTAGATTCTTGTGCAATAAGGTTTGATAATCCCCCTGTAGCAATAACAGTAGGCTTTTCTTTACTTTGATCCTTCATGCGTTTGACAATTCCTTCAACCTGGCCTACATAGCCATAAAGAATCCCCGCTTGCATGGCAGCAACCGTATTCTTCCCCACAACCCCTTCTGGACGAGCAATTTCTATCCTCGGCAGCTTAGCAGCCCTAGTGTATAGAGCTTCTGTTGAAATATTAATACCAGGAGCAATGGCTCCTCCCATGTATTGCTTATGTTCATCTATGTAACAATAAGTTGTTGCCGTACCAAAATCAACGATGATCAACGGACTTCCATACTCATGGATAGCAGCTACAGCATTAACAATTCGGTCTGCTCCGACTTCTCTTGGGTTTTCATACTTTATATTTAACCCGGTTTTGATTCCTGGCCCTACAACTAAGGGCTTTATATGGAAATACTTCTGGCACATACGCTCTAAAGAGAACATGATGGGCGGTACAACGGAAGAGATAATGATTCCGTCTATATCGGAAAAAGAAAGATTGGCATGAGTAAACAGATTCTTAATAATCATTCCAAATTCATCTTCTGTTTTTGAACGGTTTGTTTCTATTCTCCAATGATGTTTTAATTCCTCACGATCATATACACCTAACACAATATTGGTATTACCCACGTCAAATACAAATATCAAACGTCTCACCACTTTATTAAAATTTCTTAACCTTTAGTTTCATTCTGCCAACATCATACCATAACTATCCAACGCAAGCATAGAAAAGAGGCACTCAGTAAAAGAGTACCTCTTAAGATTTATTATTCTTTTTTACTTCTTAAATCAGGTAGTGTACTTTCATTTGAAGATGGCTCATCTAATGACGATTCTTCTTCCTTCTTACCACCGATGTTCACTTTCACATCATCTACCACTGATGTTGTAGGATTTGTAGTTACACCTTCATCACTAGATGGTCGATCAGGAAGTGTTCCTTTTTCAACTAGGTGCTTAATTTGCTCAGCATCTAGAGTTTCTACTTCAAGAAGTGTATTTGCTATCAAATCAAGTTTATCTCGATTTTCAGTAAGAACCTTTTTCGCTTTAGCGTAACACTCTTTAATAATGGTTTGGATCTCTAAATCGATTTCATACGCAATCTTATCTGAATAGTTTTGTTCATTATGAATGTCTCGCCCTAAGAACACTTGACCACCAGAAGTTTGACCAAATTGTAATGGACCTAACTTATCACTCATTCCGAATTCCGTAACCATTCGGCGAGCAATGCCTGTTGCACGTTGGAAGTCATTATGTGCTCCTGTACTCACTTCACCGAAGACGATTTCCTCAGCAACACGTCCTCCAAGTAAGCCAACAATTTTATCAAGCAACTCAGGTTTTGTCATGAAGTAACGATCTTCTTTTGGAAGCATTACCGCATAACCACCTGCTTGCCCACGAGGGACAATCGTTACCTTATGCACCATTTCTGCTTCCTCTAACACCACACCAATAACTGTATGGCCTGCTTCATGGAAAGCAACAATATTGCGTTCTTTCTTAGATATGACGCGGCTCTTTTTCGCAGGTCCCGCAATGACACGGTCTGTCGCTTCATCAATATCTGTCATATCAACTTTTTTCTTACTTCGTCGAGCTGCAACTAATGCTGCTTCATTCAATAAGTTTTCAAGATCTGCTCCAGAAAACCCTGGAGTACGAGCTGCAATAGCTTTTAAGTTTACTGATTCATCAAGCGGTTTGTTTCGTGCATGTACTTTTAATACCGCTTCACGGCCTTTAACATCCGGACGATCAACAGTAATTTGACGGTCAAAACGTCCAGGACGAAGCAAGGCAGGGTCTAGAATATCCGGACGGTTTGTTGCAGCAACAATAATGATTCCTTCGTTCGCACCGAACCCATCCATCTCTACAAGCAATTGATTTAGCGTTTGTTCACGCTCATCGTGTCCACCGCCAAGACCGGCACCACGCTGACGTCCAACTGCATCAATTTCGTCAATAAAGATAATACAAGGTGCATTCTTCTTTGCATTTTCGAATAAGTCACGTACACGCGATGCCCCTACCCCAACAAACATCTCAACAAAGTCAGATCCACTGATTGAGAAGAACGGTACACCAGCTTCACCAGCGGCCGCACGGGCTAATAGTGTTTTACCGGTACCTGGAGGTCCTACCAAAAGTACCCCTTTTGGTATACGCGCACCTAATTCTGCAAATTTACGAGGATCCTTTAAAAATTCAACGACTTCAACGAGCTCTTGCTTCTCTTCATCAGCACCAGCTACATCTTTGAAACGAACCTTCTTCTTGTCGTCATTGTAAAGCTTCGCCTTGCTCTTTCCAAAATTCATGACACGGCTTCCACCGCCTTGTGCCTGATTCAAAAGGAAGAAGAACAAAATAAAGATAATGACAAACGGAATAATAGAAGTAAAGAAAGTTACCCAACCACTTGTTTCCTTCGCAGGAAGCACATCCACAGTAGGGTCTGCCTGCTCAATCTTTTGTAATAGACTTTCACTGTTCCATACGTAAGTAATAAATGATTTTCCTTCTTCAGCACCTTCAAGTGTCCCACGAACTTCATAAACTCCTCTTTCTGGCTGTACTGAGATGGATTCCACCTGCTTAGCCTCAAGATGATCTACGAATTTACTATAAGATATATTTTCGGTTGGTTCATTATTACCATTAAAAAAGCTAACCACACCAATAATCACTAGAAAAATTAATAAATAAAAGATGGTATTACGAAAAATCCGATTCATCCCTTACCTCCTCCCACGGGTAAACAAACTATAGTAAATAGTAACATAGAAAATTGTTCCAGTATATGAATATGCCTATGTAATATGCATACTATACTAATTCTTTTGTCGTACGCTTACTCGTTATTTGTTGTGTAAACTTCCGGCTTCAATACCCCAATATAAGGTAAATTACGGTATTTCTCTGCATAATCGAGACCATAACCTACAACAAACTCATCAGGAACGATAAATCCAACATAATCTGCCGCTATATCAGCCTTACGACCAGTTGGTTTATCTAATAAAGTGACAATATTAATTGACTTTGCTTTGCGGTAACGGAAAAGCTCAACAAGATAGCTAAGTGTTAACCCACTATCAATGATGTCTTCGATTATTAATATATCTCTACCCTCTACTGAAGTATCTAAATCCTTCAAAATTTTCACTTCACCAGAAGAGACTGTTGAATTTCCGTAACTTGACACATCCATAAAATCCATTTCAAGGTATGTATCCATTCGTTTTAAAAGATCTGCCATAAAAGGCATCGCACCCTTAAGTACGCCTATTGCTAAAGGAAACTTATCACTATAATCTTGTGATAGTTTTGCCCCCAACTCCTTGATTTTCTCCTGAATTTCTTCTTCAGAAAATAAAACTTTTTCAATGTCATTTTTCATCATGATTTGCTTGTGCCCCCTAGAAGATCATTGCTTGTTATATTGTAAAAGTATGTATTTCTTTTCATCAGCTTGAACGAAAAAAGATGTATCTGATTTCTTTATTCCGGGAATCCAAATGATATGATCATTTGAGTCTGTAACAATAGGCCACCTATTTCTCTCAATAATGGGTAGCTTCAGATCAATAAAAATATCTTTAATCTTTTTTGTTCCTTTCATCCCTTTCACTCTCATTCGGTCTCCCTCTCTCCTTGTTCTGACCTTCAGCGGAAGATTACTGTAGGTTAAAGGAAGTAGAAGCTGATTAATGTTAGTATATTCTATTTCTTTATCAACATATTCCCAAGTAATGAAATCCCCTGTTGGTAATAATGTTTTTCCAACCGTTAATTCAATCTCAAAGGATACATCCTTTGGTAGGGAATGTTGAAATTGCAATTGCAACTCTCCATACGAACGATTTACCTTTAATTTTTCAGGTAAATCAATCACACCGGAGGGCTGAGGATTGTTGATAAGAGAAAAGATCTGTTCAATATGAACAGCAGAAAGGGAAGCTGGTTGATGCTTATAAAGATAGTTTAATATTAGTTTAATCACTCTTCTTTGTAAAGGCATTGGCATTGAGCATAGTGTTTGAATGTCAACAACAATTTTTTCGTCACTTTGAAATTTCATGACCTTTGTTAATTGCTGGTTTGCCAGGTCCTCCAAAAATCGTTCTGTTTCTTCCATTTCCTCACTAAACCTTTGAAAATGCTCATGTACCCTAGGGTTCTCAGCTTTCAAAAAAGGCAGGATGGTGTGGCGAAATCGATTTCTACTATATTTGTCACTGTCATTACTAGGGTCTCTTCTTGGATCTAGCATATTCCTTTGGCAGTATTCTTCTATTTCTTGTTTAGAGACGCAAAGAAAAGGTCTTAGAAGTGTCCCTCTATCAAATGGTCTTGAAAAAGGGATACCGACTCTAGCTTTTCCTGAACTTCCTCTTGTTAACCTCATAATAACCGTTTCCATTTGGTCATCCCCGTGATGTCCGAGCATCAAATAGCGAAGGTTTTCCCTTCTCATCGTTTCTTGAAAAAAAGAGTATCTGCATTCTCTAGCAGCTACCTGGGAGCTTAACCCTGTTTCTTCTATGTACAATGGTACATTTATAGAACGAACAGTTATAGGAATGTTCCTTTCTTCACAAAAGGACTGAACAAACCTTGCTTCACGCTCGGACTCACCTCCTCTAAACATATGATCGACATGTGCAACAAAAAGTTTTAGTTGGTACCGCTCCTTACGTCTCCATAGGAAATGTAGAAGTGCGAGGGAATCTGGGCCTCCCGATACACCTACTAAAATGCTAGCTCCCTTTAAGTTTATTTGTTTTCGAGTTAGAAAAGCTTCTACTTTTTGTTCAAGCATGAGATTCTTCCTTACTTCATTGTCTTATCATTAGCTTACCATGTTCTATACATTCCTTCAAAAACTAAGGGATTTATTTATCATTTTTTTATAACTGTCCATATATATAAAGGAAATAAAGAAAGGACAATGTCGTTACAATAAGCATTGTTTCTAGCGCATGCCTTTTCTTTTTCCTTTTTACAACAGTTTGACGACTTTGACCAGTTCGATTTTGCACCTGACTTCTTTGCTGCTGCACAGCTGGTTTGGAGCGTTGCTTTTGTGATTGTACATTTGAAGCCTTCGATGTATTGGGCTGAGCAGGAGCATGATTGCCTTCAATCAATGCTTTTCTCATGTCCATAGCTGTTTGGTATTTCCCTTTTAGTGCATGAATAATCACTTGCTCAAATTTTAGTAATTCAGACTTTTGTCTAATCATCATCTGTAGCTGATTAAGACCACCTGAAGTTTTCTGGAACCGTTTGGGGTAAGCTGTATTAATCATAATCATGGCAACTGCAAACAAATCGTAAGCTGGATCTGCTTTCCTTGAACCAAGTCCCCAATAGCCCCTATCATAAAACTCAGTGAATTCCTTGATTGCTCTACCTTGAATGGTTGTACCTCCAACATCAATACAACGAATTTTCGATGGTGGTCCTGTAACGATTAAATTTTCTGGCTTTAAGTCACCAAAAGTCCACCCACTGATATGCAATAAATGGAGATCGGAGAGTAACTGTAGCACGAGAACTTCAATCCATACTGACCCCTTTTGTTGTATAAACGTTAAAAAATCTGGTCCTTTAATATATTCCATTGCATAAAAGGATACCTTTCCTGATGGCCTTATCCAATCATCCACATCAACCAAAGAAGGCCCTAGGGTTGACCCTTGGACCTTCGCAAAGGATTTGAGGACATTGACCTCAGAAGTAATCGACATGCCATTATGACTCAACTTTAATGCTACATACTGATTTAAGTACTGAGCAAGATAAACAATTCCATTTGCTCCGTACCCAAGTTCCTTGACAATTACATATCTATTCTTATGCCATTTCCCTTCAACAATTGTTCCTGCTGCTATATTAGACAGATTCTTCAAAGTATTGTTCATCATCACGAGAAAGTAGGCTCCTTAACGAACGTTTTTTCTTAAAGGATGACAGTGCTTCACGAAGCGCTGGACCAGTAGGGGTAATTCCTCCTGTTGTAAGTTTTGAGAAAATACTAGTTAATGATTCTAACCTCGGGGTCCAGTCTAGCAATTTTTCGACATCATTCTTTTTCCCGGGAAATACAAAAACGGAAAAATGATTGTCACCTGACCTAGCATTAAGGCTTAACGATAGGTCTAATAAAGCCTCTTTAACAGTTGGAAGCTTATGTTTCATACTTGCGCTTGTGTCGACAAGAATCAACACTTCTAGCTCCACCTTTTCTCCAAGCTCATCGACAACCTCCATTACTTCGCCTCGTTTTTCAGGAGGTAAGTCCTCTACAGTCTGTGAACCACCTAGGATTTGCTGTAGTTCCTTGTTCACCACTCCTTGAAGTGTTTGTGTCATTGCCTTTCTTGTAACCATTTGTACGGTTTGAGAAAGCTGCTGTGCATAGACTACTTGGCTTACTCCCCCACCAGATAATGCGATATTCTCAATTTCTCTTAATCCTTGATCATCAATAACATCCTGTTCCATCACTCCTATAACATTCACAGTGATCCCTTGTTCTTTTGCTAGAGCTGAAACAGCAATTGGGTCCTCTCCTTGGTTTGAGCATCCATCTGTTATCAAAAGAATTTGTTTTAATGTGCCAGCTTTCATTCGATTCCCCTCCACGTCTAAATGTTGATAACATTTTCGACTAGTTGGAGAGGAAATATACATATATTTTCTCTTTACTGTATAAAATAACTAGTTTGCTTTTTGTCGATATTTATTAATCGGTATAGAAGACCACTTCGGAGTATTATGTTTAATCTTTGAAACAACGACTGTCATATCATCCTCAATATACCCTGAACGAGAACGAATCACCTCTTCCATAATTAAATCCGCCACCTCTTGTGGATCATCTGTTACTAACTCTCCGATTTTTCGTTTCATCCATAGTTCGTAGTTCTCTACATGCTTAGGCCCTTCAAACACTCCATCACTCATCATGATAAGGAGATCACCAGCCTTTAACTGTTCACTTACCACATCCACATCAAACTCCTGAATAATCCCCATCGGAAGATTACTGGCTTGGACTTTAATAACCGCATTACCTCTCTTAATAAAACTTGGTGTTGAACCAATTTTCAAGAATCTTACTGCGGCATTTTGAAGATCAATCATTGCTAAATCTAAGGTAGAGAAAATTTCATCCGTTGTACGCAGAGATAAGACGGAATTGACTGACTTAATGGCCACCTTCTCCTCTATCCCTGATTGTAGAATTTTCTGTAGAAGTTGAAGAGTTTCCTGGCTTTCGATATGGGCTCTTTGCCCATTTCCCATTCCATCGCTAATGGCAACAGCATGCTTACCACCACCAAGCTCAATAGTTGAATAACTATCACCTGATACAAAGCCCCCATCTTTTGCCGCATGGGCAACCCCTGTGTCAATTGTAAAAGCCTTCGCCGAACGGAACGTTACATGACAATAGCCATTTGGATAGGAAGCACACTCTTCTGCATTTACAACGATGTTTTCCCCTAATATGTCTGAAAGCATAGGTGCTATGAGCTTTTCACACTCTCCATGTCCATTGCAATATGGAATGGTTATATCTATATCCACATTTCCTTGTTCAAGGCTGTAGATCTCCACATGTTCAATATGAACACCATACTCTCGTAATGCTTCAAGAATAAGCTCTTCTTGCTTATAATGATTATCTCTTTCCCTTTGAATTTCCTTTGCAAAGTTCCCCATTACTGTTGAAACACCCAGAAGTTGGTCAGCTACAAGCCTTCTACTTTCCTGCACTTGTTTCTTCAGCTTTTGATTCGCTTGATAGAAGGTTAGCTCCTGTTGAATCGCATCAACTACCTTTTTGGACTTTGTGCAATGTTTCTCCCAGTCTCGTGAAAGCTTCAATGGCACAACACCAGAGTTTTGATCCATTTCATCCATAATATCCTTCATATATTCATAAGTTGTATTAAAGTTTCTGGACCAGCAATTTTCCTTTTTAAAGCAAGTTTGACAGGTCTTTTCTGTTACGTTTCCAAGGAAAAAGTCAAGTTCTCTATCTTTGTCTATTTCTCCACTTTCATCTAATGATGAAAAACTGTCTGACAGAGCTTGAAAGACAGAAGAGAATTGTTCCACTCTTTGTGCAGTTACATCCCTCATTTTTCTCATATACTGCTGTTGCTCAGCAGAATACTCAGGTGTTCCAGGGATATGCTTGGCTAGTTTAGATGTTAGTGCTTGAGGCGTCAGGAAAAACAATAGAATCGCAGCAGATGTTTCTAAGACGGTTTTGTAAAGAGAGCCACCACCCTCTCCGTACATACCAATCAATAAAGTTGCTATTAATAGCCCAACGGCTACCCCTACTTTTTTCCCTTCTTTTAAAAGCCCTCCTAACAGCCCCGAAAAGGCTAGTAAACTCATATGATAGAAACTAGTAATGTTTGCCAGACTGAATATTAATCCCGTCACAACTCCGACAGTAGAACCTACGGTTGCCCCTGCAACAAAGGAGAATACCAATACTAAATACCTTGACATAATATGTTCAATAGATAAATCATACAATGACCAACCAATGGTTCCTGTCATAATAGATGCCAGCATAATAATAAGACAAACGATTTCTTCGGTTTTTAAAGTTTGTCTTCTTTTACTTATTGAAAGAAGAGGGATACTCTGAAGGAAAATTAGGGTGAGTATGAAGCCAAGGCTGGCCTCAACCCCTGCCATCATTCCATCGTAAAGTGATACATTGCCTGTTGTTAGATAGCTTTTTCCAATCTCACCAATACCCAAAGTGAAGAATACATAAAAGGGGATTGCACGAACTTCTGTTTTTAGCCATCTTTTTGTTAGTCGAAAGGCAAATAAAAAGAGAAAAGCTGTGCAAAATGCAAATGCGGAATTCACAATTGAAAGGGTTGCTGCACCAGCTACTAGTCCGATTAAAGCAAGAGGAGCTTTGTCCTTTTTCACGAAATAGACAGCCGCAAAAAAAGGAAGGGCAAAAGGCGTTAGTTTAGACAATATAAGGGCTCGTCCAAGCAAAAATCCGATGAGTAGTAGAAGAATTCCTTTCTTTACGAAAAACGTCTCTAATTTTGCTTGTAGCTTGTCCAACATATTTCCGAACTCGATCTTATGTTTATTAAAATTAACTTCACCGACAGGATCAATAATATTCCTTTCTACCTTTTCCATAATTTTTACACCCCATTTTTGTTTCGTTGCAAGCATTATAAAAAACATAAGTTCAAAATTTTGTCATAATTACTCAACATATTCCAATTTTTCTTCGACGTAATTCTTGGATTAATTCAAAACTTATTCAATAACGTGACAAGATTCTATAAATTTCATCGCATTCGGAACTATATTCATAACTTCGGAAGCAAAAACCCCTTCCAAAAAGAAAGGGGTTTTTGTAGAAATTAAAGGAATAAAAATAGTCATTTTTATAGAAAATGATGAAATCCATACAAAAAGGCAAGCCATTTTTCGGCTTGCCTTCATATTTATTAATGTATAAGCAGCAAGTTACCCTCTTCTAGCTCCTCTTCCACCGCGCTTAGATTCTGTATTACGCTTAAGAGAAGACAGTCGATCTTCACTATCTTTTAAGAAACGAGCCATTTTAGACTCAAAGTTCTCTTTAGCAGGCATTCTATCATTTGCTTTCCCTTGACGCGGACGTCCTGCTCCTCTTGAATCATTTCCGCCACCACGATATGGTGGTCTTTCCGATCTTTCTGGACGAGAGCTACGTTCAGGTCTCTCAGGTCTCTCAGGTCGATCTACAGCTTTTTTAATTGATAAACCGATCTTTCCATCTTTCTCAACATTGATAACTTTTACTTCAACTTGGTCACCAACTTTTAGATGGTCGTTAATGTCTTTAACATAATTATCTGCAACTTCACTAATGTGAACAAGACCTGTTGATCCTTCCGGTAGCTCTACAAAAGCTCCAAAATTAGTAATGCCTGTTACCTTTCCTTGTAACTTGCTGCCTACTTCGATTGACATAAAAAGAATGTTCCTCCTTAAGAATATAAAAAATCATACTTTATATATATTATACAGAAAGGAAAAAAAGCGTGTCAATAAGCCGAGTTACCGGTTCATTTTTCCTTGTCATTTTTTTCCTCTGGGAGGTTGAAAATTATCTCGTTACTATTGGAAAGAAAGAAATCCTTTCTTGCTAATTTAGCGATATATTCTTCATCATTTAGCTTAATGATTTCCTCTTTAAGGATGGTTTCATCCTTTTTTAAGGCGACTAGTTCCTGGTCCGCCTTTTGCTTTTCTTCCTTCATTGCCTCTAGAGTCGCGGATTGCCTTAGGAGTGTAGATACAATAAAGTATGCTGCTAATCCTACGATTACAATAAAAGCGGTTAGCCTTCTCATAAGCAGAGTTCTTTTTCTTGCATTTTGAATCACTGCCATTTCCTGATGCTCCACGTATTGTGACGGTATTTTTGTTACATTGCGTTTTCTGACAACACTCACCTCGGCGTTCCCTCCTTACTCTTTGTCCTTTCTCCATCTAGAAAGAACGTTATTAATGGTATTCTTTATTCCCTGATAATATCCTGCTAACTTATTATATAACTTCTCGACGGTTTTTTTAATATGTTTCGGCAATAAATTCCAAAATAATATCAAGAGCCATTTGACAGGGGTAAATATAATCTTAATTATCGTCCAAATGACCTGGATTGTCCACTTTACAAGCACGAAAAGTCCCTTTCCTATAATCGTAACTAGACTTACACAACCTAGCAAGAGAGAGACAATTGGCCTATAAATAAGCATAAGAAATATTTTAACAGCGTACCGATAAATAGAGATTATCATGGTTATGATAATCTCTAAAACTCTTGCGTACCCACGCTTTAAGAGACTTTGGTAAGCAGCAAACCCACAGAGAATGGCCAAGAAAATATAAAACCTTAATTCACCTTGGTTAATAACAAATAAAACGTAGAAAAAAATCAATCCCTGTAGAATCCAAAAAAATATGTCGTTTAAAAATACAAGCCAAGACTTTCTTTTTGATCGAAATAAGAAACGATTATACGTATCAATTGCAGCACCTAGATAGCTTCCCATGGCGGCCATGGAAATCATTGTTAAAAATTGAGTGGTAAGCGTCATCGGAATAGCTTGCTAAAGAAACCTTTAGCCTTCTCCCCATGCTGATCATCTAAATACACAAGATCAAAAACTTTTCCTTTAATTGATACAATCCCTTTATCAACATCTAGGTTTTTCATCTGCAGATTCTGACCCTTAATAGCAAGAAAGCCCATTACGGTTTCAAGCAGAAACTCTTCATTATCAAAACTTTCAACTTGTTTCACACCTGTGATGTCTAAAAGTCTACGCCCCCTCATGATGACATCATGATCTGGTAACGTAGATCCCTTTGAAGTATTTGTGTCATAGTATTGGCTCATTCTCTCATCCCTCACAATCACTTTGTACAACCTTTTGTACATATGTATGAAGGGGATGATTCAATTAGAACAGAAACATAAGTATACGATTCCTCTTCTGGCTAGCTATTCAACGGCTTCTTCAACCTTCTCTTCCTTAACAAGACTATACATATCTGCCGCTTCCTCTTTTCGAGAAGTTTCTTGAAGCTTTTCAATTTTTACCGTTACGATTTTTTGTCCAAATCGGACAGCCAGCTCATCTCCCACTTTTACGGTTGAGCTCGCTTTTGCCTGTTGGCCATTTATCGTAATTCTCCCTTGGTCACTAACCTCTTTCGCAAGTGTTCTTCTCTTAATTAGACGTGAGACTTTTAAAAATTTATCTAATCTCATATAAAACTCCTCCTCATCGTTCTTCTTTTTTTGCCTCATTCCAGAACTGATCAAGCTCTTCTAACGTAAATGCATCAAAGCTTTTCCCACTAGCAAGTACCTTAGCCTCTATAAAGGCAAAGCGCCGCAAGAATTTTTGATTTGTTTGAAATAAAGCCTCTTCAGGCTGAATTTGTAAGAACCGAGCAATATTGACCAGAGCGAACAAGATATCTCCCAATTCCTTCTGTAAGTCCTCTGTATGCGTCTCCTTGGCGAGTTCTTCCTCAAACTCTATTAGTTCCTCTTTTACCTTTTCCCATGCTTGTAATACATTTTCCCAATCAAAGCCAACTTTTGCCGCCTTTTTTTGCAGTTCATAAGCACGTATTAAGTTAGGTAAATGTGTACCTACACCATCAAGAATAGAAACTTTTTGTTCCCCTTTTTCTTCCACTTTAATCTCTTGCCAATTTTTCAACACATCTTCAGCCGTTTCAGCGGTAACATTACCAAATACATGCGGATGCCTCCTAACCATCTTAGCCGATATCCCCTCAATTACTTCATCAATAGAGAAATATCCTTCATCCTCTCCAATTTGAGCATGTAGCAACACTTGAAGTAGTACGTCTCCTAGTTCTTCAATCATGTGGTCAATATCTTCTTCATCTATTGCTTCAATTAACTCATACGACTCTTCAATAAGATACTTTTTTAAGGATTGGTGTGTTTGCTTTTTGTCCCAAGGACAGCCATTTGGTCCACGAAGTTCAGCAATAATATTTCGAAGCTTAGAAAACTCTTTATAAGATAACTCTTCTTTTTGAACAGGTGGTACATATACTGAGGTTAAATTATTTAATGTCACTTCACGGTCAAGTTCATGCAACGGAACCTTTTTGACCAATTCTTTGGATGTACCTGCTGCTGTTACAATGACCACATCATAGTCAAAAGGGTATTTTTCCATTAGTGTTAGTTTCACTTCTGAGGCAATAAAAGTGTCATATACCTGCCCAATAATCAGATGCTGACTCATATGAATATCATCACGTTTCAGATTTGTCCCATCTAATAGTTGGAATCCCTCAATTGGGTCGATTTTTACTGCCTGAAACAAGGGATCTAAAAAACTTTGACCTCCTATAACCTCAATCTCTACCTGTAGCTCATTTGATCTTTCTAACAGGATTTGAACCGTACGTTCGGCAACCAATGGGTGTCCAGGAACAGCATACACTAGTGACCCCACATTGGCTTTTGAGATAAGATCATCACATATAGATTCATATACCTCATTAAATGTATCTTTTGCTTCGTATATATGATCATATGAAGTAAACTGAAAATCTTCCTCTCTAACTAACTCGTCCACTACAGGATGTTCTTTCGTTCGAAGATACACTCTCTCACTTTGTTTTAAAATTTTATATATGCCAAGTGGCAGCTGATCCATATCACCTGCACCAAGACCAACGATTTGGATTTTATTCAAATTCATCAACTCCTATTTTTTTTCGGGAGTAATTGTATTAGTTTGCTTCCAAGAGGCAATAAACTCAATTCACTCTCTTTAAATGTATATAATCTTAATATAACAATTAAGTAGCTTAGTCCACCTAATATGACACCAACCATCGCTTCTAAACCAGCCTCAAATCGACTCGGTTCATTCAGGAAATGATCAATAAGCCAGTGGTACCCTTTTAATACCAAAAACATGATTAAAGCAGCCGCTGCAACCTTTATCAACTCTTTCCCTTTTATAATCTCTCCCTTTACCCTTGTTAGTAGAACAATAAACAAAAGGATGCTGATGATAACAAGTGATAAGACGGAAGCAAAGACCGCACCATAAGCTCCAAATAGGGGCACGAAATACATATTAAATAAGTATTTTAACAAACATCCAAGAACAATCGTTATCGCAGGAAATACGATTTGCCCGAGTCCTTGAAGTACAGCACATAAGGTGATAATAAGTGAACTTAAAAGAATGATGATGCTTTGCATAGCAAGAATGGATGACCCTTCGCTATTTTGAAATAAAAAGATATTGGTTGGCTCAATAATGGAAAGAAGCCCAATACTTGCTCCTAATCCAACCATTATACTAATAAGCAAAGACAAACGAATTCTATCATGTAGCACCGAAATATTCTTTTTCACTTTTTCACTAGAGATGATTGGTACAAGCGATAAGGACATCGATGTAGCCACTACCGTTCCAAGTTGAATAAGAGGAACTCCTCGATCATATATTCCCTTAACTTCCTTTGCAGCATGTTCGTTTGTCATCATTTTTAATAATAATGAATACAGGTTTAGAGAATCTGCCAGTTGAATAAATAAGAGAAGCATACTACTTACACTAATAGCAAATCCTTGAATGCAAAGTAATTTTATTATTCCCTTTGCTTCAGACCATGATGGAATGGATGTCTTTTGGAAAAACACTGGGAGATACTTTTGCCTTTTTTTAAAATAGAAAAGTAATACGGAAACGGCGACTAGTCCTCCGACAATGGAACCGAACATTGCTCCTGCTCCTACTGTATAAAGGTCTTCGTTCCTCAAGTAGAAGGCAACCATTAAAATGGTGCTGACTCGTATAAATTGTTCACTTACTTGTGATATTGCCGTTGGCTTCATATCACCACTTCCCTGGAAAACCCCTCTCAAAATGGATAGAACTGGGAATAAAAGAAAGATAAAAGAAATTGCCTTTAAAAGAAGTGCAATATGTGGGTCCTGCATAAAAGAGGCTATATAAGGAGCACCGTAAAATAAAGCTACAAATAGGATGACTCCAATCAAAGATAAAAGAAAAGAGGAGGTTACAATTAGCTTCTTTGCTCCTTGAACGTCTTTTACGCTCATTTTTTCGATATAAAGTTTAGATATAATAACAGGAAAACCGTATGTACATAACACCAATGCCATTCCGTAGAAGGGATAGGCTTGTTGATAGATATAAAATCCAACATCCCCAACTAGGTTTTGGAAGGGAATTCGATAAAACGCACTTAGCACTTTAATAATAAGTGCAGAAACAGTAAGAAGTAAGGTTCCCTTTAGTATGGTATGTGACTCTCTATGGGGTTTAATCACCCTCACCCCCAATTTATGTAATTCGGAGTTATTATAGCACATCGGAGACATGCATACATGATAAGACGGAAAAAGAGGTAGCTGATTGCTACCTCTTCTTGTTTGAAGCAAAAAGTTCTTCCGCTTTTCTTTGTCCAGCTACAGCGCCTAGCCCCTCGAGGTCATAAGCCAAATCCCTCCAGAAGGCTGGCCTTCCTGCGTGATTCGTCTTATGCTTGTCGGGGCTGAGCAAGGCACTTCCGCTTTTCTTAAGACTCCATTTGTCTTGCAAGGAATCCAGCGGCTGTTTCTACAGCTTTACGCTCTACTTCACCGATAGTGGATTCTTTCGAGAAGATGATGACAGCACCGATAGGGTCTCCGTTTGCAATAATTGGACCCACGGTGTATGAAGAAATGGTTTCTTCAATTCCATCGATTAATGCGACTTCACCCTGTTGTGTAATAATGACCGACGTTCTGTCTTCCATTGTTTTTTCAACAAGATCACTAATATTCTTATTTAAATAGTCCTTCTTTGAGCTACCCGCAACAGCTATGTAAGCATCTCTGTCACAAATTAAGATTGGATTTCCTAGGCTATCGTATAGAGCCTCTGCATATTCCTTTGCAAAGTCACTTAACTCGCTGATTGGAGAATACTTCTTTAAGATCACCTCTCCATCGCGGTCAACGAAAATCTCTAACGGGTCTCCCTCACGAATTCGAAGAGTTCTGCGGATTTCCTTAGGAATGACGACACGACCCAAATCATCGATTCGACGAACAATACCAGTTGCTTTCATCCAACGTTGCCTCACTTTCATCTGATGATTTAAACGTTTGGCATCCATCTCTCTACGTTGTGAAATGATTGCCATTGTTTGAACTTAGTATCTTTCATATGGAAAGTTCTATACACTTACATAGTTTTTTCTCTAAAATGTTAAAATTGACAACAATGGATAAATAAACCAATTTACTTTTACATACCCCTTACCATTCCAATTAAACATTTTACTATGCTAGTATCTATCTCTTAAGAGACAATACTTCCTAGATCCTTCCTTGCATTATGAAGACCTTTCATCATCTTGAAAGCAGCGTCTAGCCACTGATTTAACCCAACTCCCTTAATATGAAGAACCATCTTTAATTTACTACCGTCCATTCCAAGTCCAACCATACGGCCAAACTGACTGCTCACCTCAAATATTTTTTGACCATCTATTTGAGAACTATCCTCTTCAGAGACAATGATGTTAATTTCATTTTTACTTTGCTTAATTATCTCTACACCAGCCATTCTTGCATATACCTTTAATTCGGATAATTGGAACAAGTAAGCAACTTCATCAGGGAATTCACCGAACCGATCAATCATCTCCTCTTGAAGCTCTTGTACATCTTCAAGAGTTAATAGTCCACGGAACCGTTTATACATTTCAATTTTTTGATTTCCATCACGAATGTAGGTGTCTGGTATATATGCATCTACTTCCACATCGATTTCAACAGGCTTAATAACAACCTCTTTATCAATACCTACTTTTCTTTCCTCTAATGCTTCCTTAAGCATTTGAGAGTATAGATCAAATCCGACAGAATCAATAAATCCATGCTGCTCTGCACCTAATAGATTTCCAGCTCCACGAATAGATAAGTCACGCATTGCAATTTTGAAACCAGACCCAAGCTCCGTAAATTCTTTAATGGCCTGAAGTCTTTTTTCTGCAACTTCTGTTAATACCTTATCTTTTCTATAGGTAAAGTACGCGTATGCCACTCGATTCGATCGTCCAACACGTCCTCTTAACTGATACAACTGAGAAAGTCCCATACGATCAGCATCGAATACAATCAATGTATTTACATTAGGAATATCTACACCCGTTTCAATGATGGTCGTACTAACAAGTACATCCGATTCTCCTTCTAAAAACCCAAGCATAACAGACTCAAGCTCATTCTCCGTCATTTTCCCATGTGCGTACGTCACACGTGCATCCGGAACAAGCGCGCTGATTTCTTCTGCTTTTCTTTCAATATCCTCCACACGATTGTAAAGGAAATAGACTTGCCCACCGCGTGCTAACTCCCTTTCAATCGCTTCTTTTACCAATCCACCGTTATACTCCATCACATAGGTCTGAACCGGGAAACGGTTCTCTGGGGGAGTCTCAATTACCGATAGATCCCTTACTCCGAGCATCGACATATGAAGAGTTCTCGGTATTGGAGTAGCCGTTAACGTGAGCACATCGACATTTGTTTTTAACTGCTTAATCTTTTCCTTATGTGTTACTCCAAAACGCTGTTCTTCATCAATAATCAACAGTCCTAAATCGCGATACGTAATGTCTTTAGAAAGAATTCGATGAGTTCCTACCACCACATCTACCGTACCTGTCTTTAGACCATTAATGGTCTCATTCTGCTGCTTTCTGCTTCTAAAACGACTTAATAGACCAATATTGATTGGATAATCTTGAAAACGCTCCCTCATGGTCTCATAGTGCTGCTGAGCTAAGATCGTAGTTGGGACGAGCAAAGCAACCTGCTTACCATCTGCAATTGCTTTAAATGCAGCACGAATGGCAACCTCTGTTTTTCCGTAACCCACATCCCCACACAGCAGTCGATCCATCGGACGTTCTCTTTCCATATCTTTTTTAATTTCCTGGATAGAACGCAATTGATCCTCTGTCTCTTGATATGGAAATGCTGATTCAAACTCTCTCTGCATATCTCCATCAGGACTGAAGGCATAGCCGACAGAAGCTTCTCTTTCTGCATAAAGCTTAATAAGATCATCAGCAATATCTTGAACAGATGACTGAACCTTCGTTTTAACACGTTTCCAGTCATTCCCACCAAGCTTATATATTTTCGGCTCCTTGCCTTCAGATCCCACATATTTTTGAACCAAATCAATTTGCTCTACAGGAACATATAACTTATCGGTTCCTTGATAGCGAATGTGTAAATAATCCTTATGCACTCCGTTTATGACGAGCGTTTCTATACCAAGATACTTCCCTATCCCATGATTCACGTGAACGACATAGTCGCCCACTTTTAATTCTGAGTAACTCTTTATTCTCTCAGCATTTGATAACTTTTGTCTTCTTGTTGTTTTCTTCGAACGTTTATTAAAAAGTTCTTCCTCTGTTATAACAACAATTTTCTGTATAGGTAACTCGAAGCCTGTTTGTAACCCACCTTGCATGATTTGGACTTTTCCTTTTAAAATATCCTGCTTTCGGCCCGCAACAACTGCTTCAATTTCATAGTCTTCTAATACTCTTTCTAGTTTCTTACTTTTCTCACTATCTTCTCCTAAAAAAATGACGGAGTACTTCCCTTTTTTCCAACGCTCAATTTCCCCTTTTAACACATTCATCTGTCCATGGAAATTCTGCATTTGCTTACAAGTGACATTAATAATGTTTTGAGGATTCGTATTGGGAACATGCCTTAGGAAAAGTGACATATATACAATTGATTTTTTAGATTTTTGTAGCATTCCATTCAGATGGTGAGACACAGGAATATCATGAACAATCTTTCCTTCCCCTAGAAGGCTTGTATACCATTCTGCTTCCTCTTTATCCAAAGAATCGCTCATTTCCTGAACTCTACTAATTTCATCTACAAAAATAAGACCGTTTTTCGGCAAATAGTCTAATAGACTGTTAGACTTTTCATAGGCGAATGATAAATACTTAAATAACTGCTCTGGTCTTTGACCATTCTTTAGTTGTTCAATTTCGTAGCTTATATTCTGAGACAGTAAGGTTTTTACTTTCTCATCCTTCAACTTTTTCAAACTCTTTGCTAGATGCTCTTCAAGCCGTTGAGCAATTATTGGAAAATGGGAATCATCTAGTGGAGATTCCGTTGCTGGTCCAATAAAAACAGTAGACAACTTATCCTTTGAGCGTTGATCTTCCAACGAAAACGTGCGAATAGAATCCACTTCTGTATCAAAAAACTCTACCCGTATCGGGTCCGCTTCCGTAAGCGGATAAATATCTAAAATTCCCCCACGTACACTAAACTCACCAGGTGCTGCAACCATTTCAGACCTTGCATATCCCATTTTCACAAGCTGAAGACTGAGCTCACCTAGCTCAATATCCTGCCCTAGGGAAATCGTATATTGTTTGGATTTCCAAAGCTCTAGTGGCGGAAGATATTTTCTAACTCCAGCAATAGGAGCAATAATAATTCCACCTGCATTGCTGCTTAAATAATTCAAAGCCTCTATTCTCTGGGCCTTTAATTCTGGACTAGCAATACTCATCTCGGCTGCTATTAGTTCATTAGCTGGATATAGGAAGACCTCATCTACCTCAACCAATTGGATTAAATCATCGTATAGCTTTTGAGCTTGTAACAGATTATGAGTAACGATAAGCATTGGCTTTCTCATACGCTCATATATAGAAGCCAAAAATACTGTTCTTGCAGAACCAGATAGCCCCGCAATCAGCTGTTCAGTAATTCCTTCTTCAATTCCAGAAAGGACGGATTTTGTATCATCTAGTTCACTGAAAAGTTGCTTAATTGCTAACATATATACCCTCCTCCCAATACCTACACATGTATGTAATATAAAAACAGAAAAATGCTTTGGATGTTTCTCCAAAGCTTTTTACTGAATTAGATAGTCTTGTCCATGAAAGTCTGGATTTCTTTCTAGCAACTCCTGACAATCCTCACAAATCGATTTAATATGCATATTTCCCTCTGTATCATAACTTACCATATCAAGTCGCTCTTCACCATTCAGCTTGTGAAGCCCTAATCTTTCAGACTCTAAAGTAGTTTGTTCAATGGTGCCCATTGTATGTCCGCAGTGTCGGCAATGGTAATGAATGGCCATGCCTGTCCCTCCTAGTAAACAATTCATTAAGCTTAGTATTGACCTTTTAGGACAGACTTTATTCATTCATTACTTATATACGATATGTAATCCACACAACAATGATAACCGAAGATTCATTTTTTCCTATGATTATTGATTATAACGGTTCATTACCTGCAAGAAAGGGTCCTTTAGCCAATCTATGCATGCTTCCCCGCATTTTTTCACTATAAGGTTAATTGTTTCTTGCTCTTCCTTCGTAAATCTACTAAGGACATAGTCACTAATACTCATCCCATTTGTTGGCCTTCCAACTCCCACACGTATGCGTTTAAACTCTTGTGTTCCTAGATGAGCGATGGAGGACTTTATACCATTATGGCCACCAGCACTGCCTTTCTCTCTTAAACGTAGCTTCCCTACTGGCAAGTCCAGATCATCATATATAACAACGATATCTTCAATAGAAATATTAAAGTAATCCATTAATGGACGGATAGACTCTCCAGATAAATTCATATAAGTTAATGGCTTTAATAGAAATACTTTTTCCCCATTTACATAACCAACACCATAGTTCCCTTTAAATTTCGATTGATCAAGCTTAATATTCCATTCATTGGATAAATGATCAATCACTTCAAACCCTACATTATGCCTTGTTTGATCATACTGTTTTCCAGGGTTGCCTAAACCGATAAATAGTTTCATGTTTCACCTCTTACAACATCAAAAGGGGCTGGCCAAAACAAATATGGTCAGTCCCTGTAATGATTGCTTTGTTATGTTTAATTATTCGACAGCCTCTGTCTCTCTTCCTTCTAAATTTTCAGGAATTCCTGGTTCTTGTTCTTCACCAGTACTAATTTCCTCTTCTTGTCTAGGAGGGAGAATAGACACGATGGTCTCTTCATCTTCATTGTTAATATGGTAAGACGTACGTCCTTGAATATCCGCGATAGACATTGTTTCACCAACTTGTAGATTGCTAACATCTACCTCAATAACTTGAGGAATATCCGCTGGTGTGGCTGTAATGTTTACTTCATGCAAAGGCTGTTGGAGAACTCCACCATCTTTCACACCTGCAGCCTCACCTACAAGTGTAACACGAACATTTACTTGTATTTCTTTTGACATATCCACAGCTAGAAAATCAGCGTGTAGTATTTCCTTCTTTATCGGATCCATTTGATAATCCGATAAAATGACATCATATGTTTCTCCATCTAGATCAAGAGAAATCACACCATTTCTCCCCACTTCTCGAATCGTTTTCAGGAAATCGCTAGCATTTATATATAGTGCTTTGCTATCTACATTAGTGCCATAAACAACTGCTGGCACTTGTCCTTCGTGACGCATAATTGACAAAGTGGATTGACGGAAATCCTCACGTTCCTGTGCATGTAATTGGGTAGTCAAAATCGTTTTCTCCTTCCAATATTAAGGTCTCTTTATAAAAAATGCCCTTAAACAGGAAAGTCTAAACGTAGAAATTTTTAATTTAACCTAAACAGATGAGGCTTGCACAGATAGCAAGCCTCAGAATGTTATTAATCAAACAGAATACTTACAGATTGTTCTTCGTGAACACGGATAATAGCCTCTCCTAAAAGCTCAGCAACGGAAAGTTCCTTGATCTTCTTAGACGCCTTTTTCTCTTCAGATAACGCAATCGAGTTTGTTACAACAAGCTCTTTAATTTTTGAGTTTTCAATTCTTTCAATAGCAGGACCAGATAGTACTGCATGTGTACAGCATGCGTACACTTCAGCCGCACCATTTTCAACAAGTGCATTAGCAGCAAGAGTAATCGTTCCAGCTGTATCAATAATATCGTCAATTAAAATAGCTGTCTTTCCTTCGATATTACCAACAATATTCATTACCTCAGCAACATTTGGTCTAGGTCGACGCTTATCAATAATTGCAATTGGTGCCTTAAGTCTTTCTGCCATTTTACGAGCTCTCGTTACTCCACCATGATCTGGTGAAACAACAACGATGTCACCACTTAGATCTTTCTTGCTAAAGTACTGAGATAGAATTGGTACACCCATAAGGTGATCAATCGGAATATCAAAGAAACCTTGGATTTGTGGTGCATGTAGATCCAATGTAATAACGCGAGTAGCTCCTGCTGTTTCAAGCAAATTAGCTGCAAGTTTAGCTGTAATTGGCTCACGAGCTCTAGCTTTACGGTCTTGACGTGCATACCCGTAATAAGGCATTACGATACCAATTGATTTGGCAGATGCTCTTTTAAGTGCATCAATCATAATCAATAACTCCATCAAATGCTCATTAACCGGTGAGCTAGTGGATTGGATAATAAACACATCACAGCCACGGATACTTTCCTCAATATTAATTTGAATTTCTCCATCGCTAAAACGAGTAACCGAACATTTTCCTAACTCTACACCAATGACCTTTGCAATTTCTTCTGCTAGCGCAGGATTGGAATTAAGAGTAAACACCTTTAAATTTGGATCTAAATACTGATTTGACATGATGGACCTCCGATTGCTTATTTCTTTTTGCTATTTAATTTTGAAACATAATCTTCTTTGTTTACTTGTTTTGCTCTAGCTATAGCAAGTGCTTCTCCTGGGACATCTTTTGTGATGGTTGACCCAGCTGCCACATACGCTCCTTCTCCTACTCTAACTGGAGCTACAAGGTTTGAATTACATCCTATAAATACATTGTCTTCGATTGTTGTTAAGTATTTATTTTTCCCATCATAGTTCACCGTAATCGATCCACAACCAATGTTTACATTGCTACCAACTTCAGCATCTCCAATATAGCTTAGATGGGAAGCCTTACTTCCTTTGCCGAATACAGCTTTCTTGATTTCAACAAAATTACCAATTTTCACATCATCATGAATATTCGATTGAGGTCTTATGTGCGCAAAAGGACCAATGGCAACCTCATTACCAATTTCACTATCGTAAGCTGCTGACTGACGGATAGCCGTTCCTTTACCAATTTTACAATTGTGGATTTCAGTTTGTGGACCAATAATACAATCCTCTCCAATAACTGTTCTTCCTGCTAATATCGTTCCTGGGTAAAGAATGGTATCTTGACCAATTTCTACATCTGGACCAATATATGTACTTGAAGGATCAATTATTGTAACACCGTTACGCATATGCCACTCATTTGTACGCTCTTTAAAGATGCGCTCCGCTTCAGCTAATGCTACTCGGTCATTAACGCCCAATGTTTCTTCAAAATCTTCTGTTTGATAAGCTGTTACTATTTCGCCAGCATTTTTTAGAATTTCAATTACATCTGGTAAATAGTACTCCCCTTGGACATTATCATTTGAAACCTTTGATAAAGCATCAAAGAGGGCTTTATTATCAAAGCAATACGTTCCCGTATTAATCTCTTTTACTAAGCGTTCTTCATTCGTTGCATCTTTATGCTCAACAATTTTTTCAACCGATCCATCTTCATTTCTAATAATACGTCCATAGCCTGTCGGATCATTTGTCCATGCTGTTAAAATCGTTGCTTTAGCAGAAGTCTCTTCATGATGCTTAAACAATGCTTCCATCGTCGTTGCCTTAATTAAAGGAGTGTCGCCACATACGACAATGGTAATGCCTTCTTTATCCTTTAGTATATCCGTTGCTTGCATAACAGCATGTGCTGTTCCAAGCTGTTGCTCTTGAAGCACGTAGCTGCTTTCTTCGCCCAGCTGTGCTTTCACAAGTTCCGCTCCGTGTCCAATAACTGTTACAATGCTGTTTATATTAAGCTTTTTCACATGATCGATTACATGCTGCACCATAGGCTTACCACCAACAGGATGGAGAACTTTGTACAGTTTTGACTTCATCCTAGTTCCTTGACCTGCGGCTAATACTACCGCATACCGATTCGACATTTACAGGCCTCCAATATACCTTTTTATCCATTAAGAATATATCTTAAATACACGTATATTTCAAGAACAGATAAAAAACTGCATGATTTTAACATTAAGAAAGGTTTAACCATATATTTTTATGGGTAATTGTATGTGAGAGAGAAAAAATGGGTTCAGAAGCCATAAAAAAGAGCCTTACCCTTAGGAAGTAGGCCCTTGTTGTTTATTTTTTTAGGAAGCACCGGCTTCTTCAAATTCAACTTCTAATTCACCTAAACGGTGGTATTCAGCTAAAACTGCTTCTTGAATCTTCCCACGTGTACCTGAATTGATCGGATGAGCGATATCGCGGAACTCTCCATCTGGTGTGCGTTTACTAGGCATAGCAACGAATAATCCGTTATTTCCGTCTATCACGCGGATATCGTGAACAACAAACTCATTATCAAGCGTAATGGATGCGATTGCTCTCATACGTCCGTCTGTATTAACGCGGCGTAATCTTACGTCTGTTACTTCCATCCTGTTCACCACCTTTGCACAATTAGATATAATCTACGTTTAAATATTCAACAAATTTTTCATATCTCCTTCCTCTAATTCAATTTTTTTTGAAAAATTAGTCAAAATCGTGAACTTTTTGTAATTTATAAAGAAAAAAAACACTCGTCTTATTTGACGAGTGCAATTACTTCGATTTCTACTAATACATCCTTCGGTAATCTTGCTACTTCCACACAAGAACGAGCTGGTTTATGTACAGAAAAATATTCACCATACACTTCATTTACCGCAGCAAATTCATCCATGTTTTTAATAAATACAGTTGCCTTTACTACTGTTTCTAACGAAGCTCCTGCTTCTTTTAGGACGGCCTTTAAGTTTTTAAATACTTGATGCGTTTGTTCTTTTACGTCTCCTTGAAGTAAATCACCCTCAGCAGTTAAAGGAATCTGACCAGAGCTATAAAACATATTGTTTACAACGATACCTTGAGAATATGGCCCGATAGCTGCAGGTGCTTCATTTGTTTGAACTACTTTCATACTAATTCCTCCTGTTTATGTAAAAAATAATTTCCTTCATTCACTTGAATTTGCTTTTCTTTTACATCTACATCCGAAAGCTTTACTAAGGATAAATAATCATCCACTAGTCTCTCTTCAATTTTTTCCGCTTCCACCAGTACGGCAATTCCAGCTAAATTAGCATTAAACTCATTCAACATACTAATCATTCCGTTAACCGTTCCGCCTGCTTTCATAAAATCATCAACAATTAAAACGTTAGCTCCTTGCTCCATGCTGCGTTTTGACAGAACCATCGTTTGAATTCTCCCTGTTGATCCAGACACGTAGTTAATACTTACGGTTGACCCTTCCGTTACTTTATTATCTCTGCGCACGATAACAACCGGCACATTTAAATGACTTGCTACTGCATAAGCCAAAGGAATGCCCTTCGTTGCAACTGTCATAACAAGATCAATTTTCTCTTCTGTAAAAGCAGAAGCAAGCAAGCGACCAGCCTTTTGAACAATCGCTGGATCTCCTAATATATCTGTCATATAAAGATATCCACCTGGTAACAGCCGATCAGGATCGGCTATTAGGCCGCATAATTCGTTAATAATTGGCCTTGCTTCCTCATTTGATACTTTTACGGTAAACTTCACACCACCAGATGCTCCAGGAACCGTTTTCAGCGTTCCGATTCCTCTTTTCTCAAAAGTCTCTTTTATGATTGCTAAATCTTCACTTATGGATGATTTAGCGGAACCATACCTTTCTGAAAAGAAAGAAAGTGAAACTAATTGCTGGGGGTGCTCAAGCAAATAATTCGTCATATCTACTAACCTTTCGCTTCGACGAAACTTCATAATAGACCTCCCATATCCGAATGTTTTAACGATAATATACCATTAATGTACGGATTTAATCAAGGGTATGGCGTTCTCCTAGCATGCGTACAGCAAAAACCTGGTCACAAAATCCTCTCAGCCCATTATACAATCGGTGCATTCTTGAATCATGGTGAACAAGGGCAAAAACAGTTGGACCACTTCCACTCATCAACACCGCATCTGCACCAAATCGTTGCATTTGATCCTTGATTTGAGCAACCTCTGGATAGAGCTTCAAAGTGACTTCCTCTAACACATTTCCAACATTGTCACAAACACCTTCAAAGCTTCCTTCCTTAATCGCCTCGACCATTGCAGGAAGGTTTGGATGACTTATTCCACTTAATTCAAGCCTTCTATACACATCTGCTGTTGAAACGCCGATAAAGGGCTTTGCTAGAACTACCCAACAAGTAGGAGGTGGAGGAAGTTGTGTAATCTTTTCTCCACGTCCTTTTGCTAACGCTGTTCCACCATAAACACAAAAGGACACATCCGACCCAATCTCAGAACCTAACTCTGCAAGCTCGTCCAACGTTAAGTTCAGTTTCCAAAGCTTGTTTAATCCTCTTAAGGTTGCCGCTGCATCACTGCTTCCACCAGCTAATCCTGCCGCAACAGGTATATTTTTCTCAATAGAAATATGAACTCCAGATTTCACTTGAAATCTTTCTTTCAACAGCTTTGCTGCTTGAAAGGCTAGATTTCTTTGATCGTCTGGAACAAAGCGATTTTGAGAATTGATGCGAATGGTATCCTCTTCTAAAAAGGTTAATTCGACTCGATCAGCAAGGTCTATCGTTGTCATGATCATTTCTACTTCATGAAACCCATCCGATCGTTTATGTAATACATCTAACGATAAATTGATTTTTGCAGGAGCTTTTATTAAAAGCTTCAACATCTCCACCTACTTTAAACATTCTCTCTAGTCCATTTTTGTCCTATTTTACCACAAAACGATAAAAGTAAGACCTCTCCACACAAAAAAGCCGGAGAATCAATTTTCTCCGGCTTCTGTCGCAATGAATTCAAATTGTTAGTTAACTCTCGCATGAAGTAAAAAGGTTGCTGCTTTTAGCGCTTTTCCGTTAACTGCTGTTGCGCTATTTCAATCGCACGCTTGACCATGTTGCCAGCGTCTTTTGCTTTAATGCCGCCCCAACCTTCTTTTTGAACGACATCATAGAACCCTAGCTCCTTCGCTAGTTCCTCTTTAAACCCTTCTGACATCATCCCTCTTCTTCTGCTCACGATTAACATCCCCTTTCTTCATCACGACACTCTTATTATGTTGAAGTGGTTAGAAATTCATTAGCTTTTAGGGAAAAAATTGATTAAATTTACGTATAGTTTTTAAAAGAAAATATAAAATAAAAAACAAATTAAAAAGCAGCAAACCATAGTTCACTGCTTACACGATAAGGACAACCTTAACTTAGTGCCATTTGTCCTGTTGTATCTTCATAGAATGTAATTTGAACCGTCTCTGTTAAAACGTCTGCATAGCTGTATGATACACGTTCGAAAGCATTTTCTTCTTGATCTAACTCAATTACAAACACAGATGGATACGTTTCTGCAAGAATTCCGTATCTTTCAATAGTCTTTCTTCGACCACCATTGGCCTTGAGTAAAAGTCTTTTTCCTAAATTTGAATCAAGAGCTTTTTTAATATCAATCAAAGTTTTTGCCATTCGGTCCACCTCACTATGTAAAGTATAACACATTTACACTGTATAGTCAAACAAAATAATAAATTATAACAGTGTTTAAAAATAAAAGTCAATATTTTTTATTCAGCATTTTCTTCTAATTTTCAACATTTTTAGGATTACCTATTTGTTTTGAAATATGTACCGAATTTTTAAACAAAAAAAAACCGTTCAATTTTGAACGGCATTTTCTCATTCGTGATTACCTTTGTTATAAGGCATACCAGTTCGTAGTACGCCCTTTGTTTCGATTCCTCCGAGTCCTTTTTCTCCCGTTAATGTATTTCTCAATACATCCCATACGTTAATTCTCTCCATAAACGGAGTAAAGGAAATTTTAGCTACAATATAGACAGGATCAAGGGCGTGTATATTAACTCTTGAAGGGGAACTTGCAAAGTTAGCACCTGCTTGAATCAACGATTCAAAATGGGACTGACAGGCTCCTGCAAATATGACCAACTGGTCGAGATGAGGGAACTTCTTTCTAGCCTCTCTTACCGTTTGAACAAAGTGCTTTGAATGCCGATATGCATTGATATCCGTAGGTTTCCCCTTGGACTTTGAATACGCATCATGCCCTGTTATAACAAGGATATCTGGACGATAATAATCAATCAATGACCCTATTTTATTAGGCATTTCTTTTTCATTTACATGTATACCTGTTACAGGTACTCCTATTTTTTCATACAAAGTTAAGCACTTTTGCAAATAGGAAGGATCACCATCAAGATGTAACACTTTTCCTGGCACTTGGAAATAATTAAACGGCTTACTGTAACCTTCAGTTACTTCAAACTCCTGTTTAAACTGCAAAAGGTCCACATCCTGCCGAAAAAGCTGGTAAGATTGTTCCTCGAGTGATTGATACTCCGACGCTACTTTAGATCGGGTATTTTGATCAATCACGACCAAATCTTCATAGGGTGCATCTGCAATTATTCGAATATCCTCCCCATATAATACAGCTAGCTTCTTTCCTTTTTCTTCTCGTATATCTATAACCCGAAAGATAATATCACAATTATACGAAACTCTCCCAACGACATCCAAAAGGTTGATCGTCAATGTAGTCACTCCAATTAGCCCAAAAAACTAGAGCATTCAAATAGAATAATTCTTAATTATCCTATGCACGGAGCTAATAACTCGTGATATATAGAAAAGCGTAAGCGCCTTGTTTAGCCCCGACAAGCATAAGACGAATCGCGCAGGAAGGCCTGCCTTCTGGAGTGATTTGGCTTATGACCTCGAGGGGCTAGGCGCTGGAGCTAGACAGAGTTCAAAATAAATAACGTAATTTCCATAAAAAAAGACCCTCAGGTGGGGTCTTTTAAGCAAAATGGTCGAGCAATGCATCGCTAAGTTGAGCAAACTCAGCAATCGACAATGTCTCCCCTCTTCTAGAGGGCTCAATTTCAGCTTTTTCAAGCGCCTGCAATATCTTGTCCTTTTTTATCTTTCCGTCGGGTAGTTGGCTTGTTAAGTTGTTTAAAATCGTTTTCCGACGCTGAGCGAAGCTTGCTCTTGTTACTTTAAAGAAAAAGTCTTCATTTCGAACTTTTACTATAGGCTCTTCCCTAACGGTTAATCGAATAACTGCCGAATCCACATTTGGTTGAGGCATGAAGACAGTTTTCGGAACAACCATCACCGTCTCCGCTTCCGTATAATATTGGACAGCAATCGAAAGGGATCCATATTCCTTTCCGCCAGGTTTCGCAGCGATACGGTCGGCTACTTCTTTCTGAAGCATACAAACAATTCCTCTAATTGGGAGTTTCTCCTCTAATAACTTCATAATAATCGGAGTGGTTACATAGTATGGTAGATTGGCTACAACCATGATGTCTTCTATGCCTGTGAACTGTTCCCCGATGACTTCTTTTACATTTGCTTTTAATACATCTTCATGAATTATGGTTGTGTTTGAATAGGGAGCTAGCGTCTCTTTTAGAATCGGTAGCAATCGCTGGTCAATCTCAAACGCAACCACCTTTTCACTATTTCTTGCCAATTGCTCTGTTAATGCCCCAATTCCTGGCCCAATTTCAATGGCTCCGGACTTTTCAGTTAAATTAGCATGATCAACAATTCTTTTTAAAATATTGGTATCAATCAAGAAGTTTTGACCTAAGCTTTTTTTGAAAGAAAACCCAAACTTCTTTAGTATTTCCTGTGTCCTTACAGGGGTAGCTATATCTTTATTCATCTGTTTCCTCCTGAAAAATAACGGCTAGTGCTCTTGAGAACTCTGTTTTACTTATTTGAAACATCAGTAAACGCTTATAAAGCTGCTTTCCATTTGTATAGCCAATCGAAAGGAGTTTACCGAGCTTCTCTCGTCTTTCCTTTGCCTTTGGGCCACCGATTAAACCTGCTGTTAGCAAATCCTCTTGAGTAATCTGTACTTCTACTTCTTCCTTCATAAGGTGAGCATGTCGAAGAGCCTTCTGAATCTCTTCCACTGAAGCATGTTCGACACCAACACCCTTCCCTCTTTTATGTAGTGCATTCTCCTTTGGAATAAAGGCATGCTTACAATTTGGTACATGCTCAGCAATCGTTTGCCTTATTTTTTGACCAGGATAGTCTGGATCAGTAAAAACAATTACTCCCCTCGTCTGTTGGGCCCTTCTTATCCTGTTGATTGTATCCTCATTTAACGCAGAACCATTTGTTTCAATTGTATCAGCATCTACAGCCCTTCGAATGGCTGTAGTATCATCTTTACCCTCCACAACGATAATTTCCTGTATCTTCATAAACTCCTCCCATTACACATACCATTAAATAAACAGTCTTTCTGAAAAAAAATTTAAATAATTGAAATAAAAATGAAACATTCTAGAAGCTTAATTCGTCTATATAGTATAAACCAATTGTAATGAAAAACGGACAAAAACACAAAAAAGCAGAGGGCAGCCCCCCTGCATAAACGAATTAGTTAAGAATTTTGATTTTAACGGTTTTACGACCCCAACGATATGCATCTTCTTTCGACGCAAAAAACACATCGATTTTATTTCCTTTAATTGCTGTTCCTTTATCGGAAGCAACTGCATAGCCGTAGCCTTCTACATACACCTTTGTTCCTAGTGGAATAACACTTGGGTCGACAGCAATAACTTTCGCACCTGGATTAGCATGAAGGTTCAATCCCGTTGCCGTAATGCCAGAGCAGCCATTGCAACTTGCGGTATAAGCAGTGGATGTAACAAAAAACTCCTTGCTAACACTGTCACTACCACGTGATACGGTTTGGGTACTAACCTTTGTTCCTACCGCTACAACCTTATCTTGCTTCTCTTTAACCTGTGTTTCTTTTAGAAGCGTTCTAGAGACTTCTTTGCCATTCTCTAAAACAACCTCATACTCCTTTGTCTTCAATCCTTCTTGACCCGGAGTTACTACCTTTTCTGTGCCTTTTGATAGATTACTATCATTCTTTGTAACAACTGCAAAATGAATCGGTTCTTCCACTACATCGGTGACTTTTTCAACCCTAATGATGCTAATAACAGCATCTTTCTGAATAACTGAGTCTTTTTCAGGCTCTACACGGTCTAGTTCTCCTAGAGTGATTTCTTGTTGTAGTAAAAAGTCAGCGACCGTAGTCGAAGTAGTAGTCCATGCTTCTTCTTCTGTACCACCGTTATTTAACTTGAATGGAAACGCAATGTTTACTTCAATGTTCATATCCTTCTTAATTGCAGTGTCTAAATCAGGTGTAACCTTATCGTGCTCAGTAAGTATAATTTCTTGTTCCTTTAAAAACTCTTCTACAGTATCCGCTGTAGACCAAACTGCTTTTTCCTCGGTGTCTTTTACCATTTGGACCTGTTTCGCAGGTTTATAAACAACTTCTAAGTTGTCTTTGACCTTTGTGTTTGCCGAGGGAAACACATAGTCTTCTGAACGAAGAGCAATGTCAAGTTCATCGAAAATACCTTCAATTGTGGCTGCATGTGTCTTGATGATACGTTCTTGGCCGTCTAGTGTCATGGTAACAGTTTCTTTTGTTGTTTCATAAACTGTAAACCCAGTTGCTGTTGTAAAAACTATGAAACTAGCAGAGATAACGGCCCACTTCTTTGTCCTCAAAGACCTGGAAAACAGGTTTTTCATGCTTTGAATCACGATGAAAAACGCCTCCTTTTCTCATGGAGTGATTATATAAAGTATCTTGTTGCCTGTCAACCCTCAGGATTTTCCTCTGAACGTACTCACTATTATGACTAATAGAGTTCAAAAAAGAAAGAGAGAGTTGTCGACACGGTTATCCTATGAGAGAAAGGAGACTTGTAGAACTTTTTAGAAAAAGAAAAGATTTGGACAAGCTTTTATTTTATTCGACAGGTTTCGTTATCAGTTTATGCCGAATAATATTTTTGCGTTTTCTGTTGTTACCTGTGAAACTTCTTCGTAACTTAGTCCCTTTAATTCAGCAATTTGTTCTGCCACTAGCTTCACATAGCTCGGTTCATTTCTTTTTCCTCTATATGGATGTGGAGCAAGATACGGGCAATCTGTTTCAATTAATAGCTTATTTAACGGAATCTCCTGTGCCACTTCTTTCGGCTTTTTTGCATTTTTAAATGTAACCGGTCCACCAAGGGATATATAGAAGTTCATTTCCACACATTCCTTCGCGACCTCCACACTTCCACTAAAACAATGCATAATGCCCCCTACCTCAGCAGCGTTTTCTTCTTTTAATATTGTAACAATATCCGCAGTTGCCTCTCGGTTGTGAATGACAATCGGCAGTCTCAGCTTTTTAGCTAACTGTATTTGTTTTCTAAATACTTCTTGTTGTACGTCTTTTGGTGACTTATCCCAATAATAATCAAGTCCCATTTCTCCGATAGCTACAACTTTAGGATGTTTCGCAAGCTCTTCAATCCACACCAAGTCTTCATCACGCATATCAATCGCATCAACTGGATGCCATCCAATACTTGCATAGATAAAATCATATTCTTCAATTAATTCCATTGCTTTTAAAATGGTTGGTCGATCGAATCCTACAACCACCATGTATTGGACACCTTCCATCCTAGCTCGGTCAATCACTTCATTTAAATCCTCTGAAAATTGTTCTGCGTTTAAATGTACATGTGTATCAAATAACATTTATTTCCTCCAATATTATTTTTCTGTTACATACATATTATTTGTTTCTCAACTATTAAATCTCTTAATTTCATTCACCGATTCGCTTATTTTAACAGAAAGATAAGAAAAACATAGGAATGAGCCATGTGTAATGTTACACGTGAAACATTTCTATGTTTTATCTTAGTAAGACTTTATTCCTTATTTTACTTTCGCTCCTAGCGGAAGAGAGTCACTTACTGTGGCTAACGACATGATTCCATCCTTTTGACCTGCAAGAATCATTCCTTGAGATAATTCACCACGTAATTTTACCGGCTTTAAATTCGTCACACAAATGACTCTTTGTCCAACTAACTCTTCTGGTTTATAAAATTGAGCAATTCCCGAAACCACCTGTCTACGCTCAAACCCGAGATCTAATTGTAGCTTTAACAGCTTATCTGCCTTTTTAATTGGCTCTGCTTCTACTACTTGTGCTACTCGTAAGTCAACCTTCATAAAGTCATCAATCGTGATTTCCTCAACCTCTGGAATTTCTTCTGTTTTGGGTTCTTCTACAGCAGGCTTCACAGTCGATTGCATTTTTTCTTTAATAAAAGACACCTCTTCTTGGATATCGAGTCGTGGGAAAATAGGTTCACCTTTCTCCACCTTTATACCTTCTGGAATCATCCCAAATTTTTCGAGACTTTCCCAGGACTGAAGACTACTATCTACAATAGCAAGCTGTTTAAATATTTCTTTTGGTGTCTTTGTTAGGAATGGCTGAAGCAAAATAGCCACTCGTCGAAGTGTTTCAGCTAAATGAACCATAACACTTGCTAACTCAACTTTTTTCTCCTCGTCTTTTGCTAAAGCCCAAGGTGATGTTTCATCAATAAATTTATTTGTTCGGCTAACTAACTGCCAAAGTGCTGTAAGAGCAACTGAAAACTCCATCTTCTCCATTGCTTCTTCATACTTTTTCACAGTTTCCTCATTTACTTGGAGAAGCTGTCCCTCGAATTCTCCCGTTGAACCTTGATACATCGGAATCGTTCCATCAAAATACTTATTAATCATAGCAACTGTACGATTCAATAGGTTCCCTAAATCATTCGCTAAATCAAAGTTAATTCTTTCAACAAACCCTTCAGGTGTAAAGACTCCATCTGCTCCAAATGGAACTTCTCTTAATAAGTAGTAACGAAGGGAATCAAGTCCATAACGATCAATTAATGTTACTGGATCTACCACATTCCCTTTAGACTTAGACATTTTTCCATCTTTCATGAGGAGCCAACCGTGAGCAAATACTTTTTTAGGGAGTGGAAGGTCTAGTGCCATGAGCATAATTGGCCAATAGATGGTATGGAAACGAACGATCTCCTTCCCAACTAAATGTACGTCCGCTGGCCAATATGTTTCATATTTAGAAGCATCCTCGGTGCCGTAGCCTAAAGCAGTAATATAATTTGACAAAGCGTCAATCCATACATAAATAACATGTTTTGGATTACCTGGTACCTTAACACCCCAATCAAACGTTGTTCTCGATACAGCAAGATCCTCTAATCCTGGCTTAATAAAGTTATTAATCATCTCATTTTTCCGAGACTCAGGTTGGATAAATCCAGGGTTTTCTTCATAGTATTGCAATAAACGATCAGCATACTTACTTACTTTAAAGAAGTAGGATTCTTCTTTCACCTTTTCTACAGGTCTACCACAGTCAGGGCAATTTCCTTCATTTAATTGTCTTTCAGTAAAGAAAGATTCACATGGAGTACAGTACATTCCTTCGTATTGATCAAGATAAATATCACCTTGCTCAAGAAGCTGAGAAAATATTTTCTCAACCACTGTTTTATGTCTGTCTTGTGTCGTCCGAATAAAATCATCATACGAAATGTCAAGCTTCTTCCAGAGTTCCTGAATTCCAGCTACAATATCGTCCACATATTCTTGAGGAGTAATTCCTGTTTCCTCTGCCTTGCGTTGAATTTTCTGACCATGTTCATCCGTACCCGTTAAATACATTACATCAAACCCACGTAACCTCTTATAACGAGCCATCGCATCTCCAGCTACCGTTGTATATGCATGTCCAATATGTAAGTTTCCACTAGGATAATAAATTGGTGTTGTTAAATAAAATGTCTTTCTTTTCTCACCCAAATCACTCACTCCTCATCCGATTATCATTCTGAATCGAGTCACTTCTTATACTCGTCAGCATAACCTCTTATCTCATCAAAATATACCTAATTATGAAGAAATGTGCAATATAATCAACTATATAGCCTTTTCCACTTTCCCCTATCATTTATACATATCTTCAAGTAACAACCCTCTGTTGGTTCATGTCGAATAATGTATTAGATTATGACAATTTGTCGACATACGTTTTTTCATTTTTTTATATAAAAAACATAAAACAGATCCTAACACTCTTCAAAAACGTTGATATACCAACGTTTCCTAACTGCTAATATTTTCTAATTTAATCAGATATAAAGTTATTGACGTTTTTGGGAATGGCTGGTATTATAAAAACATAAAAGAAATTTGTCGAATAATGACGAATAAGAGATAGAAAAAAATAAATAAAATGGAGATTTGAGAGGAGCTAAAAAATTATGAAATCTACTGGTATTGTTCGTAAAGTTGATGAGCTTGGTCGTGTAGTTATTCCTATTGAACTAAGACGTACACTTGGAATTGCAGAAAAGGATGCCTTAGAAATTTACGTTGACGATGAGCGTATCATCCTTAAAAAGTACAAGCCAAACATGACTTGCCAAGTAACTGGTGAAGTTTCTGATGATAATATCACGCTAGCAGGCGGAAAGTTAATTCTTAGCCGTGAAGGTGCAGAACAACTACTTCAAGAAATCCAAAACAACTTTCAAGTATCTAAATAATTCAACAAAAAAGCTTCTCAGATAAAGAGAAGCTTTTTTTATTCTTGAATATGATAAGCCTGATACACTTCACGCTTTTGTAAATTTCGATCCTTTGCAACTTCCTTTATGGCTTCCTTAGATGACTGTCCTTTAACAGTAATATAATGCTCAACATGCTGAGGAATAGATAAACTCTCCCACCAGCTTTCTTCTTCTACTGCTTCTTCCTTGTTTCCTTCTATTATTATACAAAATTCTCCTCGAACTTCTCCTTGAATGGACCATTCCACCAATTCAGAGGCAGTCCCTCTAATGAACTCCTCGAATTTTTTTGTTAATTCTCTGCATAAGGTCATCTGTCGGTTTCCTAAAATCTCCTCGATTTGCTGAAGTGTTTCTCTCAATCGATGTGGTGACTCGTAAAAGATCATTGTTGCTTTTTGATTTTTTAGTAATTCCAGCTCTTTTTTTCTATCCTTTTTCTGTCGTGATAAAAATCCATAAAAATAAAAGGGCTGTGTTTGTATGCCTGATGCTATAAGTGAAGTTAGTGCCGCATTAGCTCCTGGTAAAGGGACAACTGCAATCTTTTCTTGTGTTGCTTCCACTACCAGTTCATAACCAGGGTCAGAAATCGTTGGCATTCCTGCATCACTGACAAGAGCAATCTTTGCTCCTCCCTTTAGCTTTTCGATTAATTTTGCTCCACTTACGAGCCGATTATGTTCATGGTAACTAACAATCGGTGTATCAATTTCAAAGTGATTACATAGCTTCTTTGTATTTCGAGTGTCTTCAGCGGCTATGAAATCTGCTTCTTTCATAATCCGAACGGCCCTAAAACTCATATCCTCTAAATTTCCAATTGGAGTAGGAACTAAATATAGAATCCCTTTATTCTCCTCATTTTCAAAGCTTTTTTGTTCCCACATGTAGACCACCCACTTCCGCTTTTCCTTCATTTTCTCCATACAATATTGCTTTAATTTCCTCGGTATATTCGTTGTTATCATTATAGACAAACATGGGCGGAAGTACTTTTAAATCTGGGCTGCCATCCTTGATTGCCTCTACTAATAATATATTGGCTTCTTTTCCAACCTTTGGATAAACAAATTGTATTCGCTTGGGTTCCAAACGATATTGTCTCATTAAAGTCACGATATCTAACAGCCGTCCTGGGCGATGTACAAATGCGACCTTTCCACCTTGTCGAACAAGCTGACTAGATACGGAAATGGCATCTTCTAAAGTACATAGAATTTCGTGTCTGGCAATCGCTAAATGCTCATTCTCATTTCTCTCTTCTTTCCCATCAGTTAAAAAGTAAGGAGGATTGCATGTAACCGCATCAAACTTCCCATAACCAAGACGTTTTGGCATTTCCTTAATATCTCCATGGATCATTTCAATTTGCTGATCAAGATGATTGTATTGAACACTTCTTACCGCCATATCGTACAGACGTTCCTGTATTTCTACTCCCGTTATTTTCCCCTTTGTTCTTGTGCTTAAAAAAAGGGGAATCACTCCATTTCCACTACACAAATCAATGACATTTCCTTTTTGAATGGGCATATAAGCGAAACGGGCTAATAATACAGCATCTAGAGAGAAAGAAAAAACCGTTGGACTCTGGATAATTCGAAGGTCCTCAGCTAATAAATAATCCAAACGTTCGTCGCCTTTTAACATATAGTGTTGTCCTCCTACCTCAATTCCTTTATTCTCCGAAAAAAAGGCCCCCTTGTCAAAGGAGACCCTCTTATTTTTTATTTAAAAAGGATAAGCAGAACAAACAGTCATCCTTTCTAGGACTTCCAAAGTGAAGATTACAGATATGAAATCCTTCTTGATAAAGGCGAGCAAGGTTGTCATACCCTTCACCTATATCAACAATTTTTTCGTTCTGAGTCTCCTCTGCTTTTTTACCTTTTTTGCTTTTACTCACTTTTGGTTGCTGTTGCCTCTCGATGGATGTTCGATCAAGGTGTTTCCTTAAGTGCTCATTCTCTAGCTTTAAGGAGTTATTTTCTTCAAGCGTTTCGGCTAAATGTTGCTTTAACTCACCTAATTGCTTATATAGATGCCCAATTTGTGCTTCCATATTGCTTACTGAATCAAAAATTTCTTTTTTATTCACGCCTTCCACCTCATTAATCTGTGGATTGAATCTATACAGCGCCTTCCTTTAATATTTCATCGAGAGTATATTCGAGGACACGCTCATGATCAGCCAGTTCAACCTGGAGTACTCTTTCCAGTATATTTAATCCCACTACTCGACCAGGACCTTGTGGTGTGGAGATGACTTGGCCTAGATCAGGTAGTAGCTCTTTTGCTGACTCATATTCATCATTTTCGTATTTTAAACAGCACATAAGACGCCCGCATAACCCTGAAATTTTTGTAGGGTTTAATGAGAGATTTTGATCTTTTGCCATTTTTATAGATACAGGATCAAAATCACCTAGAAAGCTCGAACAGCATAGCATTCTACCACATGGGCCAATACCACCAAGCATTTTCGCTTCATCTCTAACACCAATTTGGCGAAGTTCAATTCTTGTACGGAATATAGCCGCTAAATCTTTTACAAGCTCACGGAAGTCAACCCGGCCATCAGCTGTAAAATAAAAAATCACTTTATTTCGGTCAAATGTATATTCAACATCCACTAGTTTCATATCCAGTTGATGTGTAGATACTTTTTCACAGCAAACATCGTATGCTTCCTTTGCCGCAAAACGATTTTCTTCAACAATTAAACGATCCTTTTGATCCGCAATTCTAAGGACTTTCTTAAGAGGAAGCACAACATCATGCTCATCAACCTGTTTCGGAGCAATAACCACCTTGCCATACTCGACTCCTCTTACTGTTTCAACAATAACAAATTCATCCTTTTGAATTGAGAGATCTCCGGGATCAAAATAATATATTTTACCCGCTTTTTTAAAGCGTACTCCAACTACATTATACAAATGAAGATCCCTCCTGCAATCGTAACACCAGCTCTTCCATTAGGAGCTGGGGATTCATATTGGCTTGCAGCTTTCTTTTTGCCTCCAATATATAAGACAATCCATCTGCAACTTGCCTTCCCGATGCATGAAGAGCATATTGCTGCAGACGAGTCATTTCACTAACATAAACGACTTGGCTTGATTTCTCAAGCTGTAAATATAGTAAATCTTTATATAATAGAAGAAGTAAGTCTAAACCTTGATCAAACTGTTCTTTTTCTTTAAAGTGTAAAAACCATTCCTCTTGAAGCATCACTAAAGCTTCGAGAGGGTTCTTTTTTAGCACTTCATATAATTTTAACACTATTTTTTGAGCTTGTGCAAACCAATCGTTATGACTTAGCTCCAAAGCCTCATCTAAATTATTGGTAAGTTGGGCAATTATAGGAGCTTTTGTCCTTTCTACCCCATGTTCATCCAATTTTTTTATTAATATAGCAGGAGAGAAAGGCTGGAATTTAATGATCTGACAGCGAGACAAAATAGTAGGGAGAATTTGCTGAGCTCCCTCCGTTAATAAAATAGCCGTTGTCTCTGAATGCGGCTCTTCTAAAAACTTTAGTAAACTATTGGCTGCATTCCCTGTCATTCTGTCAGCATGCACAATAATGTACATTTTTTTCTTTGATTCCACACCGGTTTTGGAGAATTCCTCTTGTAAATCTTGAATTTGCTTTTTCTTTATCGAAAGGCCATCTGGCTCTAACAAATGGAGATCAGGGTGATTCCCACTTGTAATCCTTTTACAATTGCTACATGAGTCACATGGGATATAGTTGTCGGTAGGACTAGAGCAGAAAAGGCTTTTAGCTAATAAATAACTAGCTTCTTTTTTTCCGATTCCTCTCATACCTTCGAACAGGTAGGCATGAGCTAACCTATCCTTTTGTATACTGTTTTTTAATAGCTTCCCAACCATCGGCTGCACTTGATCCATCTCATCCCAAGTTTTAAGCATCGTCTCACTCACTTACGTATATAAATTAATTAAAAGACCTTTTATTTCACCAATTTTACCGAGCAAATCAATAGAGTTTCCTTCCTTTTCAAGTACTCCCTCGGTTAATTCCACTAACTTTTCATCAATCGTCTCAACAATTTTCAACGATCTTCCTTGTCCGTACTGATTCCAGCTATGTGACTGCTTTAAATCCATGCCAAAATCAACTGCTTCCTTCACAAACCTTTTGACTAATGTCTTATACTTTGAAAGGTCTTTGAATGTTCTTGACCTCGATAACCTTTCACCCGCACTTTCAATATCCTTTAGGAGATTTTGAAGTTGGCCAATTTGCATTTTTTGATCCTGTTTTTGAACGAGTTCATTAAATTTTAAACTACTGTTCGTTGCTGCCTTTTGTTCGGATCGAATCTTATCTGTATTTAAACGAATATCCTGATTTATCTTCATAGGTGACCTCGCTATTAAAAGTGATGGAACTGCTCAACAGGTAAAACAAAAACTGTAGCTCCTCCTACTTCTACCTCCACCGGAAATGGAACATAGGAATCTGCATTCCCTCCCATTGGAGAAACAGGAGCCACCATCTGGTCTCTTGATTTACAATTATCCTTTATAATCTGCAAGGCTTTCTCTACACGTATATCTTCCGTTCCAATCATAAAGGTAGTATTCCCCGATTTCAAGAATCCTCCTGTAGTAGCAAGTTTTGTTGCACGAAAATTATTATCAACTAAAGCATTGGATAACCGATTACTATCTTGGTCCTGAACGACTGCTAAAATTAATTTCATATCATCCACCCCTTAGCGGTATAATATATTCTGAATTATTACCTTTATTATAACAGGTAATTAGCGTTGTACCATGCTCTAACCTATAAACTAAAATAGGAAATTCAAGGATTGTTTTTACTAAGAAAAGCGCTAGGGCGCTGGAGCTAGACAATTCTCAAAGTCGAAAATCTTATACTTTCTTATCTTTTAAAAAAATAAAGTGCCTTAACTTGTAAGACACTTTCCCTCTTATTGTTTATTTAACACTTTTAATAAGTTATTTAAAGCCTGCTGAAAAACATGTTCTACAGACTGTGATGCATCAATCATTATGATTCTATCCTTAAACCGCTCTAGGAGTAGATGATATCCTTCTCTCACCTTTTCGTGAAAATGAAGTTCTTCCAAATCAAGTCTGTTTACTTCTCTTCCTTTATGCTGACCGATTCGGTCCAAACCAATTTCAGGATCAATATCAAAATAAAAAGTAGTATCTGGCATCTTGCCTTCAATGGCAAAGTGATTAATGCTATACACTTCATCAATCCCCAGTCCTCTTGCATACCCTTGATATGCTAATGAACTGTCAATAAATCGATCACATAAAACAATAGAACCTTCTTGTAGATGCGGCAATACCTTTTCAACTAAATGCTGACGTCTTGCTGCTGCATATAGTAATGCTTCTGTTCTAGCATCCATGGCTGTATTTTCTTTATTCAAAATTACTTCCCGTATTTGTTCAGCAATCGGAATGCCACCTGGTTCCCTTGTTACTATAACCTTCATCCCTCGTTCCATTAGTGCTGTTGCTAGCATTCCAATAATGGTTGTTTTCCCAGCACCTTCTGGACCCTCTATTGTAATAAATAAACCCTTACTCATAATACCCTCCAACTAATTCACTTGTTTCTAATGATGAAATACTTTTAAGTTGTGCTGCTTTATATTTTCTCCGCCTTGAAATCTCGATCCAGCCTCTAATAAGTTGTGAATCTGCTTAATATCTTCACTTTTTATTAATTCCCCCGGTAATAATAACGGAATGCCAGGGGGATAAGGAATAATACTCTCTGCACATACTCGTCCACTTGCCTCTGACAAAGGAATAATTTCTACTTTCTTTTTTTGCTGTTCCTTATAGGTCATTTGTAAAGTTGAAATAGAAGTTCCTTTAATTAACTCCCTGAAGTTTCTTTCAGAGGTTTCTTCTTCCCCAATTCCTTTTTTTATCGCATACCATACTTCCTCTATAGGAAAGAGATGTCCTCTTTTTAAGAGTGGGAAAATAAAAAGTACATTATGCTCATCTGCTAGCTCTGTAAAGATTCCATACTCCTCTAATTTTGACTGCAGGTCAAAACCAGTTAATGCCGTTCTTGATTGTATCGTTATTTTTAAAGGATCTCCTTCACCTTTATACGAGAGTAGCTTAATGGATGGAATCCGATTCAATTTATCTCTAAGCTCAGAAATCATTTGAAGAGTATATTGTAAGTCTTCTTCCTCATATGTTGCAATATACTTTCTAGCAAGGTCAAGAGAAGCCATAATTGGATAAGATGGACTACTAGATTGTAACATACGGAGAAACATCTTTACCCTTTCCAGATCAACCCTTTCACTATTGTAATGCAAGTAGGATCCCATGGTCATCGCTGGCAATGTCTTGTGTGCAGATTGTACGACCACATCAGCACCTAGTTCTGTAGCACTCGTTGGAAGCCCCTTGCTTCTTTTAAAATGTGCCCCATGTGCTTCATCCACTAAAACAATAATGTTACGTTCATGGCAAAAAGTAATAATCTCCTTTAAGTTCGTTACCATTCCATAATAGTTTGGATATGTAACAATTAGTGCTTTAACCTGAGGATAGTCCTTTACTGCTTCTTTAATACTATTTAATGTTATTCCTCCGGCTACTTTCCATTCTTTGTCAAACTCCGGTGCTATAAATATTGGTTTCACCTTAGCCAAGCTCAGTCCGTTCATGATTGATTTATGACAATTCCTTTGAACAAGAACTTCATCCCCTTCACTTACAGCTGAAAGGATCATAGCCAAATTTCCAACAGTTGAACCGTTTATAAGAAAGAAGCTTTTTTTCACCTCATAATAATCAGCTAACAAAGTTTCGGCTTCAAGAATTGCCTCACTAGGAGAATGCAAATCGTCCAAACCTGATAGTTCGGTTACATCCACATTCAAAATGTTTTGGAATAGCGGATGAGCTTCTTTTAAAAATACTTCTCCATTTTTATGCCCTGGAACATGAAAGGAAATCGCTTTTTTATTTTTATGTTTGATTAATGCATCATATAATGGGGTGTGTTTTTGATTCACATGACATCCCTCTAATCTTTTTCGAGTATCATACTTGTTATTTTAACAAACTAGTCCTTTTAATTCTTAATTATTTTTTAAAAGTACCCATGTAGACATACAACGATTTACTTATCATACATAAAATAGTATTCAAGTAATCTATTGAAAAGATTATTCGAAAAATTGTATACAAATGGAGTATCTTGGTAACAATAGGTGTATGGAGGTGGAGTTATTTTGGAACCGATTATAGCTATAAAACAGCTGGGGGAAATTTGTGTTGTTTGTGAGCAATCCAAACCGAAAGGAATACATCTATACACTTCATTTATTTGCGTCGAATGTGAACGAAGTTTAGTGGCTACACCAACAACAGACCCAAAATATAAATATTATATATCAAAACTTAGAAAAATTAATAAGCCTGAAATTTACTCCTAATATATGAACAAGTGGAAAGTACCTTGATAGGTGCATTTTTTATCTAAGTATTCATAAACACAACAAAAAAAGCACCCACTCAGGTGCTTTTTTTCCTTTGCCTAGCGACGTCCTACTCTCACAGAGGGAAACCCTCAACTACCATCGGCGCTGAAAAGCTTAACTTCCGTGTTCGG
>NZ_JBPCCH010000025.1:0-54881 GCF_050971805.1 Robertmurraya mesotrionivorans | reverse complement strand
AAATTTTATAATTATGAAAGATTACAAAAAAGACTAAACGGCCTTAGTCCCTTAGAATACAGGGCTAACGCCGCTTAGAGTCGTTTTTTTATTTCCGCTGTCTACTTGACGGGGGGCACTTCAAAATTCTCACGCTATTTTATGTGTCATTTTATACGTATGCACCTTAAAACGAAACCCTTTGCGTTTTTTGAAATATGGTTGTAAATGCTTTTTAGCGAATTATGGTAAATCCCCACGAAGTTTTTGATATTTCCTCGGAAATTAGCGCCACTTCCCCGAAATAGCTTCAATGTCCCTTGGTGATGTTCGGCAACATCCTCCAATTAATCGAGCCCCAGCTTCGTACCACTCTTTTGATTTCGACTCTAGTGTATTGCATGATTCTTGACCGTGCCAAGTTTTTGTCTCGGGATCATACGTTTCCCCAGAGTTTGGGTAAACAATGATAGGTTTTTCTGTGTGGGTTCTAAGATTGCTAATGGCCCCTGTAACATAATCTAATGGAGCACAGTTTAGTCCAACGGCAGCAATCTGTTCACATTCATTCGCCAGTTCAGCACATTCTTGTAACAACGTACCGTCACTTATTGACCTTTCGTCCTTCAAGGAGAAGGAAAGCCATGCATAAGTTCCAGGAAACTCCTGCAATAAAGAAATTAATACTTTCGCCTCCTGAAGGGAAGGAATGGTTTCAAATGCCAAAATATCAGCTCCAGCTTCTATAAGTACCGCCATTCTCTGACGGTGGAAATCTTTAAGGAGATTATCGCTCACCCCATAGTTTCCAACATACTCTGAGCCATCTGCTAAGAACGCACCATATGGTCCAACAGATGCAGCTACCAATGGTTTGGATCTAACAAGTTGTTGCTCTTCTTGCCAAAAGTCATCTCTTGCACTCTTCGCAAGCACTACTGTCTTTTTTATCAATTCCAAGGCTTCTTCTTCTTGTAATCCACGTTTTGTAAATCCTTCAACTGTTGCTTGATAGCTTGCAGTTATCGCACAATCTGCGCCTGCCTGAAAATAGTCTAAATGTACCTGATAGATCATCTGCGGATTCTCGAGTAACACACGAGCTGACCAAAGAGGATCATCCAAATTACATCCATAGGATTCAAGCTCGGTAGCCATTGCTCCATCTAAAATAATAAGTGAATGCTCTTGTAAAATAGCATCAATTGGATTGTTTTTTTTCAACGTAAACGTCTCCCTTCTTGTTAAACCCTTGTTTTATATAATAACTAGCATAGCAAAGCAAGATAAATGGAATTCCACAAAACAGTGCAATTCTCTGTGTTGGATCAAAAGCAATACCTATACAGGAAGCCAGACAAAGAAAGAACGCTGCAATCGGAACGATAGGATACAATGGCGTTCGGTAAGCAAGGTCTTGCACGGAATGGCCTTCTTTTACATATTGTCTACGGAATAATAACTGTGAAACACTAATACTCATCCATACAATAACTACTGCTAGTCCTGAAATGGACACAAGTACGATATATACAGTATCAGGTGCAATAATACTAGAAAACAGAGCTAAGCCGCCACCTAGCATACTGAAAATGATAGCATTAAGTGGAACACCTCGATTTGTTAACTTTGCAAAGAATGGAGAGATTGTTTCTTTTTCTGCAAGTGACCAAAGCATTCTTGAGGAAGCGTATAATCCAGAGTTCGCTGCCGATAAAATCGCCGTTAAGATAACGAAGTTCATAATATCCGCACCATAAGGTACCCCTATTCTATCTAGAACAGCAACAAAAGGGCTTTCCAATACCCCAGCATCAGAAAAAGGGAGCAGAGCTGATAACACAATGATGGTTCCGACAAAGAAGATAATTAATCTCCACAGTGTCGTTCGAATAGCCTTCGGAATTGCCTTTTCTGGATTTTCAGTTTCTCCAGCAGCAATCCCAATTAATTCTGTCCCAGAAAATGCAAAATTCACTGCCAACATGGTCATAAAAATGGCAAATACACCGTTTGGAAATAACCCTTGGCCAATGATATTTGAAAACACGGGTGCTGTCTCAGAACCCTCTATTGGCAGAATACCGACCATAGCTGCTGCACCTAAAATAATAAAGAACAAAATTGCGAGAACTTTTATGGATGCAAACCAAAATTCTGATTCAGCAAAGAATTTAACAGTTACTGCATTTAATAAAAAAATTAAAATAGCAAATAGAGCACTCCAAATCCATACATTCACATTTGGGAACCAACGCTGCATCAATAACCCAGCAGCTGTGAACTCTGAACCTAATGCCACTGTCCAAGTTAACCAATACAACCAAGCAACAGTAAAGCCTGTTGCGGGTCCAATATATTTGGCTGCGTAACTATGGAACGCTCCCGTTTCTGGCATATGTACAGATAACTCCCCCAAACATAACATAACTAAATAGACCACCAAGGCACCGATTAAGTACGAAAGAATCGTTCCAAACGGTCCTGCCTGTTGAATCGTATAACCTGAACTTAGAAACAAACCGGTCCCAATGACCCCACCTAAGGATAACATGACTAGATGTCTTGCTTGCATTTTCCTTTGAAATCCTTGTTCTTCCACTTTCACAAATAACTCCTCCTTAACCTACATCCAGAAGCAACCATTACAAACGATCAATGAATACTTTAGTGGGGGAAACAAAAAAACGCACTCAGGAAACGAGTGCACTACTGACAAATAAAAACGTCCGCTCCTATCTATCGAGGAAAAATCACCCGCTGGAATTAGCACAGTATCCTAGTTGATCTGTTGCTGAGGCTTCACAGGGCCAGTCCCTCCACCTCTCTGGATAAGAAATATTTTTATCAACCTTACCAATCTACAAAAATAATGTCAAGAAACTTTTGAATAAACTAATAGTTTACATATTACTATGTATAACTATTACAATCCCGTCATACATATAACTGTTTGATATACAAAACAAAGGAGCGAACACTTCATGAATCAACAAACACCATCTTTTGTCAGTCACATTGACTCGTATGTGTATCATGCATTCCAAGGGATTACCGGGCGAATGGTTGCCGTCCAAACGGTCAGAGGGACTGTAACAGGATTACTTAAGTCTGTTATGCCTGACCATATTGTAGTGGAATCAGGAGGTTCTCCATTCTTTATTCGCACTCAACAAATTATCTGGGTTATTCCTAGAGGATAAGGAGGTCATCCGATGTTTAAACGTGAAAATAAATTATTGATTGACCTTCCTGTTCCAGAGCATGGTGATCCGAATGCGGCCGCTGCTGTTCAGGAGTTGTTAGGTGGAAAATTTGGAGAAATGTCAACTTTAAACAATTACATGTATCAGTCTTTTAACTTTCGTCAAAAGGATAAATTAAAACCTTTTTATGACCTCGTAGCAAGTATTACAGCAGAAGAATTTGGTCATGTGGAGCTCGTTAGTAATACAATCAACTTGTTATCACGCGGAAACACCTTTCCTGGGGACCCTGATGTTACCCCTTTACGTGAAGGAATGGATGCACGCAGTACGTATCACTTTATTGCTACTGCTCAAACGGCATTAGCAGGTGATTCTATGGGGCGCCCTTGGACCGGAGACAATGTGTTTAGCAGCGGAAACTTAGTGCTAGATTTACTTCATAATTTCTTTTTAGAGGTAGGAGCACGCACACATAAGATGCGAGTATATGAAATGACAGAACATGAAACTGCTCGTGAAATGATAGGTTACTTACTTGTCAGAGGTGGGACGCATGTACTCGCTTATGCTAAAGCATTAGAAATTGCTACTGGCGTGGATGTCAAAAAAATGATTCCGATTCCTGATCTATCTAACAGAAAGTTCGACCATGCAATAAAGTTTGAGGATCAAGGCTTAGCTAATGTTTTATATACCTGGAATGATGTGGGTCATTATACCGATATCTCAAAAATTTGGAAAGGAACAAACCCTGAAAATGGAAACCAACTCAAAGTAATTACTGGAGCTCCTAAGGGTGCACCTATTCCAAATTTAGAGGAACTACCGGAGGAATTTGCTCCAGGAATTGATCGGGATGATTACGCAAGAATCGCCAAACGTTTAATGGAAAATATGTAAAATAGTTAAAGGGTATTCATGCGGCCATGAATACCCTAGTTTTATATTTATATAGTTTTTGCTTCTAACACATCTTCCCCACGTGCAGCTCTAACTTTTTCAACATACTGCTTTGCATACTCCGTAATAAGGTCATAATCTCCCGTCTTAGCTGGTGCTAATAGATTCCCTCCAACCCCTACTGCTACACAGCCGTTTTTAATCCATTGGTCCACATTTTCAAGACTAACACCACCAGTAGGCATGATATTCACTTGTGGAAGTGGTGCTTTTACTCCCTTAACAAAATCAGGGCCAAAGTTGTTTCCTGGGAATAATTTCACAATATCAACACCAGATTCAAGAGCACGCTTCATCTCAGTGATTGTCATACAACCTGGCATATAAGGGATTTGATAGAGGTTACATAATTTTGCGGTTTCTTCATCAAAGGAAGGACTGACTACGAACTGCGCACCTGCAAGGATGGCTATTCTAGCAGTAGTTGAGTCAAGAACAGTGCCAGCTCCAATCACGACATCATTGCGTTCATTATATAGAGACGTTAACTCTTTAATTACTTCATCTGCTTCTTTGACAGTAAACGTTACTTCTATCCCCTTAATCCCACCTCGAATACATGCTTTAGAGATTGTTACTGCTTCTTCCTTCGTCTCTGCTCTCACTACTGCCACTACTCCACACTCTGAAACCTTTGATAGAACATTGATTTTATTCATGTGAATCCCCACTTTTTATATATTTTATGAAACATTTTTTATTAAATTTACAAAACTCTCACGCTGCCGTATCATATAGTAGAACGGCGTTTTAAATTTTTAAATAAAAAGTTCAATTCATTCTACATATATAAATCCATTGAAAGAGGTAACCGACTGTGTCCAACGTCCAATCACTTGAAAGAGCCTTAACTATTTTGAATAAGCTTTCAGATTATCCCGATGGAATACAAATTGCCCGTTTATCTGAACAAGTTAGTCTATCAAAAAGTACCGTCCACAGGCTTTTAGCAACATTATCCAATATGAACTATGTCGTAAAAGATTCTGAATCCGACAAGTATAAATTAGGATTGCAAGTACTTTTTCTCTCGAGAAATATTTTAAATAATAATGACATTGTAAATACGGCAAAGCCTTACCTAGAAAGGCTTTCCCACGAAGTAAATGAAACCGTTCATTTATGCATTGAAGACCGTGGTGAAATTGTGTATATTGATAAAATTGAAAGTAATCAAACCATTCGAATGTTCTCACGTGTCGGAAACCGTGCACCGATGTACTGTACTGCCGTCGGAAAAATTTTATATTCCGGTATGGAGTCAGGCCATTTTGAAGAATTAGTGTCAAAGGTGAATTTTATCCCTAAGACAGAATCAACCATCACAACCCCTGAGGGACTTCGAGAAGAAATAAATAAGATTAAGAAACAAAAATACGCCTTGGATAATATAGAAAATGAAGAAGGAATACGATGTATCGCCGCACCGATATACAACCATACAGGCAAGATTATTGCTAGTTTTAGTATCTCTGGTCCTAGCAATCGTGTGACAATGGATAAAATAAACGATACATTAATAGATAAGATGAGACAGACTAGCTTAGATATTTCTAGAAATCTAGGTTACATTGGTTCTTGATAAAGCCATTTCCTTCCCTGACTGGGAAGGAAATTTTTTTACTTTATGTTTATTCTCCTTGTTTCCATAAATGAGCTTAGTTCTGCTCGATCTGGTAGCCCATCATTATCTCCTGGAGACATAACCGCTAAAGCTCCAATTGCTGTTCCACGTACCACTGCATCCTCTATTTTTTGCTCTTCTAACAAAGCACTCACTACACCGACGGCAAAACCGTCACCTGCACCAACCGTATCAACGACTTTCTCTACAGGGAAACCCTCTGTATAAAACTGCTTCCCTTCCGAACTTGTGAAAGCTCCCTTTGCACCTAATTTTATAACTACTGTTCTCACTCCAGCAGCATGATAAAACTGTGCAATCTCAGCCTCATCTTCACAGCCTGTCAATAGCTTTCCTTCTGCAATACCTGGCAGAACAATATCCGCCTGACAAGCTAAATCATTAATAATCCTCACCATTTCTTTTTGGTCTGGCCATAGTCCTGGACGTAAATTTGGGTCAAAAGAAATTTGAACTCCTTTCTCACGTGCCACTCTCAATAACTCATAGACAGCTGCTCTGCACTCTTTCGATAATGCTGGTGGTATACCAGTTAGATGAATATGATCATATCCGTCCCAGCTTACATTCTTAATTGTCTCTATATTCATATGAGAAGCTGCAGAGTTTTTCCTTGCAGAGAACACTTCTGGGTCTCCCACTTCAACTTTTTGCTTCCATTGCATACCTGTTACATATTTTGATTCATAATTAACATGGGTTGTATCAATCCCATTTTGTTGAAGGAACTTCTCTATGTTTTTACCGAAAGGATCTTCCCCAAGTTGCGTAATGTAGGTAACCTCATGACCTAAGCGGGACATTCCGATCGAAAAGTTTACCTCTGCCCCCGCAACAAACCGACTAAATCGGTTCACTTCTTCTAAAGAACCACTTTGCTCTGCTACGAAGAGAGCCATCGGTTCACCGATTGTAATGATTTTACTCATGCTTCCCCTTCTCCCCTTTACTTAAAGAGAGACATACTGTGATATGCCTCTCTTTAGCTACTTTTAGACAGCAGTTGCGTTGATATCTTCTTTTACATTTCCTTTGTTTTTCTTTTTCATATATTTAGACCAATAGGCTGTTAAGATCGGTACTAGAATTGATGTGACAATTACTGATGCTGCCACCAATGCAGTTGCTGATTGAGCAACATCCATAAATTCCGGCTTCATATTGGCAATAATCATAGGATTAGCAACAGCTGCGCCAGCTGTACTAGATGCAGCTAGTCCCGCCGTACCATTTCCGCCACCAATATACTTATCTGCTAAGATTAACGGAATACCAGTTACAATGATTACAAGAACACCTAGGATAATACCGGCAAGACCTGTTTTTGCAATGACCGTTAAATCAATTGTGTTTCCTAGTGCAAATCCGAAAAACGGGATCATTGTATGAGTAGCTTTGCTAAAGAAATCTTTTAAATCACTATCTAAATTTCCAAGAACAAAACCGACTAAGAAAGGTAGAACTGCCCCTACGAACACATGTGGTTCAAATGCTGCTAAGCCCGTTGAGCCAAGAATCAACATCGTTACTAATGGACCTGATTCAAGTGACATTAATACAAATGCTCCAGCTTCTTCTTTCGTTCCGTACTGTTGCATGATAGAAGCATATAGTCCACCGTTTGTCATATCCATTGCGGCAATTAAAGCAAGGACTGAGAAACCGGCAAATAATCCTGTTTGAATTCCGCCTTCTGGCATAAACATGGAGGCAATAATAGCAACAACCCACGCTACTGCAATTTTCGTTAATACAAGTGTTCCAGACTTTCTTATTACTGTACCTGTTGCTTTTATATTGATTCCTGCACCCATACAGAAGAACCATACCGCTAAAATTGGAACTGTTCCCGTCATTAATCCGTTTGTAAACGACCCGAAATATTCTCCTGAGGTTGGAGCAAGAGTGTGTATAATTGCTCCTATAAATAGTGGAACAAGCATTAATCCGCCAGGGATCTTTTCAATTGACTTCATGATTTTCATTTTGCATTACCTTACCCTTCTAATTTTTATATAGGTAAATTTCACGCAAAAGAACTTGAGATGATTGAATAATTGTCAATTTTATGCTATCTTTAAGTTTCAAAAAACAATTCGAAATGTTATAGGTGGCTTTTTCCTGGTCTGCCAACCTTTGGCCGCCTTAACGTTTCATCCCATATTCTTCTGTGTCTGTCCCTATAACTCCACTTTAAGCACTACTTTTCTCACCTTTTGCTTTCCTTGAGCAATTAAGCCCGTCATATGTGAATCTTCAGGGAAGCAAATCATAACATCCCCAGGATTCATTGTGATTCCAGAGAGGACATCACCTTTAAAAAAGATGGCATCCTTCTCCGCATCGTACTCTTCCTTCACTTGCTGGCGTCCAATATGGTCAACCGCAATTTTCTCTTGTCCTTCTAAAATATAATGGATATCTAAATACTTTCTATGTGCTTCCCAAAAACAGCTTTCTTCCTCTTTTGTTTCGTATTCGTTTAAGAAGAAGAACGAGTTATTATCAACTTCATAACGCCCGGCTGTATATTGCGAAAAGTCACCTTTTAGGAATTCTAACTTTGATAAAATCTTATCGTCTAAAACAGCCTTTTCTCTGATATCTTCTAACTTCCCTGTAATCACCCTAATTCTTCCTTTCTGAGATTCTTTAACGTGCTAACCAACCACCATCAATTGCTATGATTGATCCATTCATATAATCTGATGCTCTACTTGATAAGAACACAACAACCCCCATTAGATCAGAAGGATCTGCCCAACGTCCGGCTGGTATACGTGAAAGAATTTCTGCATTACGCTGTTCGTCTGCACGAATAGGTGCTGTATTAGCTGTTGCAATGTAGCCTGGAGCAATCGCATTAATTTGAACATTATATTGTCCTAGCTCATTAGCAAACGCTTTCGTAACCCCCGCAACTGCATGCTTACTTGCTGTATACGGAGGAACAAATTTCCCACCTTGGAAGGAAAGCATAGAGCAAATATTAATAATCTTTCCGCTCTTTTGCTCAACCATCACTTTTCCAACTTCTTGGCTTAAAAAGTAGACAGCGTTTAGGTTAATGTCCATTACTGCATCCCAATCTTCTTGCTTGTACTCTAGTAAAGGCGCACGTCTAATTGTTCCAGCATTATTTACTAAAACATCTATCTTTCCGTACACATTTAGACAATCCTCTACTACTTTCTTTAAGGAGTCTCTATTCGTTAGATCTGCCTGGTGGAAATGAACCTTTCTTCCTGTCTCTTCAATGAATGCTCTCGTTTCATCCCAATTTGTATCATGGGTAACAATAAACAAATCTGCTCCAGCTTTTGCTAGCGCGACCGCATACCCTTGGCCAAGACCAGTATTTCCACCTGTTACGATAGCTACCTTATCTTGTAGGCTAAAAAAGTCTAATGAAAAATCTTGTAAACTCATATGTTATTACACTCCTATTTCATTATTTTTATAGTTGTTCATGTGACTAGTTTTAAATTACTTTAGTTGATCCATAGTTACTTGATCCATATCGTTGTAGGTCTTATTTTCACCAGCCATTGCCCAAATGAAAGTATAATTACTTGTTGCAGCACCACAATGAATTGACCATGGCGGAGAAATCACCGCTTGTTCATTCTTCATAACAATATGTCTTGTTTCAGTTGGCTCCCCCATAAAGTGAAACATTCTAGCATTTTCGTCCAAATCGATATATAGATAAGTTTCCATTCTGCGATCATGAGTATGAGTTGGCATAGAGTTCCATACACTGCCTGTATTTAGCTGAGTCATCCCCATTACCACTTGACAGCTTTTGATTCCCTCATTGTGGATCATTCTACGAATCACGCGATCGTTCGCACTTTCAAGAGCTCCCAACCGATCACCTTCAATGGATTTAAATGAAACATGCTGCACAGGATACTCTTTGTGAGCAGATGCTGAGAATAAATAATACTTTGCTGGATTTTCAGCTGATTCACTTGTAAAAAGAAGTTCTTTCTTCCCTAATCCCACATACAAGCAATCTTTATTTTCCATCTCATAAACTTCACCGTCGACAGTAATTTTTCCGTTACCTCCAACGTTAAAGATTCCCACTTCTCTTCTTTCTAAAAAGTAGTTAGCCTTAATTTCATCGTAGCCACCTAAAGAGATCGTTTCATTCGTTGGGGTAATTCCACCGATAATTACACGGTCTTCCATTGAATAGGTAAGCTTGATCTCACCAGGCACAAATAAGTCTTCAACAAGATAATGCTTTCTAAGATCTTCAGTAGTAAATGTTTTGGCATGATCTGGGTGTGTTGAGTATCTAATTTCCATAATTTACATCTCCTTTATAATTCGTTCCACATCGTGGTATGATGTTCCATAAATTAATTATAGCGTTTTCACACTTAAAATGCCAACTTTAATTTGGCAAAAATATGAACATTTTTACATTTAATAAAAAATAAAAGAGCCATCCATTTGGATAGCCCTAAACACAACTATATTTTATAATACCTTCTCTAAGAAATCTTTCGCTCTTGCTGTTTTTGGATTACTGAAAAACTCGGCCGGACTTGCGTCTTCAAGTAATACTCCACCATCAAGGAATAATACTCTGTCAGCCACTTCACGTGCAAATCCCATTTCATGTGTAACGATCGCCATCGTCATACCTGACTTTGCTAGGTCCTTCATTACATTCAGTACTTCCTTAACCATTTCAGGGTCAAGTGCGGATGTTGGCTCATCAAATAGCATTAAGTTCGGCTCCATCGCTAGAGCACGAGCAATAGCAACACGCTGTTTTTGCCCACCTGAGAGGTTACTAGGAAATGCTTTTTCCTTTTCTGTAAGTCCCACTTTCGCCAGCAAATTACGAGCCTTTCCTTCCGCTACTTGTCGCGTTTCTCCTTTTACTTTGATTGGAGCGTACGTTAAGTTATCAAGTACATTTAAATGCGGGAACAAGTTGAAATGCTGAAATACCATTCCAATTTGTTGGCGAACCTTTAGTATATTTGTATTTTTATCTGTAATACTTCGACCATCAATTGATATGGTCCCCTTTGTTGGCACTTCTAATAAGTTGATACAGCGAAGAAAAGTTGATTTACCAGACCCGGATGGTCCAATAATTGAAACAACTTCACCGCTATTAATATTAGTCGTGATACCCTTTAGTACTTCATTATCACCGAATTGTTTATAGAGGTTTTCAACTTTAATCACTGAACTTCAACCTCCTTTCAACAACTTTCCCAATGATCGTTAACACCATAACAAGTAGCCAATAAATAACCCCTACAAAAATCAAAGGTTCAAAGTTTCGATAGATATCAGCACCGACTACTTGAGCTCGGCGCATAAGATCTAAATACCCAATAGTTGAGACAATAGCCGATTCCTTCGTTAATGTAATAAATTCATTCATGAGTGCAGGTAAAATATTTTTTAAAGCCTGTGGCAAAATGATGTCCTTCATCATCAACCGATAAGGTACCCCAAGAGCTTGAGCAGCCTCTGTTTGTCCCTTATCAACTGCTTGAATTCCAGCACGGATAATTTCCGATACATATGCAGAGGAATTCAGACCAAAAGCAAGGATAGCTGATAAAAATGGAGAAATATCATAACCCGTTAATTGTGGAATCGCAAAATAAATAATCATTAACTGCAAAATTAATGGTGTTCCACGGAAAATAGATGTGTATGCATCCCCAAACCAGTTCAATGCTTTTATTTTTGAAATTTTACATAATGCTAGAACCGTTCCTAAAATAAAACCAAAGATAATTGATATAATGACAAACTGTAATGTAACCCATATTCCTTCTAAAATAAAAGGAATATAAGGCACAATTTGGCTAAAATCCAAATTCATGCCTTACACCTCACTTTAATATTTTTCTGGTTAAGCCTATTCTTCAGATAACCATTTCGCTTTTAATTCGTCTAGCTTCCCGTTCTCTTCCATTTCCTTTAGGACTTGGTTTACTTCGTCAACTAGTTCACTGCCCTTTGGAAAAGCAACCGCCATTCCCGGTGAGCTCGAAGTAGGATCATCAAATCCTGCTAATCCTTGTTCATTAATATATCCTGTAGCTACTGACTTATCCAAGTATGCTACATCAATACGGTTCGATTGCAATTCTTGAATCAAGATGGTTGCGTTGTCTACAGCCTTGATTTCAAAATCAACTGTTTCCTGAAGCTTACGAGCACCCTCTTCTTGAATCGTACCTAACTGAACTCCAACCGTTTTTCCTTTTAATTGATCAAGGGATGTCACTTCAGAGTCCTTTAATGTAATAAACATTTCACCTGAATGATGATACTGAGTAGAAAAGTCAACGTTCTGAGCGCGCTTCTCTGTAGCAGACATTCCTGATAATACTAGATCGACACGTTTCGCTTGCAGCGCACCAATTAATCCATCAAATTTCATATCCTCAATTTTCAGCTCATAGCCTAATTCATCTGCAATGTATTTAGCTAGATCAATATCGAAACCTTCTACTTCCCCTGATGTGTTTCGAGATTCAAACGGAGCAAAATCTGCAGAGGTTCCCATAGTTAATACTTTTTTGCCCTCTTCTGCTTCACCATTTCCAGAATCGTTATTTTGGCCACATGCTGCCAATACTAACGTTAAAATTAAAGTAATAAGTAAACCGAACTTTTTCATGTTGTTTCCTCCTTATATAACGCTTATATGATGTATACGAATAATTATTCAACTGAATGAATAATAACACATGCATATGATTTTGAAAAGTAGCTTTTTCAATATAAAAATATTCAGATTATTCTCCGAACTGTATTTATAATTTTATTATTTTAATAAATCAATACGATTATCCATGCATTCTTTTCGCTTCTAGGAATTCGTTTACCACTTTTTCAAAGATCTCTTTATTCGTAAGTAATTCATAACCAGTTGAAGCAAGAGCAAGTGCACCTTTACTCAAGATTTGATGAGAATTATCCGTAATGGTGATATCTGCAAACTCTTTTGTATGGGCAACCAGACCCGGTGAATCAAGTCCAATATACGGATGAATAGCAGGGACAACATGACTTACATTGCCCATATCAATGGATCCATATGTGTCCTTTGCTTTTAAAACCTTTTTTACTCCTGTAGCAAGTAGGTTTTCTGTAAAAAGTTCAGAGAGTGTTTGATTGGTTAGCATGTTATCGTAACTAAGTTCATAATTAGTAATTTCAACTTTTGCTCCTGTTACTAATTCCGCACCATGGGCAATATTTTTTACTTTCTGAACGACTTCATCTAAATAGCTACGGTTTTTCGCACGTACATAAAATTGAGCAACTGTATAATCGGGAACGATGTTTGCAGCAACGCCACCTTCTTTAATTATTCCATGAATCCGCACATCTGATGTCACATGCTGACGAAGGGCATTAATGCCGTTAAACAGCTGAATCACTGCATCAAGAGCATTGATTCCTTTTTCAGGAGATGCTGCCGCATGACTAGACTGACCTGAATAGGCAAATTGAATCGCATCCATTGCCAAGGAATCCCCACTTTCATAGGATTCATCAGCTGGGTGCAAAATCATAGCCACATCAATATCATCAAAAATCCCTTGCTCTGCCATTGGAACCTTCGCTCCATTTGTTTCTTCAGCAGGAGTTCCAAGAACAACCACTCGTCCACCTATTTCATCAACCAATTTGCTTAATAAAACGCCAGCACCTGCACTCATTGTTCCTATCATATTATGGCCGCATCCATGTCCCACTCCAGGTAGAGCATCGTATTCGGATAGATAGGCAATCGTAGGTCCCTCTTTTTTACTGTCGTATACCGCTTTAAAGGAAGTTGGCCGCCCGACAATTCCTGTATCCACTGCGAAATGATGCTCCTTTAGAAACATGACTAGTTTTTCCATAGATTTATATTCTTGATCACCTAGCTCAGGATCATGATAAAGGGAATCGCTCATTTCCCATAGCTTATTTTGTATCGTCTCTAAATGTTGTTTTAATTGATTGTTCATTAGTAACACTCCTTTATATATTGAAAGAGGTATATTTATAAAATTACATAGTATTAAATATTTATTCAACATTTTTACTATTTTTCTAATATAATATATGTAACCCTAAAATTCCAGCATATTTATTAGTTAATAATATTAAATATACAAAATAACCTCTCTCCTTTAAGGAAAGAGGTTATTTGATTCGTATTATTACCAAAGAAAATCAAATAAACTGCCTTTAAATAGGTTTGTATCTATATTACATGTTGCTGCATCAATTCCATACTGCCAACCATACAACAATGAACCTTCAGGAGCCTCTGCAGTATTTGCTGGTACATTTGCTTGAGTGGTAACGTCTACATGAGGATAGGCCGTCCAAAGAATTATCTTATTTTGAATACCTTGATTTTCATTTTTAGAAGCTTGGTACGCCTCAACTAAAGCACTGTCCGGAGAGAATACACCATAAATACCCGGCTCATAAGGAGAGACCATCATCGTATCAAACCAGCCTTGTATAAATGCAGAATCGACAGGATAATTTGGTTCAATATCTGCAAATATAGCTACACCCTCTGGCGCATTTAACTCCCCTGCCAGAGAGATCGCAATATTCGCTTGCTCTACCCCGTTTTCATATCCAGTTGCGTTATTAAATTGATTATTGATAAGAAGGATTTTTACTCCATTTGCATGCAAATATTCCACTTCCTCTGTTGTTAACCCACTAGAAACACCATCAATCGTCCCTAGATATCTCCCCCAAACAGTAGGCTTTCCGAAATTTTCATTTACACAGGCGTATAGCTCTTCTGTCGTATATGACGCAGAATCGACTCCCCAATAATCAGCATTTGGATCGATAGTTGTGTTAGCTTTTTCATTTCCATCTTCATTATTTCCATTTTCTTCTGTAGTATTATTTTGTTCCTCGTTTGTATTGGCGGTAGTAGTTTCACTCTGGTTATGACCGGTTTCATTTGAATCAGACTGAAAATAGAAGATTGGAAGCAATAATAAAACTAACGCACTAATGAAGATGAGCAAGAAATTCCCCCATTTCAAATGATTCACCCCCTTGACAACAGCCTATTCAAGTAGGAGAAAAACCGTTTGGGCGGAACTGAACTTTAGAAAAACAATAAGGGTATTCAAAGCACTTGGTTATGGCTTTGAATACCCTTTATACTAAGACTTCAATTGGTTGACTTTATAGATATCTCTTCGATGAACCAGTAGCTTAAGAATGGATGAGCTGACATTTGGATCTACATGATTGCTGACCACTGGATTTACTCCAGTAACAATAGGGGTCTGCACTTCTTTTTTCAACCGGCAACGTATATTTTCAGATTTATATAGTCTATATTTATCTCTAATTGTTTCCTCCGAACGAATGTCTGAACCGATCATGATGGTTTTCCAAGTCAGTTTTGACCAAATCATCCACCCTACTAAAAGGATAATAAGTAACCCAATTACAGTGAGTACTTCCATTTTAATCTCTCCCTTGCGAGTGTTAAAGACTTCATACCCATGAGAGATTAGAGGTTAAACCTGATTCTAGAAAGTGTACAGGCCTAAAAAAATGACCTTCACTTTTAGAGTGAAGGTCATCTCCTGTTCAACTTGATCTTTATCTACCAGTTGAATTACAATTGAATAATTGCATCTAAAGCAACTTTCATTCCTGCATTCACTGCTTTACCAACTACCGTGTTATGAGGATTATACTCTTCTCGAAGTTCCGCATCAGCAAAGCCATCAATCGCTAAAATAGCTCCCGCTTTAATCCCTTTCAAAGAGGAGATGACAAAAAGAGCTGAGTTTTCCATTTCAACTGCGACAACTCCTGCTTTTTTATATAATTGGTGAGGGAATTCGAGAACACCAGAATAAAACGCATCAAGAGTAAGTGTCATTCCTTCTTTCACCAATAGGTCTTTCACATTTGATGACGCTGCATTTATTAATGCCTCTACAATGGTGCGATCGGCAATAGCTGGAAACCCGGGAGGAACAATTTGTTTCGTAAGCCCATCACAGCTTACAGCAGCCGTACTGATGACAAGACTGCCAGGCTGTACTTCTTTTTGATAAGAGCCAGCCGTCCCTACACGAATGATTGATTGTACACCACCCATGATCAACTCCTCAAAGCAGACCGCTGCCCCAGGTGCTCCTACTCCGTGACTAACCACCGCTACTTTTGTGCCTTTCCAGCTACCAGAATAACTATGGTATTCACGGTTCTCACCTAATTTAGTTGGATTGTCCATTAATTCCGCAATTATTTTCGCACGTGCCTGATCACCACATACAATGACTCGCTCTGGTAAACAATCAGACTTTAGTTTAAGGTTTGGCAGAAAGTTAGTCAAAGTCTTTTCGCTCCCATTCATCCTCCGGAATAGGAATGTCCTCTCCCGAAAACCGTTCCTCTTTAAAAGGGTCCCCATTCAGATGGAATCCATTTTGTTCCCAAAATCCAGGTTTATTTTCGTCAATAAACTCAATTCCTCTAATCCATTTCACACTCTTCCAAAAATATAGATGAGGGACAACAAGCCTTAATGGCCATCCGTGCTTATCCGTTAAAGGCTCCCCTTCAAACGTATGGGCAAGAAGTACGTCGTCATGTAACAAGTCTGCCAATGCAATATTTGCTGTATAGTCATGGTCTGCATGCAGCATCACGTATTTGCTCTTAGGAGTGATGTCTATTGCCTTTAAGAAATCACTGAACTTTACTCCCGTGAATTGATTATCAAATCTAGACCAGCGAGTCACACAATGAATGTCAACGGTCACGGTTGTTTCAGGCATTTCTTTAATTTGCTTATAGGTGAGTACGACCTCTTTATCACCCTCACCAAAGATTTTTAAATCCCACTTTTCCAAATCGTAAACAGGAACGTCTCCTTCATGCAAAATCGGAAAACGTTCAGTTAACGCTTGTCCGGGCGGGAGCCGCTTCGCATGCTTGGGATCGGCTACTGGTACTCTTGTTCGTTTAATTCTGTCTGCTTTATTTAAGCTCATGTGTTTCACTCCTGTTCTTATCTAGAGCTTTGCTGTCCAGATGCTTGTGATTCTAAGCCACGATCCTTTAAAAAGAACATCGCGATAATCGTAATCACGTATGGAAGCATGGCCGTGAATTGCGTAGGCATAGAAAAGCCTTGTAGCCTGATACTCATCGCATCCATCAGACCAAACAATAAACTCGAACCAATCATGCCAATCGGATGTGACCCACCAAGCATCATCGCAACTAACGCGATAAATCCTCTTCCAGCCGTCATTCCCTCAGTAAACATGGTAACTTGACCAAGCGAAAGCTGGGCACCTGCAAGACCGCATAAAACTCCACTTGCCACAATTGCTCCATACTGAAGAACGGTAACCTTTAATCCTAAGCTTCTTGCCGCTGCTTCATTTTTTCCAACTGCTAAAATACGGAAACCAACGACGGTTTTAAACAAGAAAATATACAATAGTATCGCTGCAATAAAGGCAGTATACACAAGTGGCGAGTGACCTGATAGAAGCTTTCCAATCACAGGGATATTTTCAATAAGTGGAAGGTCCCACTTCGGAAGTCCCTTCATGTCCTTATCATAAAAGGCTCCTTTTACTTGAAAAATAGCTCGGAGGCCAAAAGTAGTTAATCCTAAAACAAGAAAGTTGATAGCAATACCCGCTACAATCGGATTGGCTTTAAACTTGATAGTGGCTAGTCCAAATAATAAAGAGACTAGAACACCACCGAATGCTCCTGTTAAAACGGCTACAATTACACTTCCACTATAATAGTTACCAACGATTGCGGAGAAGGCACCTGCTAGAATTAAGCCCTCAAGTCCCACATTAAAGATTCCGACTCGAGCACATAACGCTCCTCCTAAGGCAGCCAAAAGAATGGGGCTAACCATACGGATAGCAGAAGCAAAAAGGGAATAATCAAACAGCTCCATTCACGTCACCCGCTTTCTTTTTAACTTTCCACCAGCTTAAGGTAAACTTTGCAGTAACGAATAAAATAAGAACACCTTGAATGACACTAGCAATTTCCAAAGGTACTTCTGTGTTACGTTCCATCCCCATCGCACCCGTTTGTAAGGCTGCTAGTAAAATCGCTGCTACTGCTGTACCTAATGGATTGGAGTTGGCTAACAGTGCTGCCATTAAACCTGTCCATGCATAGCCTGGGACGGTTAGTGCTCCCTCTATATATCGATACTGAGATCCCAGAACCTCAACTGTTCCAGCTAACCCAGCAATCCCTCCGCTAAAAAACATGCTAAAGAGGAGCACCTTATGTTTATTAATACCACCGTATTCAGCAAAGAAAGGGTTCTTCCCAAGCATTCTCACTTCATATCCAGAAGAAGTAAATTGGAGAACCACATATAAGATGACCGCTCCAATAACGGCTATTACAAACCCCATATGCACGCTCATTCCAGCAAACAGTTTAGGAAGCCAAACTGCTTGATCAATCATAGGCGTCTGAGCTAGGGCAGCAGAGCCTGACTTATCCTGGAAAGGTTCCGCCACCAAATAACCTGCGAACAGGACAGCGACATAGTTTAAAAGAAGGGTAGAAATCAACAGCTGTACTTTGTATTTCACTTCCATCCAACCTGCTAATAATGACCATAATCCACCAGCTATAAAGCCTGCAAAAAACGCAGAAAGCAATTTAACGATCCCTGAACCTGGTACATAAAGGGCTGCAAGTGCCGCGCACACGGCCCCTAATACCATCTGACCTTCTGCCCCCATATTAAACACACCTGCTCGAAATGCGAGAGCTAATCCCAAACCTACCAATATGATAGGAGTAGCTCGAGCAAGAGTGGCTGTTAGGAAGTAGAAGTTGCCAAACGCTCCATCCCACATGACTTTGTACGTATCGAAAATAGACTCTCCAACAAGTGCTATGGCAAGTGCTCCTGTTACCAGTCCAATCAGCACCGCTATCATTGGTTGAAATAAAGGCTTAAGCAGTTGTTGTATTTTTCGCTGAAGATTCATCTTCTTTTCCTCCTGCCATAAGTACACTCAGACGTTCTTCTGTTGCATTTTTCCTATCAAGAATATCAACGATTTTCCCTTCAAACATGACCGCAATCCGGTCTGATAATAGTAGGATTTCCGATAGTTCCGAAGAGACAAGTAAAATTCCATCTCCACGGTTACGCTTTTCAAGGATTGCCTCATGGATATATTCCATAGCACCAATATCGACACCACGAGTCGGTTCAGCTGCAATGAGAAAATCTGTTTCAAATCCAAGTTCACGGGCAACAATTAGTTTTTGTAGGTTTCCACCAGAAAGGTTCCCTGACTTGTCATCTAGCGATTTAACCTTTATCTCGAAGCGGTCAATCCAAGTCTTTACCACCTCTCGGAACGAGCTTTTCAAAATAAAAGAATACTTGTTAAAGGCTTTTTTATTGTAATATCCCATTACACCGGTTTCTTCAATCGTAGCTTCCTTCGCAGCTCCCCATAAAAAACGATCCTCTGGTATATGTGCCAGACCTTCATTTCTTCTAAATGCTACGGATTTACCAACTAGATTGGTTCCACCTAAACGTATGTCCCCCTGATCAACCGATGTTAATCCCGAAATCGCTTGAATAAGCTCAGATTGGCCGTTGCCTGATACTCCCGCAATTCCTACGATTTCACCGCGATGAACAGTTAAAGAAAGCTGATCCAATACAGGTTTTGAACTCTTTCCTTTTATCGAAATTGCTTCTAGCTCTAGCAAGGGCTCTCCATTTAATTGATTACGCTCTGAGAGTTGTTGGAGCTCTCGACCTACCATCATCGTAGCCAGTTGATCGATAGAAGTCTCCACCTTTTTTACATTCCCTGTGACACGTCCATTTCGTAACACTGTCACATGATCGGCTACTTTCATGACTTCTGGTAACTTATGAGTGATAAGAATGATACTTTTTCCTTGATCCGCTAGAAAGCGAATCGTTTTTAATAGCTCATCCACTTCAAAAGGGGTTAACACAGCTGTCGGCTCATCAAGAATAATAATTTCCGCACCCTGATATAGCACTTTCAAAATTTCAATCCGTTGCTGTTCTCCTACTGAACAATCTCCAGCTTTTTTACTAGGATTCACTTGAATCTTATATTGTTCACTCAATTTTTGAACTTGTTCAGCTGCCATTTTTCTATTAAAGAATCCATTCTTGATGGGTTCATGGCCTATTACAATGTTTTCGGTAACAGTAAAATCACTAAATAACATAAAATGCTGATGAACCATTCCTATTCCTTGTTCGATCGCATCTTGAGGTCCATAAAATTGGGCTTGTTTGCCATTTAGCTTAATTTCTCCACTCGTTGGCTGTTCTAACCCATAAAGCATCCTCATGAGCGTTGTTTTACCAGCACCATTTTCACCAACAATCGCAAGAACCTCTCCTTTTTTTAATTGAATGGAGATGCCATCATTCGCAAGGAAATCGCCATATTTCTTGGTCATTTCCTTCATCTCTAAGCGATAAGTCATTGTTTTCCCCCCTGTAAAAATGGAAACCGACTACAATCTGCAGTCGGTTTGATTTTTTCAGTTTACTCACTTAATGGATTTTCAATCACTTTACTACCTGCAATGATCTCATCATAAAGTGCTTTTACTTGATCAATAGCTTCCTGACCAACAAAAGAATGTAGTGGTGTGTTGCTTTCATGTGTCACATATGTTAAGCCAACACCTTTTTCTTTTAGACCGTATTCTACCACTCCAGGTTCAAAGCTACCATTTGCAAAAGCTTTTACCGTTTCATAAGCCGCTGCATCCGTACCTTTAAGCTGGGAAAGAACGACATGCTCAGGATCTACTTCTGTACGATCAATATCTTGACCTGATGTGAAGAAACCTTGCTCCTTTGCTGCTTCAAATACTCCTAAATCACCAACTGCTGAAGCACCAGCGACAAAATCCGCCCCTTTCGAAGCTTGAAGCAACGCTAATTCCTTAGCTTTAGCAGGATCAGAGAAGCTTCCCACATAGTTTACTAGGAACTCAGCCTCTGGATTCGTTTCCTTAAGACCTTGTTCAAATGCTACCGTCCACTTTTTCATTAATGGAATATCCATTGCCACTACCATACCAACTTTGTCCGTCTTTGTTGAAAGTCCTGCAGCAGCACCTAAAAGATAAGCCGCTTCGTGTTCACGGAAGTTAACACTTTGAACATTAGGTAAATCAACCACTGTATCAATGATCGCAAATTGACGATCTGGATTATCTGCTGCTACCTTTTTAAGGGCATCTTCTGATTCAAAAGAAGAGGTAATAATTAAGTCATAACCTTCAGCAACTGCTACACGAAGATTTTCTTCAATAGCCGAATGATCAGTTGATTCAATCGTCTTTAACTCCACTCCAAATTCCTCGGCCGCTTGTTTCGCCCCTTCGTCCATTTGCTGGAAGAAAGGATTCACACCCATTTTCTCAGGTAGTACTAAGGCAATCTTTTTCTTATCTTCGCTTGTTGAACTATTATTATTCTCTGATTCTTCCGCTCCACCACAACCTGCAACTAGTAGAATCAATGCTAAAATCAATACGGAAAATAACTTTTTCATGACGTTCCCCCTATGTGTGTTTTCATCATATTCATGTTTAATACCTGATTAATAATCTACCAAATTACACACGAAATAACAATACAAATATCGAACATTATATTATTTTTTTATATTAATGTTCGTGTTTTATCCATAAATTTAATTTTCAGACAGTTTCCAACAATTAAAAAACACCTTTATAGATGTGTCTTTTACATATCATAAAGGTGTTCTTTTATTTATCTATTATTTAAAACCTAATTTTTCAACATACAACATCTTCTCAATTTCATCTACAGGAACCGGTCTACTAAAATGATAACCTTGCATCATATGACACTTCATTTTTTCTAGCATTTCCTTTTGTTTTTGTGTTTCTACTCCTTCAGTAACCACGTCTACCTTCAAACGTTTTCCTAATGCAATAATGCTTTGAATAATGGCCTTATATGCTGCATGGTGTTCCATTTCAACTAGAAACTCTCTAGGAATCTTCAACTCTGTAATTGGTAATTTCGGAAGATAGGAGAGAGAAGAATAACCTGTACCAAAATCATCAATGGATAGATTAACACCTAACATTCTAATAGCTTCCAGTTTTTTTAAAGTTTCATTCATATTACTCATTGCCACTGCCTCAGTGATCTCGATATTGAGAAGATCTGGCCTAAGTTTTGTTTCTTCTAAAACACGCTTTATTGTTTCAATAAGCTGCGCTGACTGGAATTGCTTCGGAGAAATATTTACTGAAACCCTTAATTGCTCTCCCCATAGCTTTCCTTGTTTACAAGTTTCTCTCAGTATCCATTCTCCAATAGGGATGATTAGATCTGTATCTTCTGCTATTGAAATAAAATCACCGGGGTATAATAATCCAAATGTAGGATGCTGCCAACGAATAAGTGCTTCTACACCGTACATTCGATTTTCTTCGGTATCAAATTGTGGCTGGTAGTGTAAAACCAATTCATTATTATGAACAGCTTTACTAAGATCACTTCCTAATACAAACGTGCTTCTTGAGTCTTCTTCCATTTTCGGTTCAAAAATTCTGAATTGATTTCTTCCATTGTTTTTAGCTTTATACATAGCTAAGTCTGCTTTTTTCATAAGAGAAATAGCCGTTTCTGAATTCCCAGGCTCGAAGATTGAAATCCCTATACTAGGTGTGGCTAAAAATTCATAATTTCTTATCGAATAAGGCTCACTTAATACACGACAAACAGATTCCGCTAATGTAATAACATGATCCCGATCTACAATATGATTAAATAGTAGCGTGAATTCATCGCCACCTTGCCTAGCTATTATTGCTTGATCTCCAACACAATCCGAAAGACGCTTAGCCATATCTACAAGTAACTCATCTCCTGCATCATGACCAAGTGTATCATTTATATTTTTAAACCGGTCTAAATCAATATACATAACGGCTAACATACTATTATCTGTAGTACCGTCTTTGATTTCTGTATCTAACACGCTCTCAAACAAAGCTCTGTTAGGCAACCCTGTTAACAAATCATGAAACGCCATATAATTAATCCTATCTATGCTTACCTTTACTTCTGTAATATCTTTCCCAATTCCATAAATCCCTTCAATCTTACCATTAACCACAATTGGTACAAGTGTAATGACTACAGAATAAGCACTTCCATTCTCACTGTTTAAAGTTACTTCGAACACCTGTGGTTCTTCTTCTATCTTTGAAAAATGAGTGGCAACTCGATCAAGGTCACTCGGATTAATGAACTGATAAAATGATTTTCCAATTAGCTGAACGGTTTCCATTCCAACTAATTGTGCACAAGAGGCATTTGCACTTTGAAAGGTTCCATTCAAGCGAAGGGAGAATACTGCATCTGGATGATATTTAAAAAGAGACATATATCGTTCTGTACTAAGTAGTAGATCTTTATTATTTTGGTCATATTTTAAAAGTAATCGGTTGTTTTCCACTAAGATAAATACTAGTCGAACAATGATTAAAAAAATGATAAACGTTGTACTTAGTGTAAATGGAGTAAATTTAATTCCTTCAATTTTATAAAAAATTAGTAAAAGTACCATTAGGAACGTATATAAAATAATTAATCTCCATAACCCAACTTTTGAAGGACTAACTGTATCCGATTGCTGTTTATTGACTGGTTTCATATAAAAGCTAGAAAATCCGACTAGTAATAGAGCTAGAGTAAATAATGGATCAAGTAAGGTGCCTGTCTCATATTTTTCTCTTAGCGTTAAATATACGTATCCAGAATCAGCAAACACTTGAAAAACTAGTCCAACCAAAATATAAAATAACGCATTTCTTTTACCAAAATCATTCGAATCAAAATATAGTATCAGTGCACTAAATAATAAAATTAAGTCCCCAATCGGGTATCCAAGCGAAACTATTAGGTAGGCTCCTGTGATCTCTGGGTTCACAATTAAGCTTTTCATAATGAAATGATAGCTGAGTGTGGTAGCGGATATCATAACAATAAGTACTTCAAATATCCAGCGCATTAACCGATGAATTGTTTTTACCTGATAAAAGTAATAACCTAATGCAATTAAATAAAACATAATCTGAAGCATGTAAAAGATATCAGGTGAACCAGGATATGGAACATTAACAAACAAGTAGCTCTCATAATACATCCACAATATTTCTGCTATGAAGTAGCTAAACGTTCCAAGAGAAAGAAATAACCAGAAATAATCTCTTTTTCCATCACTTTTTAAGAATCTAGATAATAACCACATACTGGAAATCAATGGTCCAACCGTAGAAATAATATTTCTCATTACTACTGTCAAGCGAATACTAGTATCTCCGAACAAGACGACAAAATAGTACAAAAGTATGTAAAGGAAAATAAAAACGCCAATAGATTTCTGATGCTTCACCTTCATGTTATGTCACTCCTCTAGGCGTATAGTCCTGTCTTTCATTATACTCTTAACAGAAGTTCAGTAGTAGGCTACCTATTTAGATTTTTTTAGCATTTTGTGAGAAATATTTACCAATAAAAAGTTTAATTATTGGTTCGGGAGATTTATGGTTAATCATAAATTTGGGTAAACTATAGGTATATGAATAAGTGTGGTGAACTCATTGTCTTTCATTTTCGATTTTCTTCTGTATTCCATTTCTATGGATCAAGTTATAGAGGCGGAGAAAGAGTTTTATGAAACTCTTCGCGAGTATTGGCGGGACCATAACTACTTAACCTTTAACTGGTGGCTTCTCGTCTTTTTAAGTATTTTATCCCCTATTGTCTGGTGGAAAACGATTGATACAAAAAGAATTACTGAAATTACTGCTTTTGGGTTGTTTTATGGTATTACGGCAATTATCCTAGATTCAATTGGCAGCAGCGCACTTGTATGGGTATATCCAGTTCGTCTTACCCCTTACTTGTACCCTCAATACTATCCTTATGATGTTGGGGTGGTAATTGTCCCGTTTATGTATTTGTATCAAAGGTGGGGAAATCATTTTAAACCGTTCCTCATATCAACGGGAATCCTTTCTGCCTTTCTTGCTTTTGTTGCAGAACCCTTTATGGAGTGGTTACATATTTACAAAGAATTAACATGGAAGCATATTTATTCTTTTCCTATTTATTGGCTACTAGGGGTTATTTGTTGGATCATTTTAAAACGATTTAAAAAACTTGAAAGCAAACCATAACAAATCCCCCCTTAACAAGGAGGGATTTGTTTGATATCTTATCTTGAATTAACCGATAATAATTTCCTTAACTCATCTTTACAATTCCTTTGTCATAAAGACACTATTTGGATCTTCTTCGTAATCAGCAAACGGCTCACAATACGTAAACCCAAACTTGGCATACAATGTTTTGGCTGCTTCAAACGCCTCCATTGACCCTGTTTCTAAACTTATTCTTTTATAACCACGGAGCTTTGCTTCTTCAATCAGATGCTCAAGTAACTGCTTCGCTACCCCTTTTCTCAGATGTTTGGGTGATGTTTTCATTGACTTCAATTCCCCATGATGAGGATCAAGCTCTTTCAGCGCTGCACAGCCAAGCAACTCCCTACCTTCCCATGCACTCCAAAACGTTATATCTGGTTGTCTTAATTTTTCTAAATCAAGCGCATGAATGCTTTCTGGTGGAGAATGTAATGTCATGCTGTGCAGATGATCACCTATTAACTCAGCAATCTCCGAACCTCTTAAATCATCTAGTCTAATATCCATCACACTCACTCCTTATCACTTGTTATTTTTCTCCATTATCAACATTAAAGCATAATAAAGATCCTAGTTTAAGGTATAATTCCATTTTTTCTCATATAAATTTCTTTTTTGAATTTAATACAAAAAAAAAGCTACCAAATGGCAGCTAATCATTTATAAATAATATCATCTCTAAGTGATGCTACTTTTGTTAAAGCCGTATCGATGTCTGCTTCGCTAACACCAAAATGAGCAAGCGCATCGTGGAGATGCTTCGCAATCGCATCAAAATGAGCTGGTTGCAAATTCATCCCTTCATGGGCTTTTGCCATTGATTGTCCTGAATATTGATTTGGACCACCTAAAGCAAAGCTTATAAATTTTGTTTGATGGCGACGCTGTTTTTCCATATCGGTGTCCTTAAAAAAATGATTAACAGTATCATCTTTAAGAACCAACTCAGAATAAAAATAGTCTACTACCTTTGCAATTGCCTCTTCTCCGCCAACTTTTTCGTAAAGTGTTTGTTCCATGGTTAATCCTCCTTTATATTCCAACAGAGGTATTTTCCACAGTTTTTTATAAATTATACATAAAGTTATTTCTGTACTTGTTGCTTAAAGCATAAATTTATTGAAATTTCGTATTACGATAACAGTGAGTTTGCATTTGCTATTAACCAAAGAATAAATCTAATATATTCGAAGTTGACGAGGAATGCTTATTATAGAACTCTGAGTAACCACAGTTTTTACAATAAACGACAATGAACTGGTTATGCTGAATATCAAACATCTTCGATAAACCCGTTCCGGTCATGGCAACTTCCTTTTGTGCCGCATCGTGACTTCCACATTTCACACAGCCCTGTCCAGACATACTAACCCCCCTCACCAATGAACTATATTATATTTATTTTTACGATTTATTTGTCATTTAGTTTCACTTTTTTATCTTTACCTCAAACTCTTTCACGAATACAGCAAGACCAGTGATTTCAATATCATCGTGAAAAACGTTGACTATTACACGGCCATCTTTTTCTATTTCTTGTCCTTGTTCAACCATTAGAGTTAGAGGCTGAACTGAATCATTTTTTATGAATCTAGCATAGTAAGCTCCCATTACTCCTGAGGCAGTGCCGGTTACTGAATCCTCAATTGTACCCGAATATGGTGACGAGAAGTGCCGAGCATGCATATGAGCGTTTGGATCATATGTTTCTAAGCAAAAAGGATGAACAGATGATGCGGGCAGGTCTTTTAAAATAGAAGGAAACATCTTGTTATTAGGTTTCATTCTTTTAAAGTCAGCTAATTTTTTTATTGGTAATAAAAGAGTCCAAGTACCGGTACTACCATATAATATCGGTAATTCGGTTTCAATATGATCTTCAGTCAATCCAATGGATGCAGCGAGTTCCTTTCTTGAACCCGTAAATTCTAAAAACTGAGGGGATGCCTGTTTCATTGTTATGGAGATATCTCCATTGGCTGAAGAATGAATTCGTATAGGTAAAATTCCAGCCTTCGTTTCAATCGTTAGTTCTTCCCTTTCACCCAATAGCCCCTTTGTTTTCAAAGCGTATATCGTCGCCATGGTCCCATGACCACATAAGTTCATTTCATGACCAGGCGTAAAATAACGAATTCGAAGATCTGCTTTTTCTGAAGGGATAGGAAAAGAGGTTTCATTAAAACCTATTTCAAAGGCAATTTGCTGCATTTCCTCGTTAGAAAGACCGTTTTCAATGACAACCCCTGCTGGATTCCCTTTATTCACTTCCTTACTAAAAACATCATAGTGAAATGCTTTTATCTTCCTCATCATATTCCCCCTAACCATTCGACTAGCACTTGTATACCTAATTTATACTATTCCATCTCCCCATCACAATGGTGTTATAATATTTCCCATCTGACAGAAGCTTGTCATTCTTTAATACACCTTCAACTGTAAATCCAAACTTTTCATATAGTTGAATGGCTTTCGTATTTATTTCTAATACATGTAAATTCATTTTCTTCATTCCGTTGAAGTCAGCCCAAGTTACAGATTCTTTTAATAAGTTCCTTCCAATCCCATAACCCCAAAAGTCTTTCAATACACAAATACCAAACTCTACCTTGTGTGATAATCTCTTTAAATTAGAACCCTCACATCTTGAATACCCGACAATATGGCCATCTACCACAGCCACTAGAAATATGTTTCTACCACTCTCAGAATCACTTTTTATTAACTGCTCAAAACCAGCAGTATCTATGAATCCTTCTCCTCTTTCTCGATCCATATATTCCGTTTCTCCATCAATCTGTAGCCTTAGTTCAGACAAAGTCTCAGCATCAGTTTCAACCGCTGACCTAATCGTATAACTTAGTCCATTTACCTGGTATTCTTCGTTATTTATGATCACGATTTCGTTCACTCCTGTATATTATTACAATGAACTTCCATTAATTGGTTTATATTTAATATATTCTTAATATGTTATTAACTTCTTGTTAAAAAGCATCTTATATAATGAGTACTGTAAGAAAATTTTCAAAGGAGGAGTCATTATGTTTTTAAAAAAGCTATCAGTAAATAAGTTAATTTCAATTGATTATTATTCAAACGGTTCCCTGAAAACTATTAAAGGACGTGTTTACAAACTCGATCTTATCAAACAGTCCCTTTTGCTTAAAGATGAAACACACAAACCATTTACTATTCAATTATCAGGCATCAGACATATTTATTAACTTCCACTACGTAACGGCCTTCTTTAGAAGAGATCCAAAAGTAGTGGAAGGTTAATCCTTCCTCTTCTCCTCCGCCAGTTGGTTGAACTTTTGTGGTAGCCCTTCATTTTTTATTAACAGACTTCTGCTTTTTACCGGTTCCATTACCCCTTTTTCTTTGAAATTTGTAACATGATATTGGCATTAGCTTGAAATTCATAAGAAACCTTAACTTCCTTAACCTCCAAGCCTTTTTCTGTTAAGTGACCAATCACTTTATTCAAATGTTCGTATCTTTTTCCTTCTAAATCTACTAGGGGAAAGATGCGTACTTCTTCTTTAGTTACTCTTAATAACTCTTCAATTGTATTTATATGAAAATCATAATCTAAGCGGTCGGCATACATAAATAAAAAGTTGGCAGAAAGAAGAATATCAAACTCTTCATTTTTAAAAGGTAAAATTGGGAGAACTACAGGAATATATTGTTTACTAGCATCTACCATATGCTTTGTACAATCATTTAATGCTTTTATACGATTTTGGCGGAGGCCATCAACATCGTGAAAGTAGTCCCAAATATAGTTATCTTTTACCTTCTCCATATGTAGCATAGCATGCTCAATATCTTGTATTCCCTTTTGTTTCAGTTGTTCAACCTCATGGTCGTAAGCAATATCACATGCTGTTACCTCTAAGCCTAAATAGCTGCCATGAGCTGTAAAAGAACATGCTCCGGCTGGACAATCTAGAATTCTTTTACCTCGCATTTCATCGAGAGATAATGAAAACATGTTCATATACTCTTCAAACGTTCTCCCAATAAAAACAATTCTGTCTAAATCTAACTTTGTACTCTTCTCAACTCTGCTCAACTTGTTCACCTCTTGATATAAGCGTATTCTCAACTTCATTAGTTAAAAATGCGTTAATCCCACGGATTAACGCATCAGTATAATCTAATCTCCTCCACCGCCACCACCGCAGGATCCACCACCACTGTCACTGCTGCTATTGCAGTCACTTGAGTAATGGTCACTCGAACTTGATCCAGAATGACTGGTAAAGAAACTGTTCCTGTAGGAATTTGACCGACGTGTTGGTCTATTGGTACCTTTTAAACCAAGAATAATAATGAAAATAATAAATAATAAAAAGAATATGAAGCTATATACTATCGACATTTATATACCCCCTTACTTTTTATTAATGGCTTAGTATGTTATACGTTTATGTATTAAATAAGTTTCACTCATTAAAAAGATGGTGAAGCAACCGCTCCCTATCCTCAAAGAACTGTTTCATAATCGAGTAATGATAGGTTTCTTCCAACTTAACTTCGTCCATCCCCTCTTTGGTCAATTGAATAATCTTCGAATGGGGATAAGCCATTAAAATAGGTGAATGTGTTGAAATAATAAACTGAGATCCTTCTTTAATAAGATCATTGATTCTCGATAACATGGAGAGTTGCCTTAGCGGTGATAAAGCCGCTTCCGGCTCGTCAAGGATATATAGACCGTTCCCTCGGAAGCGTTCAGTGAATGCTGCAAAAAATGATTCGCCATGTGATTGTTCGTGAAGGGATTTACCGCCAAACGAATCAATAATTCTAGGAGCTGAAGAAGGTTCTTTGTCTAATTCCTCTATGTTGGTGGCCACATTATAAAAGGTTTCCGCTCGAAAGAAAAAATGATCCTTTGCCTTATTAACACCCTTCACGACTCGTATATATTTGTCCAGATTTGAGTGTGAATCATAACTTGAAAAATTAAAGTTTAAAGTCCCACCCTCTGAATTAAATCCTAAGGCAATGGCAATGGCCTCAAGCAAAGTTGATTTTCCCATTCCATTTTCACCAATGATATAAGTAACATTCGGATGAAAAATGAAATCCTGAAAGTTCCGGATGATGGGTAGATTCAGAGGAAACTCATCATATGAAACAATTTGATCCTTTTTTAAATATGCCTCTCGAATGTATTGGGTATCCTGGTTTAACAACATCGAACCATCCGCCTTTTCTAAGATTATTCACTATCCTTATTTTACCATCAAAACTATCATATGTTTAACAAGATATTCATGAAAGGAGACAAGGGTTTGATTATTAATCGAAGAATAAAAATAAAGGAGGTGAGAGGAGTATGTAAAAGTTTCAATTATTATAAATAACACTTTCGTTCTTTTATTCAACACCATTAATATGTAATAGAGTAATTGAAAATATAGAAAGTAGGCGTAAAACTGAAATGAAATTAAATAATGAAAAAGATGGTGTTTTGTTTGCAGTTCTTTCTTATGTAATGTGGGGTCTTACTCCAATTTACTGGAAACTTACTCAACAAATTTCTTCAGGAGAAATTTTAGCCCAGCGAGTTCTTTGGTCTTTTATTTTTATGCTTGTGCTTTTATTTTTTTTGAAAAAGTGGAATATATATGTTGAATTCATAAAAGATATCGTTAAGAAACCAAAATTGTTCTGGTCTCTTTTTCTTGCTTCTATACTGATTAGTTCAAACTGGGGTATCTTTATGTGGGCTGTGATTGAAGGGAAGATATTAGAAGCAAGTCTTGGTCAATACATAAATCCTTTAACAAGTATGTTAATTGGCGTAATCGCATTAAAAGAAAGGTTAAGTCGTCATCAAGTTCTTGCATTTATTTTAGCAGGAATGGGGGTGTTAACATTAACATTTCATTATGGTGTTATTCCTTGGATTTCTCTTAGTCTGGCTCTTACCTTTGGATTTTATGGATTAGTAAAGAAAATGATTAGAGCAGATTCAACAACCGGATTAGCTCTTGAAACAATGGTGATTTCCCCTATTGCGTTAGTATATTTGATATACTTGATGTTTCAATCTCAAATACAATTTTTCGATTCTATTTCAACAAGTTTACTCTTAATAGGCAGTGGTGTAGTAACCGTTCTACCGCTTTTATTTTTTACTATGAGTGCCAAAAAAGTCACACTATCTATGCTTGGAATTTTCCAATATATTTCGCCAACGATAGCATTAATTGTGGGGGTTTTTCTTTATAACGAAACGTTAACAAAACAACATTTTATTGCATTTATCTTCATTTGGTCAGCTCTTGCAATTTATACTTTTCCTTCGGTTACAAAGAGAGGAAAAAGAATGAAGAACATATTAAAATGTTACAAGTAAAACCATGTAATATAAAAAAAGCTCTAGATGACCTAGAGCTTTTTTCTAGAAAACCTTTTCGTCTCGATATTTATCTAGAATCATAGTAAACTCTTCAATATGTTGTAAAAATAAATCCGTTAGCATCGGATCAAAATGTTGTCCTCTTTCTTCTCTAAAAAGCCTTACAATACGATCCATTTCCCATGCTGGTTTGTACACCCTTTGACTTGAAAGGGCATCAAAGACATCAGCAATCGCGGTTATTCGTCCGTATAAATGAATTTCTTCCCCTTTTAAACCTTGAGGATAGCCTGTGCCGTTATATTTTTCATGATGCTGTAAAGCAATAATCGCAGCCGTCTTCATAATTTGACGGTTAGAATGCTTAAGCATATCATAGCCAACCACGGCATGACTTTTCATAATTTCATATTCTTCTTCCGTCAATTTTCCCGGCTTGTTTAGTATGTCATCGCTAATTCCAATCTTTCCTACATCATGCATGGGACTAGCTAAACGAATGAGTTCCGCTTCTTCCTCTGACAAACCACATTTTGTTGCTAGTAGACTTGAAAACTCAGCCACTCTCTTAACATGGTATCCAGTTTCTTTCGAGCGAGTTTCTGCAATCTCTCCTAAGGTAAAAATAATTTCACGCTGTGTGCTTTCAATCTCATCATTCAGTTGGAGATTTTCGAGCGATGCGGCCACATTGGCTGCATAAATCTCCATCAAGCTTCGATCCCATTCATTTAATACTTTATCGCAAGAAAGATGCAAACAATAGCTTTGAGTGTCCTTACTTTTCAGGAAAAGAGTACAGGATTGTTCGTTAAACACATGCTTTTGTAAAGTAAATGCTTCATTTACTTCTAAAGGAACAACAATAGTCTTCTCCCCTATTTCAGCAATCGTTCTTACATGGTTTCCTTTGTAAGTAAACACTGCTCCACGGCAAAGATGCTCTTGTATTTTTAAAATATTCGCTAGCTGTGTAATAGCTTCCCTTGCAAAGATTGGTCGCGTATGAATTTGGTTTAATTGAGCAGAGGAAGAGATAATATCCTCTAACCCCTTTTTATTTGAATCAATGATATGTAAATCTCGATACGATCGTAACGCCACAATCAATGTTGAAAACAGCTTCTGTGAAGTAAGCTCTGTTTTTTCCTTGTAGTCATTAATATCGTACTCCATAATGACTTGCTTCTCTGGAGCTTGTCCTGGTTGCCCCGTCCGCAAGATGATTCTCATTAGTTGGTTACCTAGCTCCTGTCGAACGTATCGAATAACTGATAGACCGGAATACTCTTCCTCCATCACAACATCTAGCAAAATTACCGCAATATCCGGTTCTTTTGCTATTAGTTGTTTTGCTTCTTCTGCTGAATAAGCCTGCAGAAAAGACAAACTCTTTCCATCAAACTCCACATCAGAAAGGACAAACTTGGTAACCTGATGCACTTCTTCCTCATCGTCTACGATTAAGATTTTCCATATATTTTCTGCACTTTGCTGAACGGTTTCTAATTCGTCTTCTTCCTGAAATAACAGCTCGTCATGATCTATGTTCAAGTTCCTTTTCCCCCAGAGGTAAATTAATCATAAATGTCGTTCCTTCATCCGGTATACTCTCACAAGTAATCGTACCGCCTAACGATTGAGATACAAGATTATAGACGATATGCATGCCTAATCCTGTTCCACCATTTGCTCGATTTGTTGTAAAAAAAGGATCAAATACTTTCTCCTTTACTTCAGGAGACATCCCTTTTCCATTATCACGATATTCTAAAATAAGCTGAGATTCCTTTGCCACCTTTATGAAGATTGTTCCTTTTTTCTCCTTATGAAAAGCATGTGTAAGTGAATTGATGATTAGATTCGTAAATATTTGTGAATACACACCCGGATAGCTAATAATCGAGAGTTCGTCATCTACCTCGAGTTGAACATCGACTTTGTTACTTTTTAAGCTCGGGCCAAGACTAAAGATAATCTCCTGTATATATTCTTTCAGGTTAAACTCTCTCATTACTTCACTTGTCTGATCTACTGCTACCTGCTTGAATCCCTTAACTAACTCAGATGCACGCTTTAGATTATTGGAAATGATTTGAGTTGATTCGTTTGCAACATTCAAATAACCGGTCAAATCAGATTTTTTCAGCTTATTCTCTTCAAGCACATTTAGCATATCTTTCGTTTTTTGCTGTAAAAACGAGTTGGCTGTCACACTCACTCCCACAGGTGTATTGATTTCATGGGCAACACCCGCTACTAGCGCCCCCAAAGCAGCCATTTTTTCCGATTCAACTAATTGTTTTTGTGTAAGCTTTAAATCCTCTAATGTCGTTTGAAGATCATACGTTCTTTCTTGTACCGTTTTCTCTAACTCCGTAGACCACTTTGCCTGTTTTAACGAAAGCTCCTCAACCGATTTAAATGCCTTCGAGAATTTAATAGATAGCAAGAAGGCTTGGGCAAAAATAAAGCTAAACAAACCAAACTTCGCCATATCAAAGGTTGAGATCACTTGGTTGTAATAGAGGACATCATTTATGACCGCCAAAGCTAGAACTAGAAACATCATACAGCTGAAAAGCGCACCTTCTCGTTTCCTTCTGGCAGCTTTAATAAATTCAAACACCACATACGGAGCTAAAACAAGTAACATAATATGAGAAAGCTTAAGTACCGTTGTAAAGACCACAGCAGGTGTCAATACAACAATGCCACTCATAAGTACGTAAAATCCTGCTCCTATTTTTACAATCGTATGATTAATATCTTTAGGAAACAAACACTGTACATAAAGTAAAAACATCGCTGGCCCAAGATATTGACCTATGTATTCTAGTTTTTTGTAAACCTCAAAAGAAAGGTTAGGAAATACTTCGTTAATATAAACCTCACCTAGAAACAAGGAGCGTAATCCAATTAATAAACAAAATGCGCCAAAATACAAAGGTGATTGATCTCTTCTTCTTATAAAATACAGTCCTAGATGATATAAGCCAATGATGACTATACTCCCAGCAACGAAAAGCTCCTTTGCTAATCGATTGTTCCAAAATTGAACCAAATCCTCCGCAGATCCAATACTAATCGGATCCCATAATCCACCTGTTGTCTGAACATAATTGGACACCTGAATGGTTATCTCATTCACACGTTTTGCCTGAAAAAGCACTACCTTAGGTTCATACTTTCCCTCCATCGCATCTCGGGAAGTCCCAACTTTACCAGCTGAGGCTAGCAAGTCTCCGTTCACATACACTCGGTAGGCTGACTCAATTCCAAAAGGAAGATAAAGCCCCATCATCTTTCCCCGCTGATTTTCATTTAGCTTGACCTGTAACCGGTATGTAGCATGACCTTTTCCAATTAGTTCCTTTTCTCCAACGCTTTGATTATCCCAAAAGCTTGGAACATGAATATATCCTGTTTTTGGTGCATTATTTATATCAGAAAGAAGCTGTCCCCAGTAAAATTCCCATTCCCCATTTAGTTTAACGGTCTCACCATTTGAGAAAGAATAATTCTCTAGGTCGATTGATCCACTCTTAGCTTCACCCCCCCTGTTAGTACAACCAGCAAGAAGACTAGTTAAGAGGAGAAGTAACACGACCATCCATTTTTTATTTATCATATAGGTAAACTTCCTTACTTATTTATAAGACTTTTATACCATACTTCTATGTTGTTAGAAAACACAAAAAATTAGGGCAAAACAAAAGAGTGACATCTAGTCACCCTTTTTTAAAGTATTTAACCTGCAGCAGGTGCTACTACTCCGCCACCATTTTTCCTTTGTCCTAGCTCCTGATCAACCAATAATAAAGCGGAGGGATTATTTTCTGCAATTTTCAAGCGATTAACAATGGTTTGGCTTTGTGCTTCTTCATCTATTTGTTCCCTTAGGAAATCTTGAATAATCACGGCTGCTTGCGGATCAACTTGATTTACATAAGTAAATGCCTGGCGATATGAATTAGTCACGAACTGTTCATGCTCTAATACTTTTTGAAAAGTCTCTAATGGAGTTCCGAAATCACTAGGTTGTGTAGGAATTCCATGAAGCGTAACAGTCCCGTCCTTATTTACTACATAGTCAACCAATGTAAGCATATGGGTCCTTTCTTCTTCTGATTGCAAACGAAGCCAACTTGCCATACCGGTGAAGTTGAGTTTGCCCATATATGCTGACATGGCAAGATACAGTGTAGAAGAAACATGCTCAATTTGAATCAAATTATTCATTAGCTTCTGAAGTTCCTCATTCATTCCTATCCACTCCCCATAAATATTCATGACTAAATTATTTATATTACTCGTTCACTTAAAATGAAACTGGTCCTTAATTAACTTTAAAATGGATTACCGTATTCTTAAAAGTCCCTCCCGCTTCTGCAAATCGTTTTTTGGAACTAAGCAAGCATAGGATTCTTTTTAAAGGGAATGTTAAGTTTCAGCTTATTTATAGGTACCTTACTTGAGGAATTGTATAGGAATTTACTTTGAGAATAGGTGATGAAAATGGCTTTTCGCGGGGACGCTCATAAACTGTACATAAAACTTACAAAAACAAACAAACAGGACGAACCTTTGAGACAAGTGAAGGAATTGACGGAGATTCAAGAAATTCGGGCGTTTTATCAAACCATTGAAACGGCAACTTTACAATTAATATATTATCGTATGATTAAAGAGAAACAGGGATCTGGAATCATACCTATTTTTGTTACTAGCATCCCATGGTTCTTTTTCCTGTTTTCAAAGCAATTACAGGAGTTTCTTTTCAAGGAAGGAAGTCTCCTTTTTCTTCTCTTTGGTATTTTCTATATGGTAACCCTTACCATAAGTGTCATTGTACATTTTCGAGAAAATGCATGGGCAGCGGTGCATATTGAGATTATTCAAGATATTGTTGGTGAAAGGGGGAAACATGACACTTAATGATCTGCATCAAAAAAGGCCGTTTGATTTCTCTATACTGCCTCTGTAATATTTACTGTTGTTTTATTATTCTAGCGTGTAACGGTAAGAAATAACTGTAGACTAAAAAAAAGATTGGAATGCTATAAAGATGATTCCAATGGGTGAGCTTCATATATCCAGCCTTGGCCACTGACCATTCAATTATAAAAGATAGGATGGTAAATATAATCACCAACTTCCATTTATTGTCCTTATTCAAATAATTTAAATAAATCACAGAAAGCGATGAAGGAACAAAACTGTAAGTTAGTAACTCACCAATTCCAGAATATCTGGGATGACCAAAATCAACTAGATTCAAATACCCAGCAAAAATATTATCAGCCACCCACGTGGTCAAACCGATTACTCCTATAGTGACATAAATCCCCCTCCAAGTAATCTCCTTCTTCGGCATAATAAACACAAATAATAATAAGATAATTGCAAGTGTGATTGGCAACCAAAGACCTTTTGCACCTAGATCCATCGCCTTTACTATTGAATCCATTTAAAATCCCCTTCACGTTACATTTAATATTATGTTCTCCCACATTTTTATTCTCTAAACACAGTGACGCCTACATATACTCCTGCTTTACATTTTGTCCAACCCTAATTTGGAGTAATGACTATCTCCAAAATAAAAAAGGTTGTCACCTAATTTATGGTGACAACCTCTATTTTATCTACTTTTCCCCGACGATTACCTGTCTTGTAAATGTTCCTTTTCTAACGTTACAGCGATCCACAATACGAAACCCGGCGTTTTCAATCATTGAATCAATCGGTTCAATGGTGACAATCACGATTCTCTCAGCAAACGAATAGGCACTTTGAAGCAATTCAAGCTGTTCTTGTGGGGAGATAACCGAACAAAGATTATATGGCATATCAATAATCGCCACATCGTAGCTTCCCGTTACCTTTCTAATGTCTTTAAATAGAACTTCACAATGGTACCCAAAATAGGCAATATTTTCACGTGTTCCAGGAAGGATCAGGGGATTCACATCGCTCCCGACAATATCGATCCCCATAGATAAGGCCTCGACGAGTACAGTACCAATCCCGCAGCATGGGTCGACCGCTTTTCTTCCTGCTGGGTGCGGTACTGCAATATTAGCGACAGCTCTAGCGACACGAGTACTTAGAGCAGTAGAATAGCCATGCGGTTTTGTTTGGTGCTGTAACCAGACAGCTTCACCCTTTTGATAATAACCAAATACCCATTTTCCGTTTACTTCTACAATTCCGAACAAGATGTCAGGATGCTTTAGATCCGGCTCTCCTGGCACATGAAGAGCTACTTCCCTTTCCACTCTTCTACGCTCTTCAAAGCCAACTTTTTCTAATGAAAAAGTCTTCAAAAAAATGACCCTATACGTTTCCTTTAAAGGTGTTAAATTTTTTACCTTAGTAATTATTTCTTCCAACTCACTGGCTTCAAATATGATATCTATTCGATCCCGAATAAACGGGCTTCTGCTTGGATCTATTTTTATATTACTTTCTATTATATAATCGTCGGAGTCCTGTCCAAAAAAAGAACGCATCTCTAAGGCACAGAGCTCCACTTCATCTTCTTGACATGAATAATTGTATAGGTATTTCTGCACATTCTCGTTTGTATTATTCATGATCTCATTCCCCTCTAAAAAACTAAATAACTCATCTAGTATACACCTTAATCCGGGAGATGTTTATTTTAGATTGGGAAAGTCCTGTATTTTCTATAAGAGAGATGAAAAGTAGCTTAGTTTTGACTCTGGTTGTGTTGATGAAGAGCAATTAATTGCCATTCTTCGGTTAAAACTAAGAGATTCTTCCTCAAATTAAAAATTTATTTGCGATTTCTACCGCTTATTTGCGATTCTCAGATTTTATTTGCGATTACAAAAATTTATTTGCGATTCTCAGATTTTACTTGCGATTACAAAAATTCATTTGCGATTCTCAGATTTTACTTGCGATTACAAAAATTTATTTGCGATTCTCAGATTTTACTTGCGATTACAAAAATTTATTTGCGATTCTCAGATTTTACTTGCGATTACAAAAATTTATTTGCGATTCTCAGATTTTACTTGCGATTACAAAAATTTATTTGCGATTCTCAGATTTTACTTGCGATTACAAAAATTTATTTGCGAACCAACCGAATTACTTGCGATTGCAAACCATATTTGCGGGTTTCTTAACTCCCCAATAATTCCACAAACTCTTCTTCACCAATTACTTTTATCGCCATGCCTTTTTCAATTAAAGCATACGCCTTTTCTTCCTTTGTGCTAATTCCACTAGCCCCTACGATCGTTTTGTCCTGCTTTCCAACGATTAAATAGTGGGTTTTTCCGCTTACTCCACTTTTAATCGTACCACCTGCATTGACCACTTTTTGCATCGCATCCTTACGATCAAGCTTCAATTCTCCGGTAAAAACAATGTTCTTTTCGAAAAAAGGATGCTCTTCATTAAAGGTTTGAACATTGGCAGAAATCTCTGAAATAACCACTTTTGCAAAAGACTTTTTCTTCTTTTTCTGTTTAAAATACGTTTGTGGTTTTAGCACGGAAAACTTCTTAATTGGAATACTACGATAGGTTTTACAATACGATTGAAGTGATTTTTTATTTTTTACTGTTACACAAGTGGTAACTAATTCCGCGCAAGCTCTTGCATCGTGCAAGGCATTGTGATGATTTTCTAAAATAATATCAAAATGATGTAACCTATCTACTAAAGAATTCCCCACCTTTTCTCTGCAAGCCTTCGCACTCAGAGGAATGCTGCAAATAAATTCAAACTCAGGGATTTCAAGAGAATATTCCATCAAACAGCAGTGGAGAACACTCATATCAAATTGAGCATTATGAGCAATAATAGTCGTTCCTTCGAAATGGTGTTTGATCTCCTTCCAAATCTCATGGAACTTTCTTTCATTCTTTACATCCTCCACGGTCAAACCATGGATTTTTGTTGTTTCCTCAAGAAATGTTAAGGTTGGAGGTTGGATTAAAAAATATTTTTCATCAACAATTTGATTATCCTTAACAAAGACCATTCCGAGTGAACAAGCACTACTCATCCTATTGTTCGCAATTTCAAAATCTATCGCAATAAAATCCACCAAAAATAACCTCCTTAGTACATGTATGATTCAATACTTTATCCGTTCATATAATCTATCTTCAACAGACTGTAAATCTCTAGATCGACTATTCCTTTTCCCGTCCATACCGTTGCTTGTCTCAATAAACCTTCTTTAACAAAGCCATTTTTGAGTAATACCATTTTTGAGTACTTATTTTGCGGCATGACCTCCGCCTGAATCCGATTAACATCAGCTTTCAAAAATAAAAACTCTACTAATAATTTTACTGCTTCCGTAGCAATTCCTCTACCCCAAAAGGCTTCGGCCAGATAATATCCTATTGTTACCATGTTGACCTTCTGATTAAAATCAAAAGCCTCTATAATTCCAACTAACTCCTCATTTATAAAAATGCCCCACTTCACACGGGTCTTCTTGTGATAATCACGTTCAAAGTGGCTGATCATTTTTCTTACAGTCTCTTTATTATGCTTAGGAAGAATTCCACAATACTCAAAAACTCTCTTATTATCATAAATAACAAAGAGCCCATGGTAGTCTTTGTCTTCTATTTTCTTTAAAGCGAGTTTTTCTGACAGTAACAAAGGAAATTCATGAAAGATGGCATCCATATTCATTATCAGCTTTCTCCCTCCATTATCAAGAACCATATTTTGTCATTTTATTTTATCATTTCTAGTAAACAACAAAAAAGCCCTCGTGAAAGGACTTTTTAAAAAATAAACTTCTTCTGTACATAATAGCTAACCATAAACAGAATTCCTTCGGTAAAGCTTTTACTTGTAAAAAGGGAGAGATTACCCGTGTCGTTAAATAAAGAAATCATTAAATAATTACTGATTAATATGAATCCAGCTAAGCTATAGTACTTGAGTATCGGCTTTATATGGGATTGTTTTTTTCTATTAAAAACGATGTTTTTGTTAATTATATAATTGATAAAGGAACTGATTATTCTCGCACCGATTACTGAGAATAACAAATTGTTCGTGAGCCAATGTAACAAGAAGAAACAGATAAAATCAATTAACCCACAAGATACCGAAGATAAACTACACTTTAATATAGGAAGGTAGATTCGGATGGAATCATAGATAGGGCGAAAATGACTTCCTTTATTATTATTTTCATAGACTGTTTGAATGGGCATGCTAGAAATGTGATAACCAGCAGATTTAGCCTCTAGCAATTGGTTCATCTCATATTCATACCGTTTCCCCTTAATGTCTATCAGCCATGGAAGCATATCAATAGAAAATCCTCTAAGTCCCGTTTGGGTATCGTTTATTTTATATCCAGCTACAAATGAGAAGATGGCTCTTGTTACTTTATTTCCTATTAAACTCTTTAGTGGCACTTCGCCAACAAATTCCCTAGCCCCTAATACAATGGTTTGAGGATGAGCAGCTAACTCTTGCGCTACACGCTGAATATCTTCCCATCGATGCTGCCCATCGCAATCGGCACACACTACCCCATCTTCATTTGGATAGTGCGTGTGAATATGGGTAAAGGCTGTTTTCAGGGCAGCTCCCTTCCCTTGGTTTGTCTTATGGGTTAAAACCATGCACCCTCTTTGTGCCGCCTGTTCAAAAATGCCTTCACACTCTACTGAACTTCCGTCATCTACGATTAATACACTATAGCTACTGTTTTGGTGGACCTCTTTAATCAACTGAAGTATTTTCTCGTTTGGTTCATAAGCAGGAATGACGATAATCATATAATTCACCTCTCTTACTGGATATAGATAATATCACTTACGCCACGTTCCTCTCCTGTACCTCGTGGATTATTAACGACTTCTCCCATAAAGTACATGGTTGACGAACCACCACCGTCTAGGTTATAGGCTTCCGTAGCCCCTAAGTCTTCAAACACTTGAGCAAACTCACCTAAGGTTAACCCCTTTGAATATCCTTCACTTCTGCCATCAACCACGACAAACACATAATGATTTTCAGATATAATTCCTACCCCTGTTCTCGGGTTTGAGTCCTCAATCGAACGATTTCCAAAATTCTTATCAATACTCACATCTCCAAAATCTTCAATGGCCACTGAATTTTCAACGAGAGCAGGTCCAAAAGAGAAAGTTTGTGTCACTCCTTCTGCAATCAATTCCTCTGCAGATGTTTCTGTCTCCTCATAGATTTTCATGGATCCATCCTCATAAAATGCTAACCCCGTACGTGCCGGATTATCTCTAAAAATTCGCCCATTCCGAATCGTTATCCCATCTTCACGAAATCCATAATAATCACCGTTAATCGCAAAAATGGCGTTATTATTGCTTGCAATTTCGGAAGTTACTTGGACAATGTTATTTCCAAATTGATTATTGGCAAATGCTGACTTCAAACTACTTGAATCTGTTAACTGGACATCCGCTACGTAGTACACTACCTGATCACTTCCTGAACCAGTCACTACTTTCTCAATTTCAATTGACTTTGTATCACTCGTATAACTCAAATCATCTGCTTCATAGGTCTCGTCCACGGTTGTAGTCGTTTCACTAGAGTCGGTTGTTGAGTTCGTCGTTTCGGAACTTACAAGTGCATTCTCTACCTCAACATGCTCAATCAGGTAGCGGTCAGCTAATAAATATAGAATCAGTGCCACACTGGTAATGACTATTGAAATGGTTACTATAAGTTTTCCTTTTTTCAAGGTGAAGACAACCTCCTTTGTTTCTCCTAAATCTTTATCTTAGACAAATTATAGTCAGCAAATATGGCTGAACCATGTCCAAAAGAGGAAGAAACGGAGAAACAAATGGTAATAAAAAAAGCCCATTCAGTTGTTTACTGAATGGGCCTTCCCTTATGAATCTCCGTACTATTCTTTAAGTACTTGTTCCATTTTCTTTAATTTCCGATAAATAACGGACCGATCAACACCAAGCTTTTTGGCTGCTTCAGTTCCATTTCCATTGCACATGTCCATGACATGGCTTATACATCTTCCTTCTATTATTGCCGTAAAATCCTTCAAGTTAGAGAATTTCTCAATATTTAAGTTAATGAAATGATCTAGTGTGAATCCATCGGATACCTTATCTTCTAGCAGGGGTTTGATTTCCACATGCTCTGTAACAACTAATCTCTCTACGTAATTTCTTAATTCCCTTGCATTTCCTGGCCATTCCATTTTCATCAGCTTCTCGAATTGATCTGCACTTAAAGTGAATTTTTTTCCATAGCTTTGATTAATTTGTTCAATAAAATAAGATATTAACCCGACAATATCTAGTTTTCGCTGTCGTAGAGGTGGGATATGAATAGGGACAACATTGATTCGATAATATAGATCTTCTCGAAAATGCCCTTTTTTCACTAATTGCCAAAGATCTCTATTGGTAGCAGTGATAATTCGGCAATTAATTGGCACATTATTCATTCCGCCGACTCTTCTCAGCTCATTATTTTCAATTACTCTTAATAATTTTGCTTGCATATCCAACGGCATTTCAGCAATTTCATCTAAAAATAAATATCCATCATTTGCCGCCTCAATCATCCCTTTTTTCTCTTCAATTACTCCTGAATAAGCCCCTTTTTCATACCCAAATAATTCATATTCAAATAATGAGGGTGGGATGGTTGCGCAGTTAATCGTTACAAATGGGCCTGCTGATCGATCACTCTTTCTATGGATATACTTTGCAACTACTTCTTTTCCTGTGCCAGATTCACCGTAGATTAATACTTTGCTATCATAAGTCGCAATTTTATTACAAACTTTGATGATTTGCTTCATGGCTATACTTTCTGCAACAATCCCTGGTTCTTTTTCTACTTTAAACAAATCGTATACATTTGGACCGAAATCGTTTGGAATGTTGTGGTTAATCTCAATAACAGGCAATTTCCCATTGTATTTAACAGAAGTTGTCACAACAAGTTGGACCTCCCCATCCTTATCGAGGATAGGAATTGCCATAGACTTCACATTAAACCCTCTGTTTGTGCTTACAATCTTACTGACTTTTTGTTTCATCTCAATTGCTTCCATCGTGATGGAACGATTGTAGTAACCCGATTTTACTAAGTCATTAACATTTGATTTTAATAACACTTCTAAAGATATGCCAATGGTTAACGCTGTAAATTCGTTAGATATTAAAATATTTCCTTTTCCGTCTGTCACAAATAAAGTTGAGGGTTGATCATTGATATTTTTATCAACAAAAGGTTTTTTGGGCTTTCTTGACGTATGATTTTTCATAATCGTAAATATCAATCTCCTCATGTTTTTTCTTTCATTATAAATGGGAAACACTGAAAGATAACAGTGTACATATTATGACAACATTCTTTTCCAAAAAAATAGCCAAATAAGATGAGCACCCTATTTGGCTTTTTCTTTGTATTAATTTAAGACTAACTCTTGTTCAAAAACAGTGATTTTTCCGAGGTTACTTAAAACCTCTTGAGCTTCTTTAAACATGCTAGTAATCATTTCTTCTACAGTAGTTATTTCATTACAAAGGCCGCAAATTTGTCCAGCCATAACAGAACCTTGGTCAGTGTTTCCCTCAAAAACAGACTTACGTAATGAACCTAATGATAGTTTCTCTAATTCATCACGTGAAGCATTTTCTCTTTCTAGCCTTAAGAATTCATTGATCATACTATTTTTTATACTTCTTACAGGACCACCTAAGCTACGTCCAGTAACCGTAGTGCTCGTGTCATCTGCATTAATGACAGCAAGCTTAAAGTTTTCATGTGTTGGACATTCAACAGTTGCTAAGAAGCGTGTTCCCACTTGAACCCCTTGAGCACCTAAAGCAAACGCTGCTGCCACACCGCGACCATCACCAATTCCTCCAGCACCAATAACAGGAATGGAAACAGCACTTACAACTTGTGGTAGAAGAGCCATCGTTGTTGTTTCACCAACATGTCCCCCAGCTTCAGTTCCTTCAGCTACAATTGCATCCACGCCTAGTGCTTCCATTTTCTTAGCGATCTTAACAGATGGAACAACCGGAATGACAATAATGCCATTCTTTTTGAACGTTTCCATGTATGGTGCTGGAGTCCCTGCACCCGTTGTTACAATTTTTACACCTTCTTCAATTATGACTTCAATTAATTCTGGGATATTATGCATCATTAGCATTAGATTGACTGCAAATGGATTGTTAGTGATTTCTTTTGTCTTTCTAATCTCTTCACGAAGCTTATCTGCTGAAAATCCACCTGAACCGATAATCCCTAGTCCACCAGCATTTGAAACCGCTCCTACTAATGGAGAAAGGGCAATTTGTGCCATTCCACCTTGAAAAATTGGATATTTAATACCTAATAGTTTTGTAATAGACATTTGTTTTTCCTCCTTATGGTTATTAATCTTTTTTATGCAGCCTGAGTATTATCAGGAGTATTGGATTGTTTTTTATTTTCTAATGCTTTAAACACAAAGGTTAAACCAAAACCAACTAACGAGATTACTAGAGCGATATAGAATGCATTGGTAAACATTCCATCATTCGCAGCAGCAACCGTATTTGCTATTCTTGGACCAAAGAAGGCTGCACCTGAATAACCAATGAATGTCACACCATAATTGACTCCGTAGAATTTCATTCCGAACTTTTCTCCAACGATAGAAGGGAAAATACCCATTGTTCCTCCAAAGCATAAGCCGATTCCGATAATAGCAACAGCAAACCCACCAACAGAAGTAGACCTCGCGATTGTTAACATCATGGCAGCAATCACCACATAGATGATCATTAAACAATTAATACGTCCAACTTTATCAGAAACAGCTCCCCAGAAAATACGACCCATACAGTTACTAAGAGAATAAAGACTTACAAATAATGCTGCTGTCGCTGCTGATAATCCAAACATCGTTTGTCCGATGACAGAAGCATTTGATGTTACCATCATGCCTGATAAAGCACCGATTAAAAACATACCCGCAATCACATAAAAGATTGGCTTTTTAATCATTTCATTCCAATTGATGTTTACCCCGCCCTTATTTCCTGCGGCAACTGGAGGGGTCCAGCCTTGTGGAGTATAACCAACAGGACAAGCTTTAAAGAGTGTACTGCACCCTAAAATAATCCCTAAAAACGCAAACCCCAAAGTAATAAGAGCTGATTGCACACCATTAGCAGTAATTAAGGCATTGGCTACCGGTGCAAGAATAATCGTTCCACCACCATAACCAGCTGTTACAATACCTGTTCCGAGACCTCTTTTATCTGGGAAAAGCTTCACCGTATTACCAATTGTCGCTGAGTACACAATTCCTTGCCCAACTCCTGTAATTACTCCGTACGTGATGTATAACATCCATGGAGCCGTAGCAAATCCGGATAATATGAATCCTGCTCCAAACATCGATCCCCCTATTAGAATGGCGAGCTTTGCTCCACCCTTATCAACGAGTTTTCCACCTAGAATCATCGGAATTGGTGAAATTGCAGCATTGATGGTAAAAGCCATCATGATTTCTCCCATGGAAGCTTGAAATACATTTGTTAAAGGTAAAGCAAAAATACTGAAAGCGTATATAGCCCCGACGCAAATGTTAATGATTGTAGAAACAACTAATATCGTCCAACGATTGAGTTCTTTATTCATTGAAATTTCCTCCGTTTTTTATTATTAAACTAGCTCTACTTCCGGCTTTGTTTTTTCTTCAATAATGGCTTTTAATTTGCCCCAGTTTTCCTCGAACATTTTTGAGTCCATTTCTTTTAGGTTTGGTGAAATGACTGGTTCAAAATCCATTTGATCTAAAATATGTGTTTGTAAATCTACGCCAGGTGCAATTTCTGTTAATGTCATTTTTCCTTCTTGAAGTTCGAATACCGCGCGCTCTGTCACATACACAACTGGCTGATTCACCTCTGTTGCATAAGCTCCACTGAAGGTGATTTGCTGAACCTTTTTAATGAATTTTTTTGCCTTTCCTTCTTGAAGGATTTCGAGCTTTCCGTCCTTTACTGCAATCTGAAGACCACCAGCAGTAAATGTACCGGCAAATACTATTTTCTTTGCAGCTTGTGATATATTTATAAATCCTCCACAACCGGCTACTCGTGTTCCAAATTTACTCACATTGACGTTGCCACATTCATCTGTTTGAGCTAAACCAAGAACAGATAAATCAATTCCGCCTCCATCATAAAAATCAAATTGAGCGTCATGATCAACGATAGCTTCAGAGTTATACGCATGCCCAAAATCCTTTAATCCAGCAGGTACACCACCAACCGAACCTGCCTCCGTTGTAAGAATGAGCTGTTCACTAACTCCTTCTTCAGCTGCTACCGTTGAGACGCAAACCGGGATTCCTACACCAAGATTTAAGATCGTATTTGGTACAAGCTCTGCTGCAGAGCGGCGGGCAATGATTTTCCGTTCATCTAATGGAAGAGTCTCCATACTTTCTACAGGTACTTTAATATGGCCAGAGAAAGCTGGGTTATAATAAGTATTTTCTGTCTGGAAATGATTTTCTGGTTTTGAAACCACAATATAATCAACGAGAATACCAGGTACTTTTATATCCTTAGGGTTGAGTGTGCCATTTTTCGCAACCGCCTCTACTTGGGCAATGACGATTCCTCCTGAGTTACGAACAGCCTGGGCGATTGGAAGTACTTCCATGTGAAGACCTTCTTTTTCAAGCGTTAAGTTCCCATTTTCATCTGCAACTGTTCCACGTATTAATCCAACTTGGATCGGGAAGGATTTATAAAATAACCATTCATCCCCTTCTATCTCTATTACTTTTACAATCTCTTCTTTTGTGGAAGGTGACATTTTCCCACCTTCTACTCGTGGATCAACAAATGTTCCCATTCCTACTTTTGTGATTACTCCTGGACGCTTCGCTGCAATTTCCCTATAAAGCTGAGTAATGACCCCTTGAGGGAGGTTGTAGGCTTCACATTTATCTTCTTCAATTAATTTCGCCATTCCAGGAGAGGCAATCGCAATTCCACCAATCCAACGTTTTACTAGCCCCTCGTAGCCAAGGTGACTCATTCCCTTTTCACGACGATTTCCTACCGCACTAGCATGCATGACTGTTAAATTTTTCGGATGACCGGTTTGTAAAAAACGTTCTTCAATGGAGATCCCCATTTCTTCCGGCCAACAAGATAAACCAAAACCACTTGCTGCCACTGTGTCTCCATCCTTAATAAGCTCTGCTGCTTTTGAAGCCGTGATTACTTTTGACATTTTGCTTCCTCCTTATGTGAATAATTTCACAATGTTTTATAAAAAAATTTGTTTAACGTTTAGGAGCTTCGATAAGAGTTTGTGAATCATTTCACTTACATCCTATGACAGGTACACCTCCTCGTCAAGGGTGCCCAAATCTTAAGAAATCCGCTAGAAAACTGTGGTTATTTTGCAACTTTATAAATATGCCACATAAAACTTCATAAGGGTTTTTGATGAAATACCCCCCCTTTTTTATAGGAGGAGTCCATAAATAGTAGGCTAGGAGAAAAATGCGTTGCTTGTTATAGTTGGCTTTTGGTTATTTCGCAATAAAACAACATGTTGGGCCAGTCATGGTTTAATCAAACATACGGAAAATTAAATATTGTGTCTCCCAAAGAATTGAAAAGAAGGAGGTAAGAGAAATTAACATATAAAAAAATTTTTTATGAGCTAGTTTTTTTCTAATTTGCATTTATGCTACAGCTAAAACAACAAAAACCCATTCCAATTTTATAACCAACTATGAATCACTTTTCCCCACTAACATAGAATGTAATAAAAAGTCCCTAGGAGGTGTTCCCGCTGATTCATACAGTTAAAACAGGTGAAACCCTTAATCAAATTGCAAAGGATTATCGTACCCCGCTTGCAACCATTCTCCGAGCTAATCCTTCCATTAATCCAAACCTCATTTATCCCGGACAATCCATCAATATTCCAGGCGTTCCTTCACCAGAGAGCAGTCCTTATCGAATTGATGTGGGTATAAATAGTCGTACTCTACGTTTATTTAGAAATGGTACACTTCAAAAACAATACCCTATTGCGGTAGGAAGAATGTTATTTGAAACCCCAATAGGAAATTATATTATTCTAAATAAAGCACCTAATCCCGGAGGACCTTTCGGGACGATGTGGATGAGCTTATCCAAACAACATTATGGAATTCATGGTACTAATGACCCCAGCTCGATTGGAAAGGCAGTCTCAAAAGGCTGCATTCGCATGTATAATAGAGATGTAGAGGAATTATCGAGGATTGTCCCAAACGGAACGGCGGTAACTGTTCATCCATAATTTTGAGAAAGATGTACCAAAAAATATGAAAAAGGACATTACATTCTGGTCATAAGAATATGTAATGTCCTTTCTTGTTTTACTAACGCCCCCATTACTTTATGTACATTTATTCACAATCTTTGTGTTTGGCTAACCCCATTAATGAGGTTTTTCTATAATGACATTCTCTTTCGTATTTATAAATTCCACTCATGTCTTCCTTAGTCTGTCCATGCTCTTAATAATCAAAATCATATAATATGTATGTAAGTTTATTTCAATTTATAAAAAGGAGCAGATATATGTCTTTAGAGAAGTTTGTAGATGCTTTACCGTTTCCTCCTGTCTTAAAAGCAGAAGGCACCCGTGATGGAATCCCATACTATGAAGTAACCATGAAACAAGTAATGCAAAAGTTACATCGCGATTTGCCGCCAACTACCGTCTGGGGTTACAACGGTTTGTATCCTGGCCCTACCTTCGAAGTTCGCAGAAATGAGCCTATTTTAGTCAAGTGGAAAAATGAATTGCCCTTTGAACACCTGCTGCCCGTGGATCGTACAATTCATGGTGCGGAACCAGATAAACCATCTGTAAGAACGGTTGTACATTTACATGAAGGGCGGGTTAGTCCGGAAAATGACGGACATCCAGAGGCATGGTTTACCCGCGATTTTGAAAATGTTGGTCCGAAATTCGTGCATGAAGTCTACTTTTATCCAAATTGTCAACGTCCTGCAACACTATGGTATCATGACCATACCCTTGGAATCACTCGCTTGAACGTTTATGCAGGGCTTGCAGGCTTCTATCTCCTTCGAGATGAAGAAGAGGAAGAATTGAACCTGCCGAGTGGAAAATTTGAAATACCATTGGTCATCCAAGACCGTTCGTTTTATCCTAATGGTGAATGGTTCTATCCAACCCAGCCTGGCCATGAGCCACCTCCAGCACCACAGCCGCCTCCAGCAATAGATCCAACATTACCAAATCCATCCATTGTCCCTGAGTTTTTTGGCAACACAATATTAGTCAATGGAAAAGTATGGCCCTTCCTAGAGGTTGAGCCAAGAAAATACCGGTTCCGTATCCTAAATGGCTCCAATGCTCGTTTTTACCGTATTAGTTTTAGTTCTCCTGATCTAGATTTTACCTTAATTGGCACGGAAGGAGGACTATTGGAAAAAAAGATAGAAAATGTATCCCAAATCATCCTTGCACCTGCAGAACGGGTCGATGTGATTGTCGATTTTTCAAACCATAAAGGTCAAAATATTATCTTAACAAATGAAGCAAACGCACCATTCCCTGACGGTAATCCACCTTCTCCAGACCTTAGTCAGATTATGCAATTTCGTGTTAAGCAAAAACTCTCCAAACCTGACAAAAGTAAAGTTCCAGAAAATCTAAGTTGCTTGGAGAGACTTGATCCTGGCGATGCTGTAACAGTAAGAAAAAACGTCTTAGTGGAATCTACAGATGAATTCGGGCGTTTAAAAAATTTATTAAATAATCTGGAGTGGGATCAATTACCTATAACAGAAACTCCATATAATGGAACTATAGAGATTTGGGAGCTTTACAATACTACACCGGACACTCATCCGATTCACTTGCACCTTGTTACATTTCAAATTTTGAGTCGTGCTACGTTCTCCGGTGATCCAAATAATAATCCTGTTATTGGGCCGCCACTACCACTTGATCCAAGTGAAACGGGCTGGAAAGATACCGTTCGTGCCAATCCTGGTGAGGTTTCCCGTATCATTGCACGTTTTGGGCCATTTACAGGAATCTATCCGTGGCACTGCCACATCCTTGAACACGAAGATCACGAGATGATGAGATCATTCGAAAATCTCGATAATCAAAATTTTAATCCATGTATTCCAATTCCAGGCGTGTGTCCGGATGACTCGTTTACTCAATGTTGTCAAGATATAGACGATGATGAGTCCAGCTCCGATGAACAGGATGAGTCAAGTTCTGATTAGGATCATCACAACCACTCTTAAAAATTAATATAAAGACTAGCTTAAAAATCAAAAAAGCTAGTCTTTATATTATTTCTTTTTGTACTAACCTGCTCCTTTACCACAATAAGAAAAGGCGATCTCCCTTATGGAAGAATCGCCCCCGTTAGCTAAAAACTTCAACAAAAAAGGCAGTTAATCCTTCTTGGACCAACGCACCTTTTAAAAAATAATTATATTTTCACCATACAAACTTAGATGATATGACTATTAACTTCAGTTGTTCCTGTACAGACACCCATTCGCAAATTGTTATAAATCGTCCAACAAGGATAATGTTCTTTCGTTTATTTATTTTCCCTCAAAGTTCTAGGGGCTTACTCACCTACCATACCGTCCTTATCATTATCGCGCATATAGGGGTATAACCATGATTATATTTAGGTTAGGTAAGTGAAACAGTTAACACTAAAAGGACCATACATATTAGACATACCTAATATGTATGGTCCAATTTTATTACCTTCTTCAATGTAGTGTAGTGTTTGTTGGAATCAATGGTAATTATGCTGAAATCTATCCAAGAATCTTACGGTGGATTTTTAACAATTGAAGAAACTATACAATAGACTATAGAGAATTTGGAGTATTTTCTAAAGCAGAAATAAGCACTTTTCATTGTTCCAGAAAAACGCCCTTTAACGAAAGACTTGATTAAGAATATGTTTTTCTGGACTCTTCGTTCCAAAACTTCTATACTAATTTATATGAATGGGGGTGTTGTAAATTGGCTAGAAGGATTAGTTTTAACAAAGAACATGCTTTGAATAAAGCTATGTATTTATTCTGGGAGAAAGGTTATGACGCTACATATATCTCAGATCTTATTGAAACGATGGGAATAAGTCGATCTACTCTCTACGATAGTTTTGGAGATAAGGATGAACTATTTAAACTGGTTTTAGAACATTATAAAAACTATGGCTATCGAAGGCGAAATTTACTTTTTAGTGGTATAAACACTAAAGCATCACTTAAAACCTTTTTTTATCAACAAATTGAAAAATGCTATTCAGATGACAATCCAAAAAGTTGTATTATCACTAATTCTTCACTGCTTATTGGACATATTGATCCTTCCATAGAAGAAATACTTATAAATGATTTTAATGAACTTGAAAAAGTATTTAAGCAAGTCATTGAAGAAGGAAAAAAGAAAGGAGAAATTTCACAAGAGGTTAACTCTGAATTAGTTGCATATTCTTTATTAAGTTTAAATCATAGCATTAATTTAATGTCCAGATACAAAAAAGAGAAAAATCTAGCCTATATTCTAGTGGATAAGACTATTGCAGACCTATAGTCTTTCTTTTTTTAGCATTACGGAACGATCGTACCAAAATAAAAATAAACAAAAGGATTGATAAAATTGACTAAAAAAACAAATTTTCTAATTTTCATTTTGGCAATTAGTTGCGGATCACTTGCTGCTAATATTTATTATGCTCAACCAATCGTACAATTCATTGCAAAAGATCTAAACATCTCTTCTGATTTATCTGGATTGCTCACTACTTTGACCCAAATTGGGTATGGATTGGGATTATTTTTTATCTTACCAATGGCTGACTTATTTAAAAGTAAGAAAATAATTGCTATTCTGATCGGGCTTTCCATTATTTCATTAATTGTTACTCTTATTTCGTCAAATGGAATTGTTTTTTTAATATTAACAACCATAATTGGCATTGGGGCCTGTGCGGCTCAAATATTAGTTCCACTAACAATGAGGATTGTGCCTGTTGAAGAGACAGGTAAATATGTAGGTAAAGTGATGAGTGGTTTATTGATTGGAATTATGATTGCTCGCCCATTATCTATCGGAATAACTGACTGGTTCGGCTGGAGAATGGTTTTTCTATTTTCATTAATAACGCTTGTTGCCGTATTACTGTTAATTATAAAATTTTTGCCTAACTATGAAGTTGTATCAAATAGTAACATGTCATATTCAAATTTAATTGCTTCTATGGTGAAGCTACTAATAAATACTTCTCCTTTACAACAAAGAGCTTTTTATCACGCATGTTTATTTGCAGCATTTAGTCTTTATTGGACAGTACTCCCAATTTTATTAAGGTCTGAACCATTACATTTTTCAAATAATGAAATTGCATTAATTGGATTTGTTGCAATAGCTGGAGCTTTATTAACTCCTACTATTGGTAAAATAGCAGATAAAGGTTATATTTTTTCAATGACTAATGTATCAATGGCGCTCGTACTATTATCTATTGTAGTTTTATTTTTTGTTCAAGATCATTCACTATTAAGTGTAATTTTAATCCTTATCTCCGGAATTAGCATCGATATTGGGGTATCAGGAAATTTATTTTTAGGTCAAAAAGTTATCTTTGGTTTGAATCCCGAGATAAGAAACAGACTTAATGGATTATATATGACTATTTTCTTTTTGGGAGGAGCCTTTGGTTCTTGGATCGGAAGTTACTCATACTATAAATTTAATAGTGAAGTAACTTTACTCATTGGAACATCTTTGCCTTTAATCGCCTTACTAGTTCATTTAATAAAAAATAATACAAAAAATTTATCAAAAACCACAAAAAGTAAAGACATGTGATAAATATTAATGTACCCCAAAGGTTAGAGTGAAAATCTAATTTTTCGGGTACATACATTAGCATTATCATCTACATCAGGAGCAAATTCACTATTATCGCTTATCTTATTCGTTTTTGGCCTGTGCAAAAAAAGATTATAACCAATACACCTCACACATCTCTCCAATGCCTTATTGCATAATCCTATTATTCAATTATCTGCCAGATCGTATAAGTGCATTTATTAAGAATCTCATATATATATTCTGTTTTCTTCAAAAATGTTGCTCGACAATTCAACGGTATCTCTCCCTACTCCCTTAATAGCTAACATTTGTTGAACACCCGGGATATGTTCAATTAGGTTATCAATCTTATTATCAAGTTCTACGAACTTCTCTTGTATCAAGTCGTATTTATCAAGCAGGGTTGCTAGTTCTAATTTAGCCATACCAGCACCTTGACGAAGTCCGATGGACTCTTTTGCTGCTTGTTTTAACTCTATTATTTTGTTTAGTCCTACACTCCGACTAACTGCTTTTCGTAAATGATCCAATAAGTACTGATCAGTGAATTGAATCAGTTCATGTGGTAAGGCTCCTAGCCTTAGAAATTGCAAGGCAGCTTTCCCTTCCCAACTCTTAAAGACGGTTAAAAACTCAGGAAAATACCGATCTAGCCAGTTGTGAATCTGGCCTTGCACCGTTTGAAGGTCGTCAGTTAGGAGATCGCGTATTTTTTTCGCCACACGGAGTTCTGCATAAACACCTTGTGGAATCGGTGGTTCAGCATATCTCCCATCCTTGACTAGCTGTGCGATAACTTTAGCGTCTTTCACATCGTTCTTAGTCGGTGAGTTATCGTCAAGTTCCTTACTCCTCTTAACATGTAATGGGTTCACAGCGACAAACTTTATTTGATTTCCTTTTAGTATATGGGCTAGGTTTAGCCAATAGTGTCCAGTAGGTTCCATCCCTACGATCGCTTTTTCCATGTGTTGTTCTAGTTTTAATTGATTGATCCAATCGAGAAACAGTTGAAATCCCTGCTTGGTATTCTCAAAATAACAAGGAGAACCAAACTCCATTCCTCTATAGTCCTGGGCACGTGCCACATGCTTGAATTTCGCAATATCTACACCTATAATAAGAGTCTGAGAAGTAATTTGAGCAATCTTTTCATTTTGGTTATAATTCATTTTAAGACCTCCTGGTATTTGGGAATTGTCCTTTTTTGCTGGCCAGCTTTAGGACTCTCTCATTCTACCAAGAGGTTCTTTTTTTATTCAAACCTCATTTTCATTCATTACAGGAATGCTGACCCTATTGTTCAATAATGCAAGTAATAAAATAAAAAGACGTGACATAAATGAACTATAACCCGAATAATGGACACCTTTTAAAAAGGGACGTTATTCGGGTTTTTCTATGTCTTATAAAAAGAGAC